>NZ_FOHT01000036.1:0-58600 GCF_900111425.1 Draconibacterium orientale | reverse complement strand
GTTTGATCTTATTGTCATATCCACCTTTAAGATACAAATCTTAAAGGGACAATAAAAACAAAGGCTGTCCAATTTTACTTTTTGGACAGCCTCTTTCCTTAAATTTTGCAATAAAGTTAATTAGTCAACAATTGCTTTAAATTTAGCATTGTCGAAATATTTTGCGAATTCCATATCTGTTTTGGCCACTTCTTTCAAACCGGCATTCATTTCAACAGCAGCTTTCAGGCTGTCGAACAATAACGATTCTTTAGCAGTGCGGGCACCAATTACAGCTTTGAAATATTCAGTCATGTAGCAACCTTCAATTGTACAAGCGTCAAGATCTTTAACTGCACCGTTGTTGTTTCCGGCCAGTAATTTTGCCAATCCTGAGTTTACATCGGCAAAGCGGTTGAAATATTGAACAGCTCTGTCATATTCTGCCTTTTTAACGCTAACGATTCCCATGTTGTAGTTAACAGCATCGCCGGCACCTGCAGCAGCACCAAATAAAGCCTCAGCGGCGTCAACATCGCCTTCGGTTAAAGTAACCGCACCAACGTTGTTTTTAACGATCGGCTCGTTGTTAGCCAGTTTTTCCGCTTTCTCGAACAATGGTTTTGCATCGGCATATTTGTATTGCTGAACCATTACGTAGCCTGCGTTGTTTGGTCCTCTCCAGTCGTTCGGGTAAACTTCCATAAATGCATCGTAAACCGAAAGTTGTTCATTAAGATCCTGGAACAAAGTAGCAGCATAAAGTAATTCGGCAGGGTTTAATGAAGCCGGATCGGCTTTTGCAGCAGCTTTTAATTCTTCGTCGGTTTTACCAATCATATCAACACTGGTCGTCATTTTTGCACGACGCAGCTGTGGAAGAATTTCGTCGGCTACTTCATTAAAAGTCTCACTTAGGTTACGGATTTCACGCTCGCGAACTTCCGGGTCGTTGTACATTGAAAGTACACGCAGGATCAGTTCTTTGTCTTTAATGTTCGACTGCTCCAACAAGGTTTTAAAACCGTCCCAGTCTTCAGGAGTGTATTTTGTTTTTAGCTTAACGTCAATACCGGCTTCTTTTAATTTTTTGGCCAAAAATGCCGAAGAAGTTTCTTTACGTTTTGCAGCAAGGTCAAGGTTCAGATCGATTGTACCATCAGGTGATGCATAAGCTGAAACTTCAACATCTTTCAAATCAATTCTTTCGTCTTCGTTTGCTTTTTTAGTGTAGTCTTCCAATGCAGTAACTTCACTTTTCGAAATTTCGTCTCTGCGAATGTTTGAGCGATTGATCAGGTATTTGATGTCGGCAGTCATTTCGTCAGGAACGATACGCATGAAAGCATCAATGTTCGGATCGTATTTTCCACTGTTGTTAGCTTCGCGCTCAACACCTAAAATCGCTTTCGGGATCATAATCACTTTTTCGCTGGTAGCGATAACACCATCGGCAACTTTTATTGGCTCGAAATCAACCGATTTTGCACCTTGCGTTGCTTTAATATTTACGTAAAGCTCTGATTTTGCCATGGCTTTATCGTAGGCAACAGCATCTTTGTAATTTACACTTCCACCGGTGTAGCTAATTACTTTGTTGTTGGCTTCAACGCTTTCGCCCTGTACTGAAACAGGATTGTAGGCCGTTTCGCCACCATCGTATTTTAGCACGGGTGTAGCCGTTAGTGTAACTTTTTTATTGAAGTATTTGGCGGGGAAACGGGTGTCGATGGCAACGGCAACTTCGCTGGCGTGTGCTTCAAGCACCTCGGGGGTAACTTTGAAGTTGATTTGATCGGCATTATTTTTCATTTTGTTTAGTCCGGAACATCCAGACAGTAAAACCGCTACACCAACAAACAAGGCGATAGGTTTAAAGTTGATTCTTCTCATAACAGACATTATTTATACTAAAATTAAACATTCACATTCGAGCAGACAAAAGTAAAAAGCTTTTCATTATTTAAAAGCTGTGCTCCATGTTTTTATCACAATATCAAACGGTTTATTCCCGGTTTGTAATCGCCATTAAAAATAGCTGATTTTAATTGCTGATAATGGTCAGGATTTTTTACAAAATCGATGCCATTAATGTCAATAATCAGGATGGGGAAGGAGGAAATTTGTTTAAAAAAATTAAAGTATCCGTTACCAATTTTATCGAGGTAATCAGGATCCATATTTTGTTCATAATCGCGCCCGCGCATTTTTATATTTTTCATCAGCCGGTTCACATCCGAATGGAGGTAAACGTATAAATCGGGTTTGGGCATCGATTCGAAAATAATGTTGAAGATTTGCCGGAACAGATGGTATTCATCTTTTTTCAGGGTGTTTTCGGCAAAAATTGCGGTTTTGGCAAAATAGTAGTCGGCCACCATAAACGAGTGAAAAAGATCGAGGTTGAGTACTTCGTTTTTGATCTGGTTGTAGCGGTCGGCTAAAAACGAAAGTTCCAGCGGAAATGAATAGCGTTCCTTGTCTTTATAAAACTTTGGCAGAAATGGATTGTCGGCAAACTGTTCCATCACCAGTTTAGCGTTGTAATCTTCGGCAATCATACGCGAAAGTGTTGATTTACCGGCTCCTATATTTCCCTCAATAACCAGAAATTGCATCGTCCTTCAACATAAAAATTCCCGGTAACAAATCGTGCTACCGGGAATCCAAAAGTAGTATTTCTTGATTGAAAATTTGGACTTGCCTGGAATTAATTTTTTCGGGATAATCGTTTCCTGGTAATAATTCTGATTAATGCCGTCATTTATGGCGGGGCCAGAATATGGATGTAAATAAGGATTAAAAGGGAATTTTGTAAATTAAAAATTACAAAATTCCCTTTTAATCCTGTGGTAAACCTGAAGTTGTTAATCCCCACCCTAAAGGATGGGGTTATTCATATTTTCATTCAGAAATCCACTTTTTTATTCAGCCAGTGTTTTAATGCCCATATTCCACAATGTGAAGCCATAAATATCGGCATATTGCTCGATGGTTTTGCTTACCGGTGTTCCTGCTCCGTGTCCGGCATCAGTCTCAATGCGGATTAGAACCGGGTTGTTGCCTGCTTGTTTGGCCTGCAATTCGGCAGCAAATTTAAAGCTGTGAGCCGGAACAACACGGTCGTCGTGGTCGCCGGTAGTTACGAGTGTTGCCGGATATTCAACACCCGCTTTTACATTGTGCACCGGAGAATAAGCTTTCAGGTATTCAAACATTTCTTTGCTGTCTTCGGCTGTGCCGTAGTCGTAAGCCCAACCTGCACCAGCAGTAAAGGTATGGTAACGTAACATATCCAGTACGCCAACTGCCGGAAGTGCTACTTTCATCAACTCGGGACGTTGTGTCATTACAGCACCAACCAGCAATCCGCCGTTCGATCCGCCTCGGATGGCCAGGTAATCGCTTGATGTATAGTTTTCTGTAATCAGGTATTCGGCAGCGGCAATAAAATCGTCGAAAACATTTTGCTTTTGCATTTTGGTTCCGGCGTCGTGCCACTTTTTACCGTACTCGCCGCCACCGCGCAAATTGGCCACGGCATACACGCCACCTTGCGCTAACCAAACTGCATTGGTAACCGAGAAACTTGGCGGAAGGCTTACATTAAAACCACCGTAACCGTAAAGTATCGTTGGGTTTTTACCATTCAATTCCGTACCCTTTTTATAGGTAATAATCATCGGAATTTTAGTGCCGTCTTTCGAAGCGTAGAAAACCTGTTTGCTTTCGAAATCGTTTGGATTAAAATCGATAGCCGGTTTGCGGTACAGTTCTGATTTGCCGGTCTCAAAGTCGTATTGATAAATGTTTCCCGGCGTAATGTAGTTGGTGAAGGTGTAATACATTTCGGTAGCCTTTTTCTTGGCACCAAAACCTGCAACCGAACCCACTCCCGGTAATTCCACTTCGCGAATCATTTTGCCGTCGTAATCGTACTGAAATACTTTTGATACGGCATCGATCATGTATTCGGCAAAGAAATAGCCACATCCGGTTGACGGGCTGAGTACGTTTTCGGTCTCAGGAATAAAATCTACCCAGTTTTCGGGAGTTGGATTACTAACATCGGTGGTAACCACGCGTTGGTTAGGTGCATTTAAATTGGTAACCAGGTATAGTTTGGTGCCTACATTGTCGATTACGTAGGTGTCGCTTTCGTCGGTGCCAATTACAGTAATTAGTTTGCTGTTGGGCTTGGTAAGGTCTTTAATAAACAGTTTGTTTCCCGATGTAGAAACACTGGCAGTAATTACCAGGTAACGATTATCGTCGGTAACTCCACCGCCAACATAACGGTGTTTTTCTTCGGGTGTTCCTCCAAATATCAGCTCGTCTTCGTTTTGAGCAGTGCCCAGTTTGTGGTAGTATAATTTATGCTGATCGGTTTTTGCCGATAATTCGCTGCCTTCCGGTTTGTCGTAGCTCGAGTAGAAAAAACCTTCGTCGCCTTTCCACGCAATACCGGTAAATTTCACATCAATCAGCGTATCGCCAATTTGCGTTTTGGAGTCGGTATCCATAATGATAATCTTGCGCCAGTCGCTGCCACCTTCCGAAATCGAGTAGGCGGCAATTTTTCCGTTTTCCGAAAACCTCAGGGCATCCAGCGATGTTGTTCCGTCCTCGGCAAACGTATTCGGATCGAGAAAAACTTCGGCTGTTGATTCATCTTCACCGGTTTTATAACGGTAAACTACGTATTGGTTTTGCAGGCCGTCGTTTTTGTAAAAATAGGTCCAGTCGCCTTCTTTAAACGGTGCGCCCACTTTTTCGTAATTCCATATCGACGAAAGTTTTTCTTTTAACTCTTCGCGGTACGGAATCTGGTTCAGGTAGCTGTAAGTTACTTTGTTTTCGGCCTTCACCCATTCGGCAGTTTCGTCCGAGTGGTCATCTTCGAGCCAACGGTAGGGGTCGGCCACTTCAACACCAAAGTAGGTGTCTTTTACTTCTCCTTTTTTAGTCACCGGATAATCTAATTTTGGTTGTTGTTCGTTACAGGCAAACAGAACAATTGCTGCCAGTACAAATAAAACAGTGTTTTTCATTGTGCAGTTGTTTTTCGCTAAATTTTCTATTTCTTGATTACAATTTCCGTGGTATCAGTAACGAGAGTGTTGGAAAGGTAACAGTAAAAAACCGTTTTTTGTTGACTAAATTTACATCAGCCGCTTCTCTTTTCTTATTTTTTTGTCTTTTAAATAGCCCCAGATGTAGGTGGGCAACAGCCCGATGGCAAAACCAATAAGGAAAAGTTCGAGTTTGATGTCGGCATTTAGTTGCATCAACAGGTAGCCCAGAACAGAGCCGCCAATAATTCCAAAGAATGAAATAAGGTAGGTAAAATAGTAGGGCGCGTAAAAACCGTGCTCCTTTTGCATGTGTTTGGAGAGGCGGGTGATTAGCCGGTCGTAATTGCGGCGTGGTTTGCCAACGTGGTTTACAGCCTGGGCGATGTTGTTTACCGCTTTGGTTATATCAATTTGTTCTTTCTTACATGCCGGACACGAATTCGAAAATTCATCAACACGCGAGATGTTGCGTTTAAACTCATCGATACGAAAAAAGCGCAGGTCTTTCTCTCTGCCGCCTTGTAATTGTTCGTCTATTTTATTGTGAAGTTCTTCTGACCAGTTGCCCATGTTACTAAAATTTTAGTGGCGAAGTTAAGAAAAGGAAACGGAAGTTCAGCGAGAGAGGGGGTGCAGGTCACAAGTTCGCAGTTGCAGAGCGAAAGCTATTCAGCGCTGATGGTTGTTGCGCACGAAAATTGTAACTGCTTTAGTTGAGAGCAGAGGTTAAAGAAGCGACTGAATGAATTGAAAATAGACTTATAAAAAAAAAGCTTTGAACCAATCGTGGTCAAAGCTTTTTATTTAATTCAAAATTACTTTCAGTTTCAATTCCCGGGCTTTTTTGTAAAGCCTGATGGAATCGTGAGAAACGGCAGTTGGAATGTCAACTTTAACGCTCCATATAGCCCCTGTTTCCTTTAATTCCGGTTTTCCGTTTTTAAAATTTTCCTTCATTGTTTCTATGGCTTTTTTGCAATGTACGGAATTTTACAAATATTATGCCGAAAACTTCAGGCAGTTATCACCAGAACATTGTGAATAGTAGTAGTTTAACTGTTGTTGAAGCTTATTTTACGGCTTTTATCGTGTATCCGCGCTTTTCAATGCTTTTTTCAATTTCGTCGATCGACACGGCCGATGCGTTGTAGGTAACAATGGCAGTTGAATCGGCGAGTGTCACTTTTACCGATTCAATCCCACTCAGGGAATTTACACCTTTTTCTACCGAAGCCACGCAGGCATCGCAATGCAATCCGCCAATAGCAATGGTGGATTCTACAATTTGTTCGGGTTGGGCAACTTCAGTGGTTTTTTGTGTTCCTGAATTACAGGCTGCAAATACAACCAGGATGAATAAATACAATAGTTTTTTCATGGTAGTTTTTATTGTTTTTAGTTTTTCTTACTTGATAACGGGAGCCAGTATTTGTTTATTTTCTTCGCTGGCAGCTCCCATAACGGTTTTAACTTTGTTCCCCATAAATTTCGAGAACAGGCCGGAGTTTAGCATCGATACATAGGTTTTGCCGTTGCGTTCGTAAACCGCAACACGGCATGGCATAAGGGCCGAAACAACACGCTCCTGGTCGCTGCTTAATATCTGGTAAGCATGATCGGGTTTACACAGCGAAAATACTTTTACGGGTTTTACCTCAAAACCATGTTTTTTCATGGTTGCCTGCAGATCGTATAAGTGCGGCATGCTCCAGTTATTGTCTTTTGCCGACTGTTCAATGGCAGCAACGGTTTCATCAAAGCCCAATTTACTTTCGTTTACAACAAACATCTGTTTGGGTAGAATCACAATCAAAAGAACGATTGTTAAAATTATTCCTGCAATAAGTCCGATTAAAAACATAGTTAATCCTTTCATTCTTAGTTTTTAATAAGATACGAAGAAAGAACAAACAATTGGAAACTTTTGTTTGATAGATTTGCTTGATGGTGTTTCGAATCCAGAAAAAGAAAAAGGGAACCACCCATTCGAATGATTCCCTTCCTGTATATTGACGTTAGTTTTAATACAAACCTTCAATTGATAAGTAGCGTTCGCCGTGGTCGTACGAGAACGTAAGAATCCGCGATCCTTTCGGAAGTTCTTTTATCTTTTTGGCAACGGCTGCCAACGATGCTCCCGACGAAATACCAACAAACAAACCTTCTTCGCGTGCAGCTTTTTGTGCATACTCGAAAGCTTCGTCTTTACTGATTTCTACTGTTCCGTCAAGAAGTTCTGTATTCAGGTTGTTCGGAATAAAACCGGCACCAATTCCCTGAATTGCATGCGGACCGGGATCTTTTCCGCCAATTACCGGGCTTGAATCCGGTTCAACAGCAAAAACTTTCAGGTTTGGAAATTTTGCTTTCAAAACCTCGGCAACGCCCGTAATGTGACCTCCGGTACCAACGCCGGTAATCAGGTAATCGAAACCTTCGGGGAAATCCTTCAAAATTTCCTGTGCGGTAATATCGCGGTGTACGGCAACGTTTGCCGGATTGTTAAATTGTTGAGGTATCCAGGCATTACCCAGCTCGCTGGCCAGTTCTTCAGCTCTGGCAATGGCACCTTTCATTCCTTTTTCTTTTGGAGTTAACTCCAGTTCGGCACCAAACACTTTCAATGCTCTTCTTCTTTCCAACGACATTGATTCGGGCATGGTAAGAATTAAACGATAACCTTTTACAGCTGCTACCAGTGCCAATCCGATTCCGGTATTTCCCGATGTAGGTTCAATAATAACCGAACCTTCTTTTAGTATCCCTTTCTTCTCGGCATCTTCAACCATAGCCAGGGCAATACGGTCTTTTATACTCCCACCGGGATTTGTTTTCTCAACTTTTACCCATACTTCGTAATCCTCCGGATAGAGGCGGTTAATTTTTACATGTGGCGTGTTGCCAATGGTCTCTAAAATGTTCTTTGCTTTCATTCTTTTTAATTATTGAGTTATTTCGGTAACTATTCATTAAACAAAAAAAAGGCCCTTCCGTTCACGGAAAGGCCTTGTATAATCATGCAATTTAGCTCAACTTAAAACACTACAACACCTTTCCCGTTTTTCAGGAAACAACAACACATCATCATATTGTTACCGGTGTTTTTCATAATGATCGCAATATATGTAATTTTTATTTATTCTAAATAGTAGATGTGAAAAAAATCATGTTTTTGTCTGCTTTGTTAAGAAAACCGGGATTTGTACGGCTGTCAAAAAAGATTTTGTTTCGTCATCCTGAACTTGTTTCAGGATCTTTTAAGAATTAGAAACCAGGTTCTATAGATTCTGAAATAAATTCAGAATGACGTTGTTGCTAACTTTTTAGCACGACTCATTATTTTCGTTACTAGCCTTTGTACCGAAGCCACTTAATCAGCTCTTTAATATTTACCTTTTTACCATACATCAGCAACCCGATGCGATAAATTTTTGCAGCTGCCATAATGCATACGATGGTTGTAAGCACAAGTAATCCCATTGAAAGTAAAAGCTCCCAAATGGGCAGGTCGTAAGGTACACGAGCCATCATGGCCACCGGTGAGGTAAATGGTATTATAGAGCACCAGAATGCCAGCGGACCTTCAGGATTTTTGGCAATAGGGAAGAGCAGCATAATTGAAAGGATAAGCGGGAAAGTTACCGGGAATACCATTTGTTGGGAGTCTTCGTCGTTATCGACAGCGGCACCAACAGCACCCAATAAAGCGCTGTACAATAAATAACCGGCCAGAAAATAGAACACAAAGGAAAACAAAATGAGTGGAATGTTCAGGTTGCCGATCATTTCCATCACTTCCATAACCTGGTTCGACTGCGCTGTTTGCATGGCTGCCGGGTTCATTTGCCCCTGCGATTCCATAATACTTTGGCTCATTTGCTGTGCTGTTTCGGGCGAGAAAAAGAAACTTTGTACCACTATCAGTCCAATACCTCCTAACCCAAGCCAAATGGCAACCTGCGTGAGGCCAACCAATGCGGTACCTATAATTTTACCGGCCATTAGCTGGCTGGGTTTTACCGATGAAATAATTACCTCGATAATGCGGCTTTTCTTTTCTTCCATTACGCTGCGCATAACCATGGCTCCGTACATAAATACAAAGAAATATATGAGCAGCCCCATGGCGTAACTGGCAATAAAAGCTACTACCGACGAACTTTTCTTTGTTTCGCCCGATTGCGATACTTTTAGCGTGCTAAGGTTTACGCTGGTGCGTGTTTTGCTCAGGCGCTCTTCCAAATCGGGGATGCCCGAATCGGCAATTACTTTTTGGCGCTTGTCGTTTTCGATAAAACGGCTGAGTTTGCGCTCAATTTGTTCGGTCAATTCAAACGGCAACTGTTTCTCGGAGAAAAGCTGCGCCTGGTTGTTCGAATAAATATCGGATGGAATATACAGAAGGCCATAATAACCACTGCCTTTCAGGTTGGTTTTCAATTCCGTAAATTCTTCTTTTGGAATAAAATGGTAGCTGGTTGTTCCTTCTTCGCTGAATTCGCCAAGAAATAAATTGGTAGCATCGTACACCGCGATGGTGCGTTCTTCAGTATCGTCTTTTATCGAGAAATAGATGACCAGTCCGTAAACGCCGGCTATTAAAAACGGCATTAGGATGGTTAATATGATGAACGATTTCTTTTTTACCCGTTTCAGGTATTCTTGTTTTAAAATCAGTAATGTGTTGTTCATGTTGGCTGTTTTAGTTTTTGTTCGACTCTTCAACGGCTTTAATAAATACGTCGTTCATGCTCGGGATAAGTTCCTCAAACGAGATAATTTCGGCGGCCGGCATAATGGCCTGTAACAATTCGTTATTCGATTTTCCGTTCAGGTACTGCACTTTCAGCGTTTTCGCTTTTCCCGACTCATCGTGACTGATGATTTTATAATCGGAACCCAAAGCCAGGTGGATATTATTGAATTCGCCCCGGTATTTAATGTCGAACGTATTCGATTTGTATTTCATGCGAATCTCGTCGGTTGGCCCGTCTTCAATTTTTTTCGATTTGTTGATCAGCGCAATGTGGTCGCACAATTCTTCAACCGATCCCATGTTGTGGGTGGAGAAAATTATAGTTGCACCTTCTGCTTTCAGGTTCAGAATTTCCTTTTTCAGCAGATTGGCATTTATCGGGTCGAAACCACTAAAAGGCTCATCAAAAATCAGCAGTTTGGGCTGATGAACAACGGTAGTAATAAACTGAACCTTTTGCTGCATTCCTTTCGACAGCTCTTCCACCTTTTTATTCCACCAGGGCATAATGTCGAATTTCTCGAACCAGTGTTTCAGGTTTCTGCTTGCATCGCGGTGCGACATTCCTTTCAGCTGAGCCAGGTAGATGGCCTGCTCGCCGATCTTCATTTTTTTGTACAGTCCGCGTTCTTCGGGCAGGTAGCCAATGTGCGAAATGTCTGTGCGGTTCATTTTTCTACCGTTCAGAAAAATCTCGCCACTGTCGGGGGCGGTAATCTGGTTAATAATGCGGATGAGGGTGGTTTTGCCCGCACCGTTGGGGCCAAGCAAACCAAAAATACTTTGTTCTTTCACCGAAATGCTAACATCGGTTAAGGCCTGAGTGCTGGCAAAAACCTTGTTTACATTGCGTGCTTCGAATAATTCCATATTGTTTTTATTGAGTAGTAAGATTTAACTTCTGCAAATTACAGGTTTGGATTTAAATATGCATAAAGTAAGCCTGAAAATAAAGGCTTTTGAAATAAATATCGGCGAATGGGTACTTTTCAGGGATGAACCGGAATTCAGGATAGCTCATAAAGATGACTTCGGGCCTACTGCCAAAGCAATAAATCTTCAGTTGTGAAACCTGGGGTGTGCTCCAAAAGGAGAAAATCGCATTGAGAAATCCTTTGGAATACTTCCTAAAACTAATAATTAAAATACTGAAGATAATTCCTTAGAAATGGTGCTGAATACTTTCTTCCAGATAAGGATGATTTTTCGGAACCAGACTGGCTTTTGTAAGCGTAGTTCCTACTACCCACGAAAATAATCCGGCATAACCGAGGAAAGTCCCGATTTCTAGCAGGCCAAACTTCGCTTCGTGGACCGTTGCCGGCCAGATGATGTAGTACAATTCGGTGTATTGTCCGATTATCAACAGAATAATTACCGGTATCATAAATAGTTTGCTTCTCGAACTTTTGCGTGGCATCAGTACCAAGAACGGAATGGCCCAGTTAATTACTATATTGGCGAAGAACAGAATTTTGTAAACACCGTGCCAGCGGTGTACAAACCACGATGTTTCTTCAGGAATGTTGCCGTACCAGATTAACATGAATTCGGCAAAATTGAAGTAGCCCCAAACAATACTCGACATAAAAATATACCGGGTAAAATCGTGCAGGTGACTGTGGTTTAGCAGCGGGAATTTCCCTTGTTTTGACAGTATAATTACAATCAGTGCAATTATCGAAGAGGCATGTAAAACTCCTGCCATAAAGCTTTTTCCGGCAAACATAGTGCTGAACCAGTGCGGCTCGAGCGACATCAACATATCAACCGAAAACAGGCTGAATGAGAATGCCAACACAAAAATGAAGATCTTTGAATAGAACTCCGATTTTTCGAAATACAGCATGCCGCCAACTTCGTCTTCTTTTAGCGAAAATTTGCGCAATACTTTCGAAAGAATGATCCATGCAGCAAAAAATACAATAATGCGTGCGAAAAAGAAGGGCACATTCAAATAAGGCGATTTGTGCTGCAAAATATGATCGTGCGATACCACCTCGTGGTGTGTCCATTCAAAAACCGAATGCATTCCAAAATACAGAATCAGGAAGAACACCGCAGCAAACGGAAGATACGCAACCATCGCCTCGGGCACTCGTTTAAACATGGCCGACCAGCCCGATTGTGTAATGTACTGGATGGCGGCAAAAAAGGCGGCGCCAATGGCCAGCGACACAAAATAGTAGTTGTTTAAAAGGTAGTTTGCCCAGGTGCGCTCGGCATCGAAAACAAAACCCAGTGCAAACGAAACTACACCAACGGCCATTAGCGCGTAGGTAAGCATTTTAAACTTATTGGAAAGTGTTAATCGGTCTTCCATATCTGTTGCTTTAGTTCTTTTTCAATCTGTTACTAGTTTACCCCTCTCCCTGTCGGGAGCTCCCCTCAAAAGGGGAGCATGTTTTAATTTGAGCCGGAGCGAAACATGTTACGCTCTGTACTGCTTCAAAACTGTTCTGATATTTTTGTATGTAGAGTACTTCTCATTTTATTTTTTTCAATTTTGTAGTACTTCTTTAACGTACATTGCTATTTTCCAGCGGTCGTCTGGTTTTATCATCGAACCGTGCTCGCCCATAATTCCAAAGCCCACTGTAATAACGTGGTAAATATCGGCTTCGGGATTGTCCATCATTTTTTCGCTTAACAAACTGGCCGGTGGATAAGTGTATTTTTTGCTTACATACAACGATCCTTGTCCGTCGCCTTTCTCGCCGTGGCACTGCATACAATAAATGCCATACATTCTTTCGCCGCGTTGCAGGTTTTCTTTACTTGGTTCCAGGTTGTTAACCAGTGTGGCAGCAGCCAGCGCCCGGTCTTCGTCGCTTTTCTCATAAGCGTAAGGAACTGTTCCTCGTGGAATTGTTCCCGGAACAGGCGGTTGCATGGTTTTACCGTCGGCAAAATTCGGATTGGGCGTGTAGCTCTCGTAGGCCGGCGAGGTAACCATGTCATCGAAATACTGCCAGCCGGTTGTTCGGCGGTTGTAGTCGCAGGATGAAATCAAGGCAAAAGTTAAAAGTATCAAGGCAAAAGTTACGCTTTGCTTTATAGGTCTATCTTTCATTTTATATCTGTTCTTCTCAATGCTCATAGTTCAAAATCTATTTATTCAATTTTACCATGTTCAGTTAGAATTGCTTTTAGCGATTCACTTTCGTTCGCAATACCTTCCTCATCAAAAACCATAACAAACTTATCGTCGGTAGCGCGCTCGTGAAAGATCTCTGCTTTTTTGCCGGGGAATACTTTCGCCCGTGCCGAAAAAGTAAAAAGCGTAAGCAACGTTATAGCGAGAATAGTAGCCACGATAGTAACCACAATAAACGACGGGAAAGCATTAAACGGTTTTCCGCCGTAACGTAAGGGCCAGTCGATTACTGCTGCATAAGTCAGAAATCCGAGGATACCCAACGCGGCAAATAATCCGTAAAAGAAAGCTGCGTGTGTAATGCGTGTTTTTATGGGCATTCCTTCCAGTATTTCGTGTACCGGGTAGGGAGTGTAAACCTCAACCGGCATTACTCCTTTGTCTTTTAATTTCTCAAAAGCGTCAACCAAAGTAGCTTCGTCGTCAAAAACGCCAAGGATATATTTTTTACTCATGACTCTTTGCTTTTAGTTGTCCGTTATTTGGTTTGTCGAATTTTGCCACACTCTTTAATTCTGAAATGGCAATCATTGGAATGTAGCGGAAGAACAACAGAACTCCGGCCAAAAACATTCCGAGCGTACCGACAAAAAATCCTATTTCAACATAAGTGGGCGAGTAGTTGGCCCAGGCAGCCGGCAGGTAATCGCGGCTAAGCGTGGTAACCACAATGTTAAAACGCTCGAACCACATCCCGATATTAATGATGATGGAAATAATGAATACGATCCACATGCGTTTGCGTACCGCTTTAAACCAGAACAACTGCGGAATCACAGCGTTGGCCGTAAACATGGCCCAAAACTGAAAGGCATAATCACCAAACAAACGGTTTTTAAAGAACATATACGTTTCGTATTCTGAAGCCGAATACCAGGCAATAAAGATTTCGGTCATGTAGGCCGTTCCCATAATCAGAGAAATGAATATCAGGATGCGGCAAACCGCATCAACGTGTCGGTCGGTAATGAAATCATTCATATTGTATAAGCCGCGCATCGTAATTACAAGGGTAAGCACCATCGCGAATCCTGAGAAAATTGCTCCAATCACAAAGTAAGGCGGGAAAATGGTGGTGTGCCATCCAGCTTGCACTGAAACCGCAAAGTCGGTCGATACAATCGAGTGTACCGAAACCACCAAAACAGCAGCAATTCCGCCAAGCACAAAACTCAGTCCTTCAAAACGCAGCCACTCGCGGCTCGATCCGGTCCAGCCAAAAGCAAAAAATCCGTAAACAGCCTTTTTTATTTTCGATTTCGCCGTGTCGCGAATGGTGGCAAAATCAGGCACCATACCGAAATACCAGAAACTTGCTGATATAAGCAGGTAGGCCGAAATGGCCACAAAGTCCCAGAAAAGCGGTGAGTTAAAATTCACCCACAGCGGACCACGTGTATTCGGATACGGGAAAATAAAGAAAAACAACCACGGGCGGCCCATATGCAACAGCGGGAAAAGGCTGGCACAGAACACGGCAACAACTGTCATTGCCTCGGCGGCGCGGTTAATGGCGGTTCTCCATTTTTGCCGTAAAATGAGCAGGAAAATGGAAAATGCGGTTCCGGCATGTCCGATTCCGATCCACCAAACAAAGTTGATGATGGCCCAACCCCAGGCTACCGAGTTGTTGACTCCCCAGGTACCAATTCCGGTTGAAATGGTAATGTATTTACAATACAAACCAAATCCGAACATGCCTAAACTCACCAGCATGGCTGCATACCACCACAGTGGCGTTTTGGCGTGGATGGGCGCTAATATCTCCTTCGATATCTGGCTATATGACTTGTCGCCATCAATTAGCTTTCCCCTTACGGCTGAATTAAACATAGGCGTTTATGCTTTTTTGTTTCTTACTTAATTGTCAACTTCGTAAAGTGGTTGCCGTCATGCTGAACTTGTTTCAGCATCTTTTAAAACAGATTCCGAAACAAGTTCGGAATGACGTCCTCAGTTTTTGATGTTGATCAATCGTATCTCAATATTTTTTAACTCTTCTTATTTCTAACCTTCGTTAAATATCCTACCGATGGCAGGGTGTGCAATTCTTCCAGCAAATGGTAATTCCGCTCGTTTTTAAACAGCTTGTTTATTTTGCTGTTCTCATCGTTCAGATCGCCAAAAACCAGCGCATCGGCCGGGCACGACTGAACACAGGCCGGTTGTACTTCTCCGTCTTTTAACATTCTTCCGTCAACTTTTGCCTCTGCTTTTTTCTCCTGAATACGCTGTACACAGAACGAACATTTTTCTACCACTCCTCGCGAACGAACGGTAACATCAGGGTTAAGAACCATACGTCCCAAATCGCTGTTTGATGCGTAATCAAACTCCGGATTTTGCACATACTGAAACCAGTTAAAACGACGCACTTTATACGGACAGTTGTTCACACAATATTTGGTTCCCACACAGCGGTTGTAGGCCATTTGATTCAAACCTTCTTCGCTGTGAGGTGTTGCCGAAACCGGACAAACATTTTCGCACGGTGCATTGTCGCAATGCTGACACATTACCGGCTGGTGATATACATCCGGATTTTCTGCATCGTTTGAGAAATAACGATCCACACGAATCCAGTGCATGATCCGGCGATTACGCACCTGTTCTTTTCCAATTACCTGAACGTTGTTCTCGGCCTGGCAAGAGATGGAACAGTTTCCACATCCTACGCAGCTTCCCAGATCGACTGCCATTGCCCAATGATGCCCTTTAAATTCCTGTTCAGGATATAAGGAAACGTGGTGTTCCAAATGTTCTTTACGGATTTCGTTACCCGAAGCCGGATCGAGTTGCCATTTATCGAAATTGGTTTCACGAACAATTGGCCGGCCTTCCATCGAGTGGTGCGTTTGCGATAAAGCCAGTTCGAAAGTTTTTTCCGTTGTCTGTACATCGGCACCACTTAGCCAAAGTTGTTTGGCATTGTTTTGAATCGATGTCAGTGCATACATATTTTTACCCACACCGTCGCCAACTTTTCCGGCAACTTCGCGGCCATAACCCAATGCTACCGAAATGGTTTCAGGAGCTTGTCCGGGCTGCACAAATACCGGCATTTCAATACCGTTTATGGTAATCACCGATTCATTTTGAACGCCATTCTCTTCGGCCCATTTTACCGGCACAGCAGCAAAATTATCCCAGCTGATTTTTGCAATGGGATCGGGCAATTCCTGTAACCACGGATTGTTGGCAGAATTTCCGTCTTTTAATGCCACATTCTGGTAGAAAACAATTTCCCATCCCTGCGATTGTTGGTCGCCAAGTTGTAAGGCATTTTCTAATCCATTTTCGCTATAACTTGGGGTCTCAGCAGTTATCTCAGTTTGAAATACTCCTTTCTGCAGAGCATCGTTCCAGAATAATCGGGAATTGGAATATTTTGATTGCAAGCCGGTGAAGTTCTCTTCCCAGTTTGCTTTTAAAATTTCGTAATAGTTGGGTTGTTCTTCGCCGCTCCATTTTAACAGCGTTTCCTGAACCTGACGGCTGTCGAACAGTTTTGAAATAGTTGGCTGCGACAAACTGAATACTCCCTTTTTAGGTTCTGCATCATTCCACGCTTCAAGGTAGTGTGGGGCAGGGCACACCCAATGGCAGGCTGCTGTTGTTTCGTCTTTCCGGTCGGAGAACGAAACCGAGAGTTCAGCGCCAGAGATCAGTGCCTTTATTTCCTCACCGTTTGGATGATTGTACACCGGGTTTACACCCCAGCAAAGGACTCCGGCAATTTCTTTATTTTTTAATCCGCTGATTACTTTTTCAAAATCGGCATCTATCGCCTGATGTGTATATAATGGTCTGTCGAATAAAATCGTTGAACCATAATTTCCCAAAAGATTATTAATGGCATTTACGATCAGTTGGATATTTACATCGTTGCTTCCCGAAATTACAAGTGATTCCCCTTCGTTTGCCAGCAGGTCTTCAGCCAATTCTTCTACATCAACCGGACTGCCCGGACCGGCAATGGTCATAAATCCTTTTGCCTGCAATAACTGATAATACAGCGCTGTTAAAATCGTCTTTTCTTCCGACGGTTTTATCGGAACGCGAACATCGGCGTTTGATCCGGTCAAAGTCATTCCTGATTCGAATTGATAATGACGACTCATTTCATCGCCTTTGTCCAGCACTTTCCTTCCGGCTGCGTATCCTTTTGTATATTCAGTTGATGAAAGCCAGGTACCTAAAAAGTCGGCACCAAAACTGGCAATCACTTTTGCACGTTCAAATCGGTAATCAGGAATCAATGCCGTTCCAAAACTCTGTTGGTTGGCTTCCAAAATTCCACTTGCCGAAACCGCATCGTATTTTACCCACTCTACATTTGCGTATTTTTCCTGAAAGCGTGCAATTACTTTTTTTGTTGTTGGAGAAATTATACTCGACGTGAGCAGAACAACTTTCTTGTTGTCGTTATTTAGCTGCTCCAATTTTTTGATTATGTAGCCGTCTACTTCTTCCCAGTTGGTTGCCTCGCCTCTTTTTAGTGGCGTTTTAAAACGGGCGTCATCATACAAATCCAAAACCGAAGCCTGCACCCGCGCCGAAGTACCTTTTTGCGAAACAGGTGATAAGTCGTTACCCTCAATTTTTATAGGGCGTCCATCGCGCACTTTCACTAAAACACTGCAATATTCGTTGGCTTCAAAATAGCTTGAGGCGTAATAGTTAGCCATTCCGGGAGTTACTTCTTCCGGTTTTACCAGGTAGGGAATGGCTTTGTCGACAGGCCGTTTACAGCTGGCAACAACCGCTGCGGTTGCTACACTAAACCCAAAAACTTTCAGAAAATCGCGACGCGATGAGCCGGAAGCCTTTTTAATTACGGCACGTTTAGCATCCAGTTCCAGTTTAATTTCGTTTTGCTTAAACTCCGCCGGATTATTTAACTCGTCTAAACTTCTCCAATATTTTGTCATAGTTTGTTTGATTCTGCTTTAAACTTGAATGATTAATAGTGGCAGCGCATACAATCATTGGCGCCAATATCAACTGCTTTTACCGAGTCGATAGCTCCGGATTTCATTTCTTCGTGCAGTTTCACGTAATGTTCGTAATAGCCATTATTTCCAAAATCTACCTCGGTATCGCGATGGCAGTTTACACACCATCCCATCGACAAATCGCTGTGTTGCTGCATAATATCCATTTCTTCAACCGGACCGTGACATTGCATACAGTCGAGTTTTCCGGAGCCAACGTGCACCGCATGACTGAAATAAACATGATCGGGCAGGTTGTGAATTCGTTTCCACTCGATAGAGTGCCCGTTTTCTGCAGCATCAACTACTTTGGCAATTTCAAATTTGCCGCTGTTTGTTCCTTCACGAATCAGAATATGGCAGTTCATACAAAGATCTGTGGCGGGAATACCTGCCGATTTACTTTGCTCGGCCGTTGTGTGGCAGTACATACAATCAATTCCGTTTTCGCCGGCGTGTACCTTATGCGAGAATTTAATGGGTTGATCGGGGGCATAATTTTCCTGACGGCCCAATTTAATAGCATCGGTAACAATCATTTTTACCTGCCAGCCAAAAGCACCAAGCAATATTATTAAAGGAATGAATTTCAATTTAATCTTTCGGATGAAGATCAGTTCAACCACTGCCCAGGTAATCAGCAATCCTAAAAACAGGAACAGAATGAGGTTGTAATGCGTTGGTTTTGCCGGAGGAACTCCGGTGTGCGCCAAATTGTCTAAATAAACTTTTACCGTTTTCAGGTCTTCTTCCGAAATATCGAAATTAACATGCGAAGCTTCCATTTTTATGCCAACCGGATTCATTACCGAGGATTGAAACGATTCAAAATCCTTATCGGCGTATTTTATTGCAATGTCCATTGCCGAGGGATTCCAGTTCAGTGTGTCAACACGGTTCAGGTTATGACAGGAAACGCAGGACGAATATTCACGATCGAAGGGTAATAAACCTTTGAAAAAGCGTTCGCCACGTTTTACATCTTCGTGTGAATGCCCTTCAGTAACAACAGATTCGGCGGAATCGGCATACAGATTAGTTGAAAGCAAAATAAAGGTAACAAATGCGAACAGGGATATGAAAATTTGCGTTTTTTTCATAAAACCTCCCCAAAAGAAGTGTTCTCTCATTCTGTTAAGTTTAGTATTAAAATAAAGGCCTTTTTGTTCAGACTTAATCTATTAACAATAAAAAGACCTTAAGGTTCTAAAATGATGAAAATTTTTACGTTAAATAGCTGAGAATGTTTAGGGAATGCGATTGATTACATTTATGGGAAGTGATTTTTTGATTTCTAATATCGATTGGGCACGGAATTTTTTTAGCCTTCAGTTTTCTCTTTTTCGAGGTTTTTGGTAAGCTTTTTCACCAGTTTCATGTTCTCGAAAAATTCGGCAGCAATAACACGGATAATAGTGTAAACAGGAATAGCCAGTATCATTCCGATAATTCCGGCCATACTTCCGGCAGCCATAATTACCAGGAAAATTTCGAGTGGGTGTGCTTTTACGCTGCTGGAATAAATAAGGGGTTGAAAAAGAACATTATCGATTACCTGAACGGAAAGAAAAACTACGGTCATCCATCCCAAAGTTGGCAGGACTTCGTTCATAAAATCAAGATTAATATGTAAAGCAGCTCCGATAAGTAAGCCAAGCGCAGCGCCCATCCACGGACCGAGGTAAGGAATAACGTTGAACATTCCGCAGAATAAACCAATTACAACCGCATGATTGAACTCAATGCCCACAATGGTGAGGCCAATGGTATCGAGCAACATTACCATAAAAACTTCTAACAGTAAGCCGATAAAATAGCGTCGTAAAAGGTAGGAAATAGAATTGAGGATGTGGGCAACCTTTTCTTCTAAGTGAGTAGGAACCAGTAGTATGATAAAGGTGGTGAACATACTTTCTTCTTTTAAAAAGAAAAAGGTGATAAACGAAACGGAAAAGAAGCCGATTAAAAGTTCTCCAATTGTTCCTGCTACGAGCCCGAACCAGTTCGATACCTGCGAAAAATCTATCTCAGCACCAAGGCTTTCCGTAACAATATCCATAAAATTCTTCGATTCGATACTCACGGTGTCCTTACTAAAAAAGTGCATCAGGTTCAATAAGGGTTCTTCTATGGAATCGAGAACGAGGGTGAAATCAATTTGCGACAGGGTTTCAACTTCGCTAAGTAAGAGCGGGATAATGAACCTGAAGAATGAAATAAAAACAATCCATAAACTTACCAGCGTTGCAAAAGCAGCCAGGCCTTTGGGGATTTTAAAACGTTTGTATTTTATTTTTGTCAGCCAGCGGGTTAATGGGCGGCCAACGAACGATAGCACCACCGAAATAAGAATGTAGGTAACAATGGCACTAAAATACCACAACAGAAAAATGATAAAAAGAAGTCCGACAATAAAAAGGGTATTGCGGGTCCAGCCTTTGAGTTGAATCATTTTTGTTCGTTTTTTAACAAATATAGTAGATTTATCGGTTTCCAATTTTTCGGTAAGCGTAGTCTGGTGCTTTTTATAGCCGGATGTGTTGCAATTTTTATACTTTTAAATTCAAATCCGATCCGTGAAAAAATACATAAATAGTATTTCTGCCTTCCAGATCTTTCAGCTGGCACGTTATTCAACTTTAATTTTGGTAGGTATTGTTTTTGCCAAAACAACTTTAACCCAGAAAGCAATTGGTGAGTACGAAACCTTTGTGTTTTTAGCCGGTGCAGTAAGTTTTTTCTGGTTGAATGGTTTGCTAAAAGCATTACTGCCAATTGGTTTGAATAAAAGTAACAACAAAACCAATGTTTTTAGTGCATTGCTTGTTATACAGAGTTTTAGTGTGCTTGCTGCAACTCTTTTATTCCTTTTTCAATCCTTTTTTTCAAACGTATTGTTAAATGGGAAACCGATTCCTGAGCTTGTTTTGCTACTGATTTTTATTGTTGTTAGTCCTGCACCAAGCCTTGTCGAATATTATTATCTACTGACGAAACGAAACAAAGCGATTGTGATTTATGCGGTGGTTTCTTTTTCGGTGCAATTTGTTTTGGTTGTTTTGCCGGTATTGCTGGGGTATGGTGTTCAGCTGGCAATGAAGGGCCTGGTGTTTAGTTTTGTTGGGCGCTATTTGTGGTTGTTAATTACACTTTTTGCCAATCGCGAAATCGTATTTTCGAAATCGTTTGTTCGCGAGCATTTACAATTAGGGCTTCCGCTGGTTATTGCCACTTTGTTAAGTGGCTCGGCGCAGTTTATCGACGGTTTTATCGTTACCTCACGATTTGATGAAGCAACTTTTGCTGTGTTTCGTTATGGAGCCCGCGAACTTCCGTTAGCTATGTTACTTGCCAATGCATTAAGTAATGCAATGCTTCCGGTTTTTGCCCAAAAAGAACTGTTAGCTGAAAACTTACAACAGTTAAAGCAAAGTGTACAAAAGTTAATGCACTTTCTTTTTCCGCTAACGGCCATTTTGTTACTCGTTTCGAAACCATTGTTTCCTGTAATTTTTAATGTGAAATTTCAGGAAAGTGCCACTATCTTTAATATTTATTTATTGCTGATTATTAGTCGATTAATGTTTCCTCAAACTATTTTGAATGGATTAAAAAGATCGAAGCCGATTATGGCAGCAGCTTTATTCGAGCTGATTTTAAATGTTGTATTGAGCCTTGTTTTTGTGCAATTCTGGGGAATAGCAGGAATTGCAATGGCAACGTTTGTGGCCTATCTGTTTGAAAAAATTTATTTGGCAGCAGTCGTAAAACAAAGTTTAAATATTTCCCTGTCGGGCTATTTGCCCAAACGTATTTTCTTTATCTATTCGGCCATAATAATTGTAATTTTTATTTTTGCCGAACTAATTTTTTAAAACATGGATTTTATTCTCGATAACCAGGAAACGGAAAAGAAATTTCAGCAGCTGATAAAAGTAATTCGTTTGCGTCAAAGTGGCGAAGTTTCTGATGCAATGAACGAACGAGGGATTTCTTACAAAATGAATTGGGGCGTGTCGTTACTCGATTTGCGCGAAATTGCCCAATCGTACGATGCCGATCATTTGCTGGCGCTTAAACTCTGGAACAAACAGTGGCGCGAAACCATGATTCTGGCAACACTGATTGATGATCCGGAAGCGGTAACCGAAGAACAGATGGATTTCTGGACCAAAAGTTTCGAGAATATAGAAATCGCAGAACAAGCCTCAACCAATTTATGGGTGAAAAGTAAATTTGCTTTTGTAAAAGCACTGGAGTGGTGTCGCGGCAAAAAACATTTGGTGCGTTTTACCGGCGTTCACTTGATTGGCCGGCTGGCAATTGCCGACAAAAATGCCATCGACGAGATGTTCGAACCTTTTTTCGAGGAGCTGACAACCCTGGCAAAAGACAAAAAATTATATACCCCAATTTATCGTTCGGTAATTGGTATGGGAAACCGCTCGAAATTTCTGAACGAACAATGCATCGAGCTGGCAAAAGCATTCCAGCTGAGCGAATCGGAAAATGCGGTGAAGCTTGGCGAGAGTTTGTTCGAAGAATTAAACAGTGAGTATTTTCAGGAACAATTTAAAGAATAGGTTGGGGCAGTTGATACTGGATATTGGATGCCCCGGCGCTATCGGTCGGGATTTCACTTCGTTCAACTGGATACTGGATACTTGATACTGGATGCTTGATATTCGCAAGGCATTATTATGACAATTAACCTTCTTTAACTGCAAAGCTGTCATAACGAAACTTCGTGGCAGGTTCTTTGTTATTGTTGTCACGTCTCGGTAAAATCTAAAATAACCGGGCATTGAACGTTTAATTTTAAGAAAATGATGAATCTTTCAAAATCTTCAAATCCTGTTTTAAAAGAAAAAGCTTTTAGCAGAGATTATACCATTCAGTCGGATGTGATGACTGTAAACGGCACCGTGAATAAAACCGCATTAATGCTATTGCTGGTAATTGCCGGTGCGGTTTTTACCTGGAATAAGTTTTTTGATGCCGGCGCTACAACCATCGAAGGCGGTTTGGCAGCCGTTGGGCCGTGGCTGGCAATTGGCGGAATCGGTGGTTTTATTACGGTTCTGGTGACGGTTTTTCGACCACAGAGTTCGGGAATTTCAGCACCAATTTATGCTGTTTTCGAAGGGATGTTCCTTGGCGGAATATCAGCCATATTTGAGGCACAATATTCCAATATTGTTTTGCGTGCCGTAATGCTTACACTGGCCGTTTTTATGGTAATGTTGTTCTTGTATCGCTCGGGAATTATTAAGGTAACACAAAAATTTATGCTGGGAGTTGTTGCAGCTACAGCCGGTATTGCGCTGGTTTATTTTGTTAGTTTTATTGCCGGAATGTTTGGCGCCGAAATGTCGTTTTTATACGGTAATTCAAACCTCAGCATCGGAATTAGCCTGGTTGTTGTTGCCATTGCAGCATTAAATCTGGTGCTCGATTTTTCGTTTATCGAGCGGGCAGCAGAGTCAGGCGCTCCAAAATATATGGAGTGGTACGGGGCTTTCGGATTAATGGTAACACTAATCTGGTTGTACCTTGAGATTTTGCGTCTGTTATCAAAACTGGCCAGTCGCGATTAATAATTGAATAATATAAAATACCTCAATTCAATTTTAAGAAAAGGGACTTATCCAACTGAAAGGATAAGTCCTTTTTTTATTATTACAGACGAAGTGTTATTTTCGAACTTTATTCAATCAAAAACCAGAGAGGCATGGAGCTTATTCAGGTTACCGGTAAACGCCTGGTAGATGATTTTCATAAAGTACCGGAAATAATTTACAAGAACGATCGCAATTGGATTTCGCAGCTTCGGGTGATGATCGAAAATACGTTCGATCCGCGGAAAAACGGCCGTTTCCGAAAAGGCGATGCCCAACGTTGGGTCGTAAAAAACAAGGGGAAACTAATTGGTAGGATTGCTGCATTTTACGACGATGATTATTCTTCGGGCTACGATCAGCCTACAGGATGTTGTGGTTTTTTCGAGTGTGTAAATGATGAAGAAGCAGCATTTCTGTTGTTTGATACTGCGCGCGATTGGCTGAAAGGAAAAGGCATGGAGGCCATGGATGGGCCGGTAAATTTCGACGAGAATTTCTTTTTCTGGGGATTGCTAAAAGACGGATTTCGGCCGCAAACCTTTGGCATGAACTACAATCCGCCGTACTACAACGATTTATTTGCTGCCTATGGTTTTAAAACCTACTACGAACAATACAGTTATTCGCTCGACATTACCAATCCCGATTTGCCTGATCGGTTTTGGAAAATCGCAAAATGGGTGGCTGAAAAGCCCGGTTATTCGTTTGAGCATTTTTCGTTTAAAAACCAGGACAAGTTTATTCGCGATTTTATCGAAATTCATGAAAAAGCATGGGGCAATCATAGTAATTACAAGCCGATTAAGTTTCAGTTGCTGAAAGATCTTTTGGCGGGTGCAAAAATCATTCTCGATGAGGAATTTATCTGGTATGCTTACCACAACGGAAAACCCATAGCCTTTTTTATGCAAATACTTGATTTGAATCAGATTATACAAAAAATAAAAACCGGGAAATTGAATTTATGGCAGGCACTTCGTTTGCTGTATTTAAAAAAGCGGAAATCAATAACGCGGTGCCGGGTTATTGTTTTGGGTGTAGTTCCCGGCTACCAGGGCAAGGGAATTGAATCGGCAATTTTTCATCATCTGAAGAAAGTAATGTTGCGCAAAAAATGGTACAACGATATGGAAATGAGCTGGATCGGAGACTTTAACCCCAAGATGAATGCCATGTTTAAATCGTTTGGTGCCGACCGCACACAAACGCACTGTACACTGCGTTATTTATTCGATCGGGAGAAAGAATTTGTACGGGCACCGATTATTGAATAAAATTGGTACAATTTGTAGTTTTTTAAACTAATATTGCCACAAATTTGAGAGATGCAGCTACTAGAAGTCGTAGACAAAAAGACAAAGAAACAGTTTCACCAGGTACCGCACATCATTTACAAAAATGATCCGAACTGGGCCGCTCCTTTGCAGGGAATGGTTGAAGGAATTTTTGATCCGAAAAAGAACAAAACTTTTCGGAATGGAAAAGCTATTCGTTGGATTTTGCTTGACGATAGTGGCAAGCTGATTGGCCGGATTGCTGCATTTATCAATTTCACCCTGGCAAAAACTTACGAGCAACCGACCGGAGGCTGTGGTTTTTTTGAGTGCATCGACGATGAGGAAGCAGCCAATAAACTTTTTAAAGCCGCTGCCGACTGGAACAAAGAAAATGGCATGGAAGCTATGGATGGCCCGATTAACTTTGGCGAAAACTACGTAAACTGGGGACTGCTGGTTGATGGTTTTATGCCGCAGGGTTTTGGCATGCCTTACAATCCAAAATATTACGAAAAACTGTTTCGGGGTTTTGGATTCGAAGTGTATTTCGAGCAATATTGTTTCCATCTTGATTACACGGTGCCGTTTCCCGAACGTTTCTGGAAAATTGCGGGCTGGGTGGCTAAAAAACCGCAATATCAGTTCAAACATTTCGATTTTAAACAAACCGATAAATTTGTAAAAGACTTTTGTACGATTTACGACGCGGCGTGGTCGTTCCACGAGCATTATAAACCGCTCGATCCAGATGATTTGTATGATTTTCTTACCGAGTCGAAAGCAATTCTCGATCCGGAAATGATCTGGTTTGCGTATGCCGAAGATAAGCCTATTGCTATGTTTGTCATGATACCTGACATCAACCAGATTCTGATAAAATTGAACGGAAAGCTCAATCTGGCCGGTATTCTGAAGTTCTTTTATTACAAAAAGAAAAAGGTGATGAACCGAACCCGAATTTTCCTGATGGGGGTTGATCCAAAATACCAGCGTGCAGGAATCGAGTCTGGAATTTTCTGGCACCAGGAGCAAATAATGAAACAGAAATCACATAGGCATTACACAGAAGTTGAGTTGTCGTGGGCCGGCGATTTTAACCCGAAAATTATTGCTATTTACGAGGCAACAGGCGCTAAAAAAGCCAAAACGCATTATACCATGCGGTATATGTTCGATCGGAGTAAGAAGGTGACAAAAGCACCATTGATTTCATAGTTTTAACAACTTGTTTGATAAGCAAATAAATGAAATAAGTTTTTGGAAAGTTGCAAACAATATATATCTTTGCAGCCCGAAAATTAGAGTAGAAATATAAATTTTCGAATGGATTGCACAAGAGAGTGTAACCATTCAATAAAAAATAAAGCAAAAATGAAAAAAGACATTCATCCATCGGAATACAGATTGGTAGCATTTAAAGATATGTCGAACGGACATACTTTTATTACCCGCTCTACTGTTGATACAAAAGAGACTGAGACTATCGACGGTGTTGAATACCCGGTTTACAAACTGGAGATTTCTAACACTTCGCACCCGTTTTACACTGGTAAAACTAAACTTGTGGATACTGCAGGACGTGTTGATAAATTCATGAGTCGTTACGGTAAACACATGGAAAACAGAAAGAAATAATATTTCTTACAAATAATAGGAAAAGCATTCGTCGGATAGATGAGTGCTTTTTTTATTTCTGAACGTTCAGAAATGTCGTTCCTTCAAACTCATTAGTGCAATTTTGTCGGGTTAATTCCCCAATTCCGGTGAACAATCCGACAATGTATGCAGTCTGTTTAAATGGCATGGCAATTGCGTTATTGTAGCCTGCACATAAAACCGGCAATCTTTTGCCTGTTCTGTCGGTTTAGCGACAGAATGTCATTATAATAAATAAGAAATATGGGTAAATATAGAAATACAGCTTTTCAAACAATATACGGATCGGGAATGATGGATGGCGAATCAGACTTTCTACCAATTATTGCCGATGGCGATGACAAGGATTTAAAGAATGTGGAAGTGCCATCGGTTCTGCCAATTTTACCGCTGCGAAACACTGTATTGTTTCCGGGTGTGGTTTTGCCAATTACCGTTGGCCGCGAGCGATCGTTAAAGCTTATTCGCGATGTAAACCAGGGAAGCAAATTGTTGGGTACCGTTGCGCAAAAGGATTATACGGTTGACAAGCCCGAAGCAGGCGATTTGTACGAAATTGGCACGGTGGCCGAAATTATGAAGGTGCTGGAAATGCCCGACGGATCAACTTCTGTAATCATTCAGGGGAAACGCCGCTTTCGAATAAACGAGATGGTTAGCGAAGAGCCCTATTTTAAAGCATCCGTAGAACCGTTGGCCGATGTCACATCAAAAGATGACAATGAATTCAATGCCATTGTTGGTTCGCTGAAAGACCTGTCGATTAAGGTTGCGCAGTTTTCGGCCAATGTGCCGCCCGAAGCCACTTTTGCGGTTAAGAATATTGAGAACTCTACTTTCCTGATCAATTTTATTTGTTCGAATACCGACATTAATGTTGATGACAAACAAAAGCTGCTGGAAATTGAAAGCCTGAAAGACCGTGGTGTGCAAGCCATTAGTTTTTTGGTGAAAGAAGTGCAGATGCTGGAGTTAAAACAGGATATTCAGAAAAAGGTGAAAACCGATATGGACAAGCAACAGCGCGAGTTCATGTTAAACCAGCAAATGAAAACCATTCAGGATGAGCTGGGCGGAAATCCGGTGGAGCAGGAGATTAATGCGCTAAAAGAAAAGGCGAAAGAGAAAAAGTGGAACGAAGATGTTGACGAATTTTTTCATCGCGAGGTGGAAAAGCTGGGCCGATTGAATCCGGCAGCCGGAGAATATTCGGTGCAGTTTACGTTCTGCCAGACTTTGCTTGATTTGCCCTGGAACGAATACACCAAAGATAATTTTGATTTGAAACATGCCAGCAAAGTGCTGGACGAAGACCACTACGGACTGGAAAAAGTGAAGGAACGTATGCTGGAGCACCTGGCTGTGTTGAAATTGAAAAATGATATGAAAGCGCCGATCCTGTGTTTATATGGCCCTCCGGGAGTTGGAAAAACATCGTTGGGGAAATCGGTAGCCCGCGCCCTTGGCCGCAAATATGCCCGAATGAGTTTGGGCGGTTTACACGACGAGTCGGAGATTCGCGGACACCGTAAAACTTACATCGGTGCAATGCCGGGACGTATCATTCAGAATATTAAAAAGTCAAAATCATCGAACCCGGTGTTTATTCTGGATGAGATTGATAAGGTGTCGAAACATTTTCATGGTGACCCTGCTTCGGCACTGCTTGAAGTACTTGATCCGGAGCAAAACGGAGAATTCCATGATAACTATATTGAGCACGATTACGATTTGTCGAAAGTGATGTTTATAGCTACGGCCAACTCGTTGAGTACTATTGCACCGCCGTTGCGCGACCGTTTGGAACTGATTGAAGTAAGCGGGTACTTGTTAGAGGAAAAGGTGGAGATTGCGAAACGACACCTGATTCCAAAACAGTTGGAAAACCATGGTTTAAAGAAATCGGATATCACTTTTCCGAAAGATATTATTGAGCTGATAATCGATGGTTACACCCGCGAGAGTGGGGTGCGAGAGCTGGATAAAAAGCTGGCAAAACTGATTCGTCGTATCGCTAAAAAAATTGCTTTCGAGGAATCGTACAATAAAAAACTCACGAAAGCCGACGTACGCGAATACCTTGGTGTAACCGAGTATTCGAAAGAAAAATACCAGGGCAACGAATTTGCCGGAGTAGTTACCGGATTGGCCTGGACTGCCGTTGGTGGCGAAATTCTGTTTGTGGAAACCAGCCTCAGCAAAGGAAAAGGAGCTTTAACGCTTACCGGAAACCTGGGCGATGTAATGAAAGAGTCGGCGATGCTGGCACACGAATACCTGAAATCGCATGCTGATGAGCTGGAGGTAAATCCTGACGTTTTTGAAAAATGGAATGTACACGTTCACGTTCCTGAGGGCGCTATTCCTAAAGATGGTCCGTCGGCAGGAGTTACGATGGTAACATCGCTGGCATCGGCATTTACACAACGTAAAGTGAAGAAAAACCTGGCAATGACGGGTGAGATCACATTACGCGGTAAAGTACTTCCGGTTGGTGGTATTAAAGAGAAGATTCTTGCTGCCAAACGTGCCGGAATTACTGAAATCATTCTTTCGGAGCAGAACAAGAAAAATCTTGAGGATATTAAGGAGGCTTACATTAAAGGGTTGAAATTCCACTTTGTAAATACCATTATGGATGTGTTGGATATTGCACTGTTAAAGGCTAAAGTAGACAAGCCGATGAAGATTGAATAACCATTTATTGCAAAATGATATAGAAAAGCCGTTTGGGATATTCCTAAGCGGTTTTTTATTTTTCAAATTGCAGAAAATCAAGCAGCTGAGAAAAATATTCAGTAGACCAAATTTCCATGCTTTGTGGATTGGTAACAAAGCGGCGAACGTCTTCAATAACTTGTTCTGTTTTTGTTGTTGTAAATTTATTTTTAAGCAAATCAATAAGTTGGTCATGTGTTAAATCTTCAAATTCTGCTCCTTCGCTTTGAATGGCGCGTGCTTTAAAATGTTCAAAATTGAGCGGAATATTATTGCGAATGTACCATTCAAAGTCGTACCAGTCTCTTCCTTTAACGCGGTTTCTCCATTTGCGGAAAAGCAGCGCATGCATTTTTCCGGCAAACAACGAGGGCAGGGTGTAACAGCGTGTCATAAACGAAAAGGGGAGCAAAAGTAGTTTGTATTCGGTGCTAAAGTTTTGAGGAGGATTTTTATACACTTCAATTTTAATTTTAACAGTGGGGCTTGTGTTAAAGCGAATATTAACAATGTCGGTATTGTCTTTTAGGAACGCCGATTCAATAGCTGTAGCTTGTTTTTTCTCTTTTTTTTCAATGTTTATTGTTCTCCCAACAGCCGAAAATTCAGTTTGAATGGCTTCAAAGTAATTTTCGATCGAAAAATCGGGCCTTGCTTTCAGTAGCGAAAAATCCATGTCTTCTGAAAAGCGTGGTAGTTTATGGAAAATACGGAGGCAAGTGCCTCCGTAAAAAGCTGCATCTTCAAAGAACCCAGCCCGATTTAAACCTGCCAGGCATACCTGTTGCATCGTTTCATGCAAGGCATTGAGCCTGTCATCCTGCGTTTTTATAGAATAACGCGACAACATTTGATTAAAAATATCAGTCATTTGTCAAAGCTCTTTTCAAAAAGTTTAATTCCCGTCTTTTTCTGTTGTACTGCATACAATCGGTAATAATTTCCACATTCCAGTTGGTTCGCTCATTAATATCAATGCGCAAATCATAAAGTAAATATTCGCGGGCCGCTTTTACCGATTGAAAGCGTAAACCCGATGTGGTAATTATTAAATCGCACAGCGCTTTCTCGGGCGATGCAATTAAAAATGCATATTCCTCGTTGGCTATCACCTGATTGATTCCGATAGAAAAATAGGCTTCTGGCACCGTTATATATTCAAATATGCCGAGTGGAGTAGAATAGTTTTTAGCTCTTTTTAAGGTTGCTGAAACCATGGTATTTACCCTTTCGGGAGTGAGCCCGTGATAGGCAAGTGCACTTTCGCAAGTTACATACGACGGGCCATAAAGGTTGTTGGCAACCAGTTCTCGTGATATTTCTTTGTTGTTGAGTTGGGGATTGGCAATGTATAATCCACGTTTTAGGCGGATAATGTCGCCGGCTTTCTCCATGCTGCTTATTTTGCTGTTTGGCGCTTGGTATTCACCAATCAACTCGCGTACAACCGGTGTTTCGATTGGTATATTCGGATATGTTGAAATATTCACCATTGAAGTTCTTCCTTTTTTCGAAGATAGCTAATTATACATAGAAAATCAAATTAAAATAGATTAAATATGCAAAAATAGCTATTTTAAACGGACAAGAAAGGGTTGTAATACGAATAATACAACCCTTGTATCGTTAAAAGAATCCGAGTTCAAGCCGGGCTTCTTCGCTCATCATCGATTTATCCCACGGCGGTTCGAAGGTTAATTCTACATCAACTTTTTCTACACCTTCAACCGATTGGGCGGCCTGGGTAATATCGTCAACCAACACATCAACCACCGGACAGCCCGGTGCAGTTAGTGTCATTAAAATATTCGCCTGGTTGTTTTCATCAATATCAACATTGTAAATCAGGCCCAGGTCGTAAACGTTAACCGGAATCTCCGGGTCGTAAACCTCTTTCAGGTTATTTATTATTAAATCTATTCTTTTGTCCATTTTGTACCTCCTTATCCTGCAATCTTGCTATAAGCAACAGCGTATAAACGAATTTGTTTTACCATGGCAAGCAAACCGTTTGAACGGGTTGGCGACAGGTGTTGTTTTAGCCCAAGATCATCGATAAAGTGCAGCTCTGTTTCAAGCAGCTCTTTTGGTGTACGGCCCGAAACAACGCGTAGCAGCAGCGCCACCAAACCTTTAACGATAACTGCATCGCTCTCGCCTTTGAAATAGACTTTACCATCTTTCAATTCGGCTACCAACCACACCCGCGACTGGCATCCTTTTATAATGTTCTGGTCGTTTTTATCTTTGGCGTCAAGCGCTTCCAAATCGTTCCCCAATTCAATCAGGTATGCATATTTGTCCATCCAGTCTTCGTATATCGAAAACTCCTCAATAATCTCCTGTTGAATTTCTTCCATGCTCATAAATATCATTTTAAGAGTTAGCAAAGATCGTAATTTTCTTGTTTATGACAATATGGAATGCCTTTTATTCAGACTAATTCAAAACAAACTTTATATATAGTTTCAAAAGGCGAATTCATTATCTTTATGGTTGCGAACAGAAAAACTAAAAAATCAAGAGAAAAATGACAAAGTTAGCAGGTACAAAAACCGAACAGAATTTATTAAAAGCATTTGCCGGTGAGTCTCAGGCACGTATGCGTTACGATTATTTTGCAAAGCAAGCCAAAAAAGAAGGTTTGGAACAAATAGCCGCTTTTTTTGAAGAAACAGCAATGAACGAAAAAGAGCATGCCAAGCGTTTCTTTAAATTTTTAGAGGATGGCAACATGGTTGAAATTACAGCCACTTACCCTGCAGGTAAAATTGGTACTACCATGGAAAACCTGAAAGCATCGGCCGATGGTGAAAATGAAGAGTGGACCGAACTTTATCCTGAATTTGCCAAGGTGGCAGAAGAGGAAGGTTTTAAAGAAATTGCCATGGCTTTTAAACTGATTGCCCGTGTTGAAGAAGCGCATGAAAACCGTTACCGCACCTTGTACAACAATCTTGAAGAAGGGAAAGTATTCAAGCGCGGCGATAAAGTGGTGTGGAAATGCCGTAACTGTGGTTTTATTCACGAAGGAACCGCAGCTCCGAAATTGTGTCCGGCTTGTCAGCACCCACAGTCTTATTTTGAAATTAAAGAATCGAATTACTAGGGAAACTTTTAGTGGAATTTCCAATATGAAAAATGCCATCCGGTTGCTTGTTCATTCCGGATGGCATTTTCTTTTTAGCAGAGTTGTGCAATCAGAGCATCATAATTGCTTTATTCAGCGCCTCCATAAAAATATCGATCTCTTCTTTTGTGTTGTACATGCCAAATGAAATGCGTGCACAGGCTGTTATTCCAAAATGCTGCATAACCGGATCGGCACAATGATGGCCGGTACGGATGGCAATTCCCATTTTATCGATCAACATTCCTAAATCGTACGAGTGAATTCCATCGATATTAAAACAGATCACTCCTGATTTGTGAGGTGCTTCACCGTAAATTTTCAATCCATCGATGGCTTTTAGTTTTTCGGTAGCATATTCCAGCAGCTCGTGTTCGTGGCGGCCAATATTTTCAACGCCAATTTTGTTTACCAGATCAATTGCCGCCCCAAAAGCAGCCAAACCCGAAATGTTAGGAGTTCCAGCTTCAAACTTATAAGGTAAATCGTTAAAGGTTGTTCCGTCGAACGACACTTCCGATATCATTTGTCCGCCACCCTGATAAGGAGGCATTTCTTCCAGCCACTTTTCTTTACCGTATAAAACACCCACTCCGTTTGGTCCGTAAACTTTATGTGCCGAGAACGCATAAAAGTCAACATCTAATTTTTGCACATCAATTTTCAGGTGTGCTGATGCCTGCGCTCCGTCAACCAAAACAGCCACATTGTGTTGGTGCGCTGTTTTAATAATTTCGGCAATCGGATTTATGGTTCCCAATACATTGGAAACGTGATTAATAGCAATTAGTTTTGTCTTCGGAGTGATCAGTTCGGGTAACTGTTCTATCTCAAGCAAACCGGTGTCGTTAAACGGAAGCTTTACGATTTTTGCATTTCGTTTTCCGGCTGCAATTTGCCAGGGAACAATATTGGAGTGGTGTTCCATTTCCGAAACGATGATTTCATCGCCTTCCGAAATATACTTTTCGCAAAAGCTACTAGCCACCAGGTTGATACTTTCGGTGGCGCCTTTCGTGAAAATTATTTCTTTTCGCGAAGCGGCGTTTATAAAATGCTGTACTTTCTCGCGTACCTCTTCGTACTCAACCGTTGCTTTATCGGCCATATAGTGCGCACCCCGATGAATGTTGCCATAGTAATCGTTGTGCAGCTGCTCAAGCTTTAAAAGTACCTGAACCGGTTTTTGTGCCGATGCAGCCGTGTCGAGATAGACCAATGGTTTATTGTAAACTTTCTGCTGAAGAATGGGGAAATATGATCTGATTTTTTCGATATCGTAATTCATATATTCATTGTTTACTGAGCGGGTAACTCAGAATCATCCGCTCAGTCGATGTTATGCAAAGATGCAAAAGATTTTGTAATTTTAAGGGAATACAAATTTAATTCATACCTATTTATCTGATTCTTAATTTGCCTATGAACTTTGCGCCCGATCATATTTTTCAAATCTATTGAGTGTATTAAATGAAAAGCTATAAGTTGATTGGATGACTGGGAGTTTTCCTCGTTTAGAGATTATTTGGGGAAAAGAAATGGTGACTTGGTAAATAGTGAGTTGGCGCGGGAGTTTGGTTTGTATTAAACTTGACTTAGCAGGTGACTTCAAGTCACCTGCTAAGTTGTTTTGTATTTTAACAATCGCACTGGTAAGCACAATCGTGACAACGGGAAACTTCACCTTTCAGGCGTTTGTCAACCAGTTCGTCGATACGGTCGCGCAGTGGCTCCAGTTTGATCTCTTTTACCACTTCGTGGGCAAATGCATTCATCATCATCAGGCGTGCCTGGTCTTCGTTAATTCCTCGGGCACGCAGGTAAAACAATGCTTCTTCGTCAATCTGTCCAACTGTTGCACCGTGGCTACATTTTACATCGTCAGCATCAATAATCAGCTGAGGTTTTGTTTGCATAGTAGCTTCGTCGGTCAACAACAAATTATTGTTACGCTGGAAAGCATTTGTTTTTTGTGCATCGCGAACCACGTGTATTCTTCCGGCAAAAGCACCGGATGATTTTTCGTGGAGCACGTTTTTATACAGCTGGTTACTTTCGCAGTGCGGTGCAGCATGAATGACCTGGGTAAAATTATCAACATGTTGATTTTTGTCCATAAAGGCCATTCCAAACATATTGGCCTCGGCATTTTCGCCGTTCAACGCAAATTTCAGGTTGTTCCGAATCAATCCTCCGTGTAGCGATGCAGTGTGTGTAGTAACACGCGAATCGCGCTGCTGATCGATAAATACCGAATTGATATTTGTGGCTTTGTTATGCTGATTTTGAAGCGTGTAAAACTCCACCTCTGCATTGTTGCCGGCAAAAATTTCGGTTACCGAATTGTTCAGGTACTGGTTCAGGTTTAGCGTATGATCGCATAACAACACCTGAACTTTAGCGCCATCTTCAACCAAAATAAAATTCCGTTGAGTAGCGAATGTATCTTTTTCGTCCTGTAACAGGTTGATAATCTGAATTGGATTTTCAACCACTACATTCTTCGGAACATAAAGGAAAAAACCATCTTTGGCAAAAGCAGTGTTCAGCGCTACCATTGGGTCTTCTTCAACATTGGCCAGGCTGGCATATTTCTCCAGCAGCTCCGGTCTTTCTTTCGAAATACTGTCGAGGCTGTCGAGAATAACACCTTCGGGAAGATCTCCTTTTTCTGTCTCGTTTTTGTAGAACCAACCATTAAAAACCAGTGCCAGGTTCGTATTCAGTTGCGGAACATCGCAACGAAAAACCTCGCCCATATCGGCTTTCTTTTCCTCCCTGGTGTGGATAAATTTAAAATCGGGCGTAAAAGCCAGATTCAGGTTGGTGTATTTGTAATTTTCATTTTTTCGCGTTGGTATACCCTGCAACACAAAGTTCTGAAACGCTTTTTTTCGTTGAGCGTTCAAGATATCGGACGAGTTAGCGAAAAGTTCGTCTTTTACTTCGGTGTAATGTGCGGTATATTTTAGCGATAAATCTGTTCTGTCAACTAAAACGCTCATGTTAATTTCCGTTTTCTGATTTAATCCAGTCGTACCCTTTTTCTTCCAGATGAAGAGCGAGTTCTTTTCCTGCCGTTTTCACAATTTTTCCCTTGTAAAGAATATGCACAAAATCGGGTACAATATAATCGAGCAGGCGCTGGTAGTGGGTTACTACAATTGTTGCTCTTTCGGGCGATTTTAGCGCGTTAACTCCGTTGGCCACTGTTTTTAATGCGTCGATATCAAGTCCTGAATCGGTTTCATCAAGTATTGCCAGTTTCGGCTCGAGCAGTGCCATCTGGAAAATCTCGTTTTTCTTTTTCTCGCCACCCGAGAATCCTTCGTTTACCGAGCGGTTGGTCAATTTGGTATGCATATCAACCAAATCCATTTTTTCACGCATCAGTTTCAGGAACTCGCCGGCAGTAAGTTCTTTTAGTCCTTTGTGCTTACGGTGTGCGTTAACCGAAGTTTTCAGGAAGTTTACCATCGGTACGCCAGGAATTTCGACCGGGTATTGGAAACTTAAAAAGATTCCGTCCTTGGCACGATCTTCAGGAGATTTTTCCAGAAGATCTTCCCCTTCGTAAATAACTTCTCCGTGTGTAACTTCATATTCTTCTTTGCCGGCAAGTACGTTGGCAAGTGTACTTTTTCCTGAACCGTTAGGTCCCATAATCGCATGAACTTCGCCGGGTTTAACTTCAAGATTGATTCCCTTCAGGATTTCCATTCCTTCGACGGAAGCATATAAGTCTTTAATTTTTAACATCTTTAATCCTATACTGTTGCGGGAAAGAGCTTGAACTCTCGCCCTGAGTTATTTAAAATTTGTTTATCCTACACTACCTTCAAGACTAATTTGCAGCAGCTTTTGGGCTTCAACGGCAAATTCCATCGGAAGTTTGTTCAGCACTTCTTTTGCATAACCGTTCACAATCATTCCAATTGCAGTTTCAGTGTCGATTCCACGCTGGTTACAATAGAAAATCTGGTCTTCACCAATTTTCGATGTTGTTGCCTCGTGCTCCACAACCGACGATTTATTCCCCACTTCGATGTACGGGAAAGTGTGCGCCCCGCAAGTGTCGTTCAAAAGCAACGAATCACACTGCGAGAAGTTTCGCGAGTTGGTGGCTTTTGGCATTACTTTTACCAAACCACGGTACGAGTTTTCACTTTTACCGGCCGAAATACCTTTCGATACAATTGTTGATTTGGTGTTGCGCCCGATGTGGATCATTTTCGATCCGGTGTCGGCCTGCTGATGGTTGTTGGTAACTGCCACCGAGTTGAACTCACCGATTGAATTGTCGCCCATCAAAATACAACTTGGGTATTTCCAGGTGATTGCCGATCCGGTTTCAACCTGTGTCCAGCTGATTTTTGACGATACGCCACGACAAATGCCGCGTTTTGTAACAAAGTTGTAAATACCGCCTTTTCCGTTTTTATCTCCGGGATACCAGTTTTGTACGGTTGAATATTTTACCTCAGCTCGATCGAGTGCAATAATTTCAACAACTGCCGCGTGCAACTGATTTTCGTCGCGCATTGGTGCGGTACAACCTTCGAGGTAACTTACGTAACTGTCGTCGTCGGCCACAATAAGTGTACGCTCAAACTGCCCGGTGTTGGCTGCGTTTATCCTGAAATAAGTTGACAATTCCATCGGGCAGCGAACGCCTTTCGGAATGTAGCAGAACGAGCCATCGCTAAATACAGCTGAATTCAAAGCTGCAAAATAGTTGTCGGCAACAGGTACGGCTTGCCCCAGGTATTTTTTTACTAAATCAGGATGATCTTTTACTGCTTCCGAGAACGAACAGAATATGATTCCTTTTTCGGCCAGCGTTTCTTTGAAAGTTGTTTTTACCGAAACCGAGTCGATTACAGCATCAACAGCAACACCTGCCAGTTGTTTCTGCTCTTCAAGCGGAATTCCCAGCTTGTTAAAGGTGTCCAGCAGTTCCGGATCAACCTCGTCCAGACTTTCATATTTTGGGCCTTTTTTTGGGGCCGCGTAATAACTTATTGCTTGAAAATCGATGGGCGGAACTTTTAAATAAGCCCAGTTCGGCATTTTCATTTTCAGCCATTTCCGGTAAGCTTCCAGCCTGAAATTCAGCATGAATTCCGGTTCTTCCTTTTTGGCAGATATTAAACGAATTACGTCTTCATTAAGGCCTTTGTCGATAATTTCAGTTTCAATATTGGTAATAAAACCGTATTTGTATTCGCCTTGCGTTACGTCATTCAATATTTTATCTTGTTCTTCCATTTTCTGACTCTCTTTCTCTCTCTTGAATGATTAAAAAATTTGCGTCTCTTTTAAAGCTTGCTACTCATCTCATTTATGGTGCCGGAATGTTTTCGCTGGTATTTCTACTCCTTTAATTCCCGAAGCATAATGCCATAAATAACAGCAATTTCGATTAAATAACAACGCTTTTTTGTTCCTGTTCACGTATAAATTGCAAAGATATAAAACTATAGGTACTTTTGCAGGTGAAAAGTGTATAAAAACATACCAATTTGTCTTTTATTAACAATGAATAAAGAAAGAAAACAAACGAATATTTCAGAGCTGGGAGAATTTGGATTAATTGACCGGTTAACGAAAGCGATAACGATAAAAAACGAGAGCACGGTTAAAGGAGTTGGCGACGATGCAGCCATTCTTGATTTTAAAGAAAAACAAGTTGTTGTATCGTCTGATCTGCTAACTGAAGGGATTCATTTTAACCTGATGTATGTTCCGTTGAAGCACCTTGGCTACAAGGCTGTGGTGGTGAATTTATCGGACATTTTTGCCATGAATGCTATACCCAAACAGGTAACGGTAAGCATGGCGGTTTCCGGTAAATTTTCGGTAGAAGCTTTGGAGGAATTGTACGAAGGAATTCACCTGGCCTGCGAGCAGTATAAAGTTGATTTGGTAGGTGGCGACACTACCAGTTCGTTAACCGGATTAACGTTGAGTATTACAGCTATTGGCGAAGCTGAAAAAGGCGATATTGTAATGCGAAGCGGTGCAAAACCAAACGACATTTTGTGTGTGTCGGGCGATTTGGGGGGCGCCTATATGGGACTTCAGTTGTTGGAGCGCGAAAATGAAGTTTTTAAAGTGAACGAGAATATGCGGCCCAAACTGGATGGTTACGATTATATTCTGGAGCGCCAGTTAAAACCCGAGGCCAGGGGCGATATTATTGCGGCATTTAAACGACTGGGAATAAAACCTACTTCGATGATCGATATTTCGGATGGTTTGTCGTCGGAAATTATGCATTTGTGCAAAAACTCGGGCGTTGGTTGCAGTTTGTTTGAAGATAAAGTACCGATGGATTACCAAACCAAACAAATGGCCGAGGAGTTAAATATTAATCCTTTGGTGGCAGCTTTGAACGGTGGCGAAGATTACGAACTGTTGTTTACACTGCCGTTAGAGGATTATGAGAAAATAAAAAATGATCCTGATTTTACTGTTATCGGTCACATGACAGAGGCGGGGGAAGGCGTAAATCTGCAAACAACAGGTGGCTCGTCAATTCCGCTGGAAGCCCAGGGCTGGAACCACGGGAAATTATAGTAATAAACAATAATAAAAAAATGCCATCGGAAATCCGGTGGCATTTTTTAATTGATATTTTTTTGAATGGTAATTAATCCGGGAAATAACCACGGATAATACCACGTTTCGAGTCTTTTACAAAAAGTAAAACTTCATCGCGCTCAGGAGTTGCCGCCATTTCTGCCTCAATAATTTCAACAGCCTGTGCCGTATTCAATCCTTTTTGGTAGATGTAACGGTAAATGTCCTGTACTTCACGAATTTTATCGTTGTTGTACTGGCGGCGGCGTAAACCAATTGAGTTAATACCAACGTATGAAAGTGGTTCGCGACCTGCTTTAATAAAAGGAGGAACGTCTTTACGAACCAACGAACCGCCCGAAATCATAACGTGCGATCCGATTCTTACAAACTGGTGAACGGCAGACATGCCACCAAGGATGGCCCAGTCATCAACCTGTACCTCGCCGGCCAATTGTACATTGTTCACTAAAATAATGTTATTACCAACTTTACAATCGTGAGCAACGTGTACATAAGCCATTAAAAGGTTGTTGTTTCCAATAACAGTTTTTCCTTTTGCCGAGGTTCCTCTGTTAATAGTCACAAACTCGCGAATGGTGTTGTTGTCGCCAATTTCAACGGTTGAATATTCGCCCTGGAACTTTAAATCCTGAGGTGCAGCACCAATTACAGCACCAGGAAAAATCTTGCAATTCTTTCCAATGCGGGTTCCGGGTAAAATCGTTACGCTCGAACCAATTCTTGTCCCTTCACCGATTACAACATCATGATCAATTGAAACAAAAGGCTCGATAACTACATTATCAGCAACTTTTGCATCGGGATGGACATAAGCTAATGGTTGTTTCATTCTATACTTTTTAACTGTCTTTTAATTTCTATTTTTTTACAATCTGCGCCATAAATTCTCCTTCGGCAACAATTTTATCACCAACATATGTTGTGCCTTTCATGTTGGCAATTCCTCTTCTAATCGGCGAAGTTAATTTTAATTTAAAAATCAGTGTGTCGCCCGGAACAACTTTTTTTCTGAATTTAACATTGTCAATTCGAATAAAGTAGGTTGAAAATTGCCCTTCCTGCTTGCTTAACACGAGTAATCCTCCACACTGGGCCATAGCTTCAACCAGTAATACACCCGGCATTACCGGTTCGTCGGGGAAATGCCCCTGGAAGAAAGGCTCGTTTACCGTAACGTTTTTAATACCAATAATTTCATCCTCGTGAATGCAAACTACTTTGTCAACCAATAAAAACGGGTAACGATGCGGAAGTAGCTCCCGGATTCGGTTAACGTCCATTAATGGCTCGTCGTTCGGATTACATTTTGGAGCCGCATCAGCCTCTTTTTTTAACTGCTTTTTCAGGGTGGCGGCAAACATGGTGTTTGGCCCGTGTCCTGGCTTCGATGCAATAATTCTGCCTTTGATACGCTTGCCCAGCAAAGCCAGGTCGCCAACTACATCAAGCAATTTGTGGCGAGCACATTCGTTGTCGAAATGAAGGTCGAGGTTATTTAAAATACCCTGTGGTTTTACTTCAACACGCGGATGGTTGGTAAGATCGGCCAAACGGTCGAGTTCGTCCTGGCTTACTTCTTTATCAATAATTACAATTGCATTATTTAAATCGCCGCCTTTAATAAGGTTGTGGCTGAGCAGAAATTCAATCTCGCGAAGGAAAACAAACGTTCTGCACTCGGCTATTTCTGTTTTGAAATCCTTAATTGACTCGAGCGTAGCGTATTGATTGTTCAGCACTGCCGACGGAAACGAGATCATTACATTTAAACTGTAGTCGTTGTCGGGTAGCGCAATGATGTGCGAGCCTGACTTTTCGTCGAACATCTCGATTTTTTCGCTGATCTCGAAATAATCGCGTTCCGCTTCCTGTTCAGCAACGCCCGCTTTCTCAATGGCCTCAACAAAATATTTCGAGCTTCCGTCGATAATCGGAGCTTCTTCGTTATTTACTTCAATAAGAACGTTGTCGAGATCCATTCCCACCAAGGCGGCAAGTGCATGTTCGATTGTTCCTATGCGTGCACCATCTTTTTCAAGCAGTGTTCCTCGCGAAGTGTCGATTACCAGGTCTACATCAGCGTCAATAATTGGCTGGTGTTCCAGGTCAACACGTTTAAATTTAAAACCATGGTTCTCCGGTGCAGGTAAAAAATTCATTGTTACATTAACACCGGTATGCAAGCCTTTCCCCTCAATCTTAAAAGAGTTTTCTAATGTCTTTTGTTTTACAACCATTGAAAAGTGAAATATTTCTTAATTTTTTTTGTCTGGATTGATTGTTTTCTTTAATTGAAGCACATCGCGGCGAATTTCCGGAAGGTCTTTCAGAAGAACATAGGCGCGCATGGCCGTTCTGATTTCGATGGCCGGAGAGCCAAGAAGAGTTTGATTACTTTTAAGGTTTGAAACAACGCCCGACTGGGCACCAAGCGTAACATTATCGCCAATAGTAATGTGCCCACCCAAACCAACCTGGCCGCCAAACATACAGTTTTTACCTATTTTGGCCGATCCGGAAACTCCGGTTTGTGCAGCCATAACAGTGTTTTCGCCAACTTCAACATTATGTGCGATTTGAATGAGGTTGTCGAGTTTTACGCCTTTTCTGATAATGGTAGATTCCATTGTGCCACAGTCGATAGTAGTGTTCGCGCCAATTTCCACATCGTCTTCCAAAACGGCGTTACCAATTTGGTGGATCTTTTTGTAAGTCCCGTCCTTCTGTGGGGCAAAACCAAAACCATCGGAGCCTATCACCGCACCAGAGTGAATGATACAGCGGTTTCCGATAACACAATCGTCGTAAATTTTTGCGCCCGGGTAAAGAATACAATCGTCGCCAATTTTAACATTGTCGCCAACATGTACCTGCGGGTATATTTTTACGTTATTCCCGATTTTAGCATTGTTGCCTATGTAGGCAAAGGCTCCAACGTAACCGTCTTCACCACGCGTTGCACTTTCTGCAATGTAGCAAGGTTGTTCAATTCCCTGTTTCATACTGGCTTTTGCCTGTACATACAAATCAAGTAACGATGCAAATGCCTGGTAGGCATCATCAACCTTTATCAGGGTAGCTGAAATATCTTCTTTTGGAGAAAAACTTTTATTAACCAATACCACCGAGGCTTTGGTTTCATAAATGTAGTGCTCGTATTTCGGATTGGCAAGGAAAGCCAAAGTGCCTGGTTTTCCGTCCTCTATCTTTGAAACATTTGATACTCTTGCATCACCATCACCAACAATTTCTCCATTCAAAAAAGAGGCGATATCCGTAGCTTTAAAATCCATTATCTGTTTTTTTGGCGATGCAAATATAGGTTTTAACTAGTAAATGTCCAATTCTTTAGGATAACACACAAAATACTTCTTCACCGTTTTGGCGAGTGCAGACAAGTTTATATCCGATGCATCGTTGATTTCTTTCACTGTCCCATCCTTGTATAAAACCGAAATATTCTCGTAGTGTTTGCTGTAGGCGTTGTTGGATATAACACCTGTCATCAGGAAGTATTTTGCCAGTTCAGGATCGGAAATCAACTGTTTTCCGATTTGCTTTAAATACTTCTGCTCTTTGGTTGGGGAAATAGGTTTATCGCTGAACTTTGTACGCGGCAATTTTCGGTTGCTTATACTTTTTGCCATTTCCGACAAAACCGGATCAGGATGATTTTGCCATTCTTTTATGGAGATCAAAATGTCGTTGTCGTCGAGCAGCGTATACCACTGCAGTACATTTTTTCCTTGTATTTTAATGTTTGCATGAAAATCTTCAGGAGTGAAATTGTTTGTTAAGAAAATTTTCAGGGTGGGGGTTACAAACAATTCGCCACCGTTTGTGATGATCTCCCGGGCACGTTTCAACACATTTATTAATAGGAATTCGGCAGCCACAACCGTTTTGTGCAAATAAACCTGCCAATACATCAGTCGTCGCGAGATCAGGAATTTTTCAATCGAGTAAATTCCTTTTATATCAACCACCAGCTGGTCGTTGTGCACATTTAGCATTTTTATAATGCGATCGATACCAATGGTGCCTTCAACCACGCCGGTGAAAAAACTGTCACGGCTCAGGTAATCCAGTCGGTCCATATCCAGTTGGCTGGCAACAAGCTGGTGCAAAAACTGTTTCTTGTATTTGTTGGTAAAAACTTTAATGGCCAAATCAAGTTTGCCGTTAAACTGTTGGTTTAACTCCTGCATTAGCATCAGCGAAATTTCTTCGTGCGAAATATTTACCAGCGTATTTTCCAGCACATGCGAAAAAGGAGCATGGCCAATATCGTGCAATAAAATGGCTATGGTAACAGCTTCGGCTTCTTTTTCGGTAATTTCGTGCCCCTTTATTTTTAGCACCGAAATGGCCTGGCGCATTAAATGTACTGTGCCAATGGCGTGCTCGAAACGTGTGTGATTAGCTCCCGGAAATACCAGGTACGATAATCCCAGCTGCTTGATGTAGCGAAGCCGTTGAAATATAGGATGTTCCAGCAGATCGAATATGATGTCTGACTGGAGGTTGATAAATCCGAAAACGGGGTCGTTTATTATTTTCTTTTTATTAAGCTGGACTTGTTGCACAGTGCTGTTTTTCAATTGGATTAAAACTATAAAACTTTCGCTAATGCAAATGACAGTCTTTTTTTTAGGAAATAAAACGCAAAGGCAAGTAAAAATGAATTTGTTATGCACAGAATGCGGTTGATGATTTTTTTACTTTAAAATCAGCATTTTATGTAGGAGCGTATATTTGTTAATGTTGGATAATATTACTATTTTTGCCGAGAATTTTCTAAAAAGCGAAATTTTTAGGGGACCGTTGGTTCCCTATTTTGTTACATACAACGAAATGATAGCAAAACAAAAAGTAATAGATTTGGTGAATGAACGTCTTGATGATGAGATGTTTATTGTTGATGTGACGATAAGTTCGGCCAACGACATTAATGTGTACGTTGACGGATTTAACGGCATTACTATCGAACAATGTATTGCTGTTAGTCGTAATGTAGAGCACAATCTCGACAGGGATGAAGAGGATTTTTCGTTGCAGGTTTCGTCTCCGGGCCTAACCGAGAGTTTTAAAGTAAAGCAACAATACGAAAAATATACCGGCAAAGAAATTGAAGTTTTAACAGCCGACAATGAAAAATTGAAAGGGCTGCTTTTGGAAAACAGTGATGATGGCATAGTACTTGAAACCTCGAAACGTGAAAAAGTGGAGGGGCACAAGAAAAAGCAAATGGTAGTAAAAAAACATATTTTAAAATACGACGAAATAAAAAGTGCGAAAGCGGTTATTTCATTTAAATAAAGCGATGAAAGATGGAAAATATTAACCTGATAGATACTTTTGCCGAATTTAAGGAGCTGAAAAACATTGACAGGGTTACAATGATGAGCGTGCTGGAAGACGTTTTTCGTAGCGTGCTTATCCGTCAGTATGGAACTGATGAGAACTTCGATGTGATTATCAATATTGATAAGGGCGACTTTGAGATTTGGCGAAACCGCGAAGTTGTTGCAGACGACGAGATCGAAGATCCGAACCTGCAAATAACTTTGAGCGATGCGCTGAAAATTGACGACGATTACGAAGTAGGCGAAGAAGTTACCGACGAGGTTAAATTAGCCGATTTTGGGCGCCGTGCCATTTTGAATTTGCGTCAGAACCTGGCCAGTAAAATTCTGGAGCTGGAGAAAGACCATATCTACGGAAAATATAAAAACAAAATTGGCGATATTGTTACCGGTGAAGTTTATCAGGTGTGGAAAAAGGAAATTCTGATTCTTGACGATGAAGGAAACGAATTGATCCTTCCAAAATCAGAACAAATTCCATCCGATTATTTCCGTAAAGGCGATAACGTTCGCGCCATTGTATATAAAGTAGAATTGCGAAATAACAACCCGCTAATTATTTTGTCGCGTACAGCACCGGCTTTCCTCGAGCGTTTGTTCGAGTTGGAAATTCCGGAAATCTTCGACGGCTTAATCACCATCAAGAAAATTGTTCGTGTACCGGGCGAGCGTGCTAAAGTTGCGGTTGAATCGTACGACGAACGAATCGACCCTGTTGGAGCATGTGTGGGAATGAAAGGATCGAGAATCCACGGTATCGTTCGCGAGTTGCGTAACGAAAATATCGATGTTATCAATTATTCGTCGAACCTTCAGTTGTTTATTAAACGATCGCTGAATCCGGCGAAAATTAATTCGATAAAAATTCTGGAAGACGATAAAAAAGCGGAAGTATATCTGAAGCCGGAAGAGGTTTCGCTGGCAATTGGTAAAGGCGGTTTAAATATTCGTTTGGCCAGCCAGTTAACCGGGTACGAGATCGATGTTTATCGTGAGATGGAAGAAGACGACGAAGATGTGAACCTGGATGAGTTTGCAGATGAAATTGAAAGCTGGGTAATTGATGCATTAAAAGGAATCGGTTGCGATACCGCAAAGAACGTATTAAATATTCCGCGTGCTGAATTGATTAAAAGAACCGACCTGGAAGACGAAACAATCGATGAGGTTCTGAAAATCCTTAGTTCAGAATTTGAATAATAGCCATCAACGCAGATTGGTTTTTATTCATACAAATTAGAAAAGTAAATAAAGAATTATATGGTAGCAGGCAAAACAACAAGACTTAGTAAACTTGCAAGGCAGTTCAACGTAGGTATTCATACCATTGTTGAGTTCTTGCATAAAAAAGGGTACGAAATCGATTCAAACCCTAATACTAAAGTTGCAGAAGACGCCGTGCAACTTCTTGAAAAGGAATACAAAGTAGATATTACCATCAAGAAAGAGTCGGAAAAAATGAACCTGAAGAGTCAGCGTCCAAAGAAAGAAGTAATTTCTATGGAGCCCGAGGCTGAAAGTCAGGAGAAAGAAGAACCAAAAACTGAAAAGCCTGCTGCAGAGAAAAAGGTTGAAGAAAAACCGGCAGAAGAAGTTGTTAAAAAGCCGGAGCTGAATGTTAAGGTGCTCGACAAGATTGATCTCGACAAGTTAAACAAACCGAAAAAGAAGGTGGAAAAACCTGTTGAAGAGAAAGCTGTTGAAGAGAAACCTGCTGAAGAAAAGCCGGTTGAAGTTAAAGCCGAAGAAAAGAAACCTGAAAAACAGGTTCCTGTAAAAGAAGAAGTAAAAGAGGCGCCTGCAGCCGAAAAGAAAGAAGAACCGGCGCCGAAAGCAGAAAAAGAGGAAGCTGCACCAAAAGCCGAAAGTACACCAAAAGAAAAAGTGGAAGACCTTATTGAAACAACTGCACCAAAGTCGGATGACAAAATAAAGGTAGTGGGCAAGATCGATCTGAGCAATATGAATCAGAAAACACGCCCTGCCAAAAAAACAAAAGAAGAGCGCGAGAAAGAGCGCCAGGAGCGCAAGAAACAGCGAATTGCCGAACGTCAGGGGCAGGGGCAAGATAAAGACAAGGATGAGAATTCAGGCTTTATAAAAGCAAAAGTTAACAAGCTCAATGGCCCAACCATCCTTGGTAAAATCGATCTTCCTGAAAAGAAACAGGAAGCCGGAAATCAGGGGGATAGAAAAAAGCGCAGAAAACGTATTTCTAAAGACACCGGAAAGGTTAGTGTTGACAGACAACAGCAGAAACCCGGCGATCGTCCGAGAGGAAAATTCCAGGCAAACAAACAAGTGCCAGGAAAGAAAAAACGACCACTTAAAAAAGAGGTTAACGAAGAGGACGTACAAAAGCAAATTAAAGATACACTTGCCCGTTTAACAACAAAAGGCAAAACAAAAAAAGGAGCAAAACACCGTCGCGACAAGCGCGCCGCTGCCAGCGAAAGAATGCAGGCAGATATGGAACAGCAAATGCTGGACCAGAACATTCTTAAAGTAACTGAGTTTGTTACTGTTGCCGAACTGGCTACCATGATGAATGTTGGCGTAAACGAAATTATTTCGTCATGTATGTCATTGGGGCTGTTTGTTTCCATCAACCAGCGTCTCGATGCTGAAACACTCGCCGTAGTGGCCGAAGAATTTGGGTACAAGGTAGAGTTCGTTAGCGTTGAAATTGCAGAAGCGATTGAGGAAGAGGAAGATAAACCGGAAGATTTGATGCCTCGTCCGCCAATTGTAACTGTTATGGGACACGTTGACCACGGTAAAACATCGCTGCTCGACCATATTCGTAGTACAAACGTAATTGCCGGAGAGGCCGGTGGTATTACCCAGCACATTGGTGCATACCACGTAAGCCTGGAAGATGGCAGAATGATTACTTTCCTTGATACTCCGGGTCACGAGGCGTTTACCGCAATGCGTGCACGGGGTGCTCAGGTAACCGATATTGCAATTATTATTGTAGCGGCCGACGATAACGTGATGCCACAGACTATTGAGGCGATCAACCACGCATCGGCAGCGGGAGTTCCAATTGTTTTTGCCATTAACAAGATCGATAAACCGGGAGCAAATCCTGAAAAGATAAAAGAAGAACTGGCCAATATGAATTACCTGGTTGAAGAGTGGGGCGGTAAATACCAGTCGCACGATATTTCGGCCAAAAACGGAATTGGTATCGATGATCTTCTTGAAAAAGTATTGCTTGAAGCCGAAATGCTCGAGCTGAAAGCAAATGCCAACAAAAAGGCACAGGGAACCATTATTGAATCGGAGCTCGACCGTGGTAGAGGTTACGTATCAACATTATTGGTTGAAAGCGGAACACTGCACGTTGGCGATATTATTATTGCCGGTCAGTATTACGGCCACGTAAAAGCAATGTTCAACGAGCGTAACCAAAACATTAAAGATGTTGGACCTGCACAGCCAGCAATTATTCTTGGATTGAACGGAGCACCACAAGCGGGCGACAAGTTCAATGTTATGGAGAATGAGCGCGAAGCACGAAGCATTACCAACAAACGCGAGCAACTGGCACGCGAGCAAGGTTTGCGTACGCAGAAACACATTACACTTGATGAGATTGGTCGTCGTATTGCAATTGGTAACTTCCAGGAGTTGAACCTGATTGTTAAAGGTGACGTGGATGGATCTATCGAAGCACTGTCTGATTCATTGATCAAGTTATCAACCGAAGAAATTCAGATCAACATTATTCACAAAGCAGTTGGTCAGATCTCTGAATCTGATATCTCGCTGGCTGCCGCATCAGAAGCGATTGTAGTTGGTTTCCAGGTTCGTCCGTCGTTAAATGCACGTAAAATGGCCGAAAGAGAACAAATCGATATTCGTTTGTACTCGATTATTTACGATGCTATTAACGAGATTAAAGCGGCAATGGAAGGTATGCTTTCTCCTGAAATTAAGGAAGAAGTTACCGGAACCGTTGAGGTACTGGAAGTATTTAAAATTACGAAAGTGGGAACTGTTGCAGGTTGTATTGTTCGCGACGGAAAAATTGCACGCAACTCGAAAGCCCGTGTAATCCGCGATGGAATTGTAATTTACGACGGAATACTCGGATCGCTGAAACGTTTTAAAGAAGACGTGAAAGAAGTGAAAAACGGCTACGAGTGCGGTTTGAATATCGAGAAATTTAACGACATTAAGGTTGGCGACCATATTGAAGCTTACCATGAAGTTGAAGTAGCCAAGACACTGTAAGATACATTATATAGCAAGATAAGAAGGCCGGGTTTTTCCGGCCTTTTTTGTTACCCTTAAATTATTAACAATCAATGTTTAATTTCATAAACGAAAAAGGTAGTACCAAGCGTTTCCTAATTATTACTTTTGACAAAAAGATTAAAAAATGAAGCGGTACCTCATAATCATACTCCTTATTTTGGCCGGGGCAGTGGCCGGATTTCTGTACTTCGCAAAAGACGAAGTGGCTTTCACCAAAGAGTCGCCGTTATATAAAGCTGTGCCTTTGTCGGTGCCGCTGTTTCTTGAGGCCGACGGGCTCAAGGCTATTCCTGCAGATAATCCGGTAGTAATCGAATTAGCCGGGATTCCCGGGTTCAATAACTTATTAAACGAGATTTCGGGCATTCAGAGCGTAATTGAAAGTGAACCCGAAATTCAGAAGCAGCTCGGAAAACGACCGGTTGTACTGGCACTCGATTTTGTTGGGAAGAACGTATTGCATCCGGTTATCATAGGTAATTTAAAAAGTGCAAAAGAACGCGAGGGACTGGAACTTTTAATTGAGAAACTCACCGGAATTTCGCGAACCTCGTTCCAAAAACGTAACTATAACGGTTATGCTATAATTGATGTTTTTGATTCGGATGGAAACAATGAACTGAGTTATAGCGTTGCCGGAAATCTGGTAATTATAAGCCCCGAAGTTATTCTGGTAGAAAAATGTATCAGGCAACTGGATGTGCCGGGAATTACCGACAACCAATACTTTAATTTGGTAAACCGTACGGTTGCCAATCAATCGGAGCTAGCCGGGTACATTAACCACAGGCGTTTTCCTGAGCTTTGGGCGGATCTTTTGAATTCAACAACAAAACAACAGGAAAATGAATTTGGCGAAACCGACCGTATCAATCTCAAACGCGATGTTTTAAAAATAAAAGATTATGCCAGCTGGAGTGAGCTCGATTTAAGTTTTCACGACAACCGCTTAACGCTAAACGGAATTACCGCAGCCGACGATTCGCTGAATCATTTCCTCTCGGTTTTGCAGGGGCAGGAAGCAGTGAGTTGTAATGCCGATCGTTTGTTACCAAAATCAACATCGTTTTATATTGGATTTTCTTTTTCAAACAGAGACTTGTTTTTTAAGAACCTGGAAAACTATTTTGTGCATTCCGAGGCTTATTACAACCGGGAAGAGAAGATAAAAATGATGGAGCAGAATTTCCGTACCGACAGTCGTGAGAAATTTAGAAGCCTGGTAAAAGACAAGGTGTTGGCAGCCATAACTACTGTTCCTACTGAAGCAGAAATGGGCTCGCTGTTGATTTTAAATGGCCAGTCGGGAAAAGAAAGCCAGGAGGTTTTTGAAGGGATGCTGACGAATTATGCCAAACGAAAAGATAGTGAACTCGAAAGTTTGGTGAGCACATTTCGCTCGTCAGACCAACAAAACTACCGAATTTACCAATTCCCTTATCCTTCGTTGCCAGGCATCTGGCTGGGTGGAGCTTTCGATTTTGTACGTGCGCGCTTTGCTGCCTTTCGTGATGATCAACTAATTTTTGCCAGTTCAAAAGAAGAATTGGAAAAATACCTCGACGATATGGATTCGGGAGAAACATTACGAACAGATTCCGATTATGAAACGATTAGCAGAGCGGCCGAGAGCAAAGCGAACCTGAATGTGTATGGCAACATAAACAAGCTTTATGCGCTTCGCCACGATTTGTTTAGTTCCGAAATAAACAAGGGGCTGGAGAAGAATGAAGCTGTTTTTAGAAAGTTTAATGCCATAAGCTGGCAGGTGGTGTGCGAAAACAACATTTATTTTAACGCGCTGAATTTGGGCTATCAGCAAAAGGCGAAAAACGATGTGCGTGCAAAATGGCAGTGCCGGTTGGGAGCCGAAGTGGCGTTAAAACCGCAACTGGTAATCAATCATACCAATAAAGCGAAGAAGGAAATAGTTGTTCAGGACGTAAATAATCAGCTGCATTTGGTTGATGCCGATGGTAAAATTATTTGGAGCGCCCCCATAAGCGGAAAGATTATGGGGCAAATTCACCAGGTGGATTATTACAACAACGGCAAATTGCAGTATCTCTTTAATACCAACGAAAAAATATACCTGATCGACAGAAACGGAACCAGTGTCGCCAATTTCCCCATTATTTTAAAATCGCCGGCTACCAATGGTGTAAATGTGTTCGATTACAACAACAATAACCAATACCGTTATTTTGTGGCTTGCCAGGATAAAAGGGTTTATGCATACAGTCACGAAGGGAAAATTATCAGCGGTTGGTCGTTTGATAAAACCAGCGGAACGGTAACCAGCCCGATAGCGTTTTTCAGGGTGAGCAATAAAGATTATATTGTTTTTAGCGACGAAAACCAGGTTTATATCCAAAACCGCAGGGGAGTAATGCGGGTTAATTCATCGGCAAAATTTGCACCATCGGCAAATGAAATGGCTTTAAACACGCAAGGTGTGCCTAAAATGGTTACTACCAGCCGCGATGGAGATGTTTTTTACCTGTTCTTCGATGGTAAATTTGCACAAAAGAAAACCGGAAAATTTTCATCCGATCATCGGTTTAAAGTGGATGATATTAACGGCGATGGAAAGCCAGAGTTCGTATTTATTGACAAGGATGGCTTGTATGTTTTCAACGAAGATGGGGATAAACTGTTTGAAGAAGAGTTTGACAATAATTTGTTAGCGGTAAATCTTTATGCTTTTACAGCCACTCAAAAAATGATAGGTTTAACCGATACGAATGAAAACGAGATTTATTTGTTTGATGCAAAGGGAAAACAGTACGACGGATTTCCGTTGAACGGTAACAGTGAATTTGCAATCGGGCAATTACAAAATGGAGGACCGCTGAGTCTGGTAGTAGGCGATGAAGACGGTAACCTGCTGTGCTACGAATTGGAATAATTGAAGAATCGCCAAAATGGCTTCAGAAATGCAATAAAAAAACCACGAAATAAATTCCGTGGTTTTTTTTATTGTTGTGTAAAGTTATCGATCAAATAATCAGCATGGCATCGCCATAAGTGCCAAAACGGTAATCGTTTTTAGTAGCAATATCATAAGCTTCCATCACAAAATCGTATCCGCCAAATGCGGCAACCATCATCAGCAATGTTGAGTAAGGAAGGTGGAAGTTGGTAATCATGCTGTTTGCTACGCTAAACTCGTAAGGAGGGAAAATAAATTTATTGGTCCATCCTTCAAATGGTTTCAAAAATCCTTGTGTTGATACCGAGCTTTCAAGTGTACGCATTACCGTAGTTCCCACGGCACATACATTCCGTTTTTCCTGTTTTGCTTTGTTTACCATCTCGCAGGCTTCGTTTTTAATCCAAATCTGCTCCGAGTCCATTTTGTGTTTGGTAAGGTCTTCAACATCTACGCTGCGGAAGTTTCCTAAGCCAACATGCAAAGTAACGTACGAAAAATCAACACCTTTAATTTCCAAACGTTTTAGCAATTCGCGGCTAAAGTGCAAACCTGCTGTTGGCGCTGCAACGGCACCTTCGTGTTTTGCAAAAATTGTCTGGAAACGATCTTTATCTTCGGGTTGTACCGGGCGGTTGATAAATTTTGGAAGTGGTGTTTCTCCAAGGCTGTAAAGTGTTTGCTTAAATTCGTCGTACGGGCCATCAAACAAAAAGCGCAAAGTGCGGCCTCGCGATGTGGTATTGTCAATTACCTCGGCAACCAGTAGGTCGTCGTCGCCAAAATACAGCTTGTTTCCAATACGTATTTTACGTGCCGGATCAACCAGTACGTCCCACAAACGTTGCTCGCGGTTTAATTCGCGAAGAAGAAAAACTTCGATTTCTGCTCCGGTTTTTTCCTTGTTACCATACAAACGTGCGGGAAACACTTTGGTATCGTTAAAAACCATCACATCTTTATCATCAAAATAATCAAGCAGGTCTTTAAACAATTTGTGTTCAATTGTTCGTGTTGCTCTGTTTAGCACCATTAATTTTGATTCGTCACGGTTATCGGCAGGGTGCAAAGCAATCTTTTCCTGTTCTAAATTGTACTTGAATTTTGATAACTTCATATTGTAATTTATTTATTAATAGTCATTTTTAAGCGATCTGCAAAGATAATACAGTCAGTTGGTTTTTTAATTCAGAATCACTTTATACGGTGATATTTTCAATTGGTTTCACCTAAATTTAAGTTTTCCAGAAAAAAATCGACTTTAAATGCATCTTCTATTTTGTAATCGCCAATTCTTGTTCGTATTAATCCGGTTAAGTAGGCACCGCAATTTAATGCCTCGCCAATGTCGCGTGCCAGCGATCGGATGTAAGTTCCTTTGCCACAAACAACCTTTAGTTTTACTTCGGGAAGATTAAATGATTCAATTTCAATGCTTCTTATAACAATTTTTTTTGCTTTAAGTTTTACATCTTCACCATTTCGGGCATAATCGAATGCGCGCTTTCCTTTTACTTTTACGGCCGAAAAAACCGGTGGTATCTGGTCGATCTCACCAATAAACTGCGGCAGTATTTTTTCAAAACTTTCGCGGGTAACATGCGAATAGTCGGCCCGGCTGTCTTCCTCAGTTTCCAGATCGAATGATGGAGTTGTTGCACCGATTTTTAACGTGGCAATGTACTCTTTTTCGCCCAGTTGCAGTTCCTCAATTTTTTTTGTGGCTTTGCCTGTGCACAAAAGTACCAGTCCGCTTGCCAGCGGATCAAGTGTTCCGGCATGGCCAACTTTTAACTTTTTTATTCCCATCATTTGGCACAGGTTATACCTTATCTTGTTAACCACATCAAACGATGTCCATTCCAGTTCTTTGTCGAATAGTAAAATTTCCCCGCCAGGGAAATCGTATTTTTTTTTGAAATCGGGCATTAAGAATCTATCTTCCAGTAAATTAAGCCTGTTTTGAAAAATCAGGCTGCAAAGATAGCAATTAGCCCAATAAGAGCGCAATAAATTGCAAAATAAATTAATTTACCGCGTTTTACAATTTTTATCATCCACGAACAGGCCAGCCATCCTGAAATAAAAGCACTTACAAATCCGATCAGTAAGGGGAGTAAATCTACTTTGGTTGACTTTAATTCGCCTGTAATAATGTCGAGAAAGGCGGCTCCTAAAATGGGTATTAAAACCATAAGAAATGAAAAACGGGCAACATCTTCTTTTTTACCTTTTAACAGAAGACCTGTTGCAATGGTCGATCCACTTCGCGAAATTCCCGGTAAAACGGCCAGGGTTTGGGCAAGGCCAATTAGTAATGCTTTACCAAAGGTGATCTTTCCATCGCTTTTTTTAACAAATTGAGTAAGTGTAAGTAAGCAGGCAGTAAGAAGCAGCATGCAGCCAACAAAAAATAAATTGCCGGTAAAAAGGGCTTCCAGCTTATCGCGAAACAGAAAGCCGACAATTACTATTGGGATTGACGAAAACAGCAATTTGCTGATGTATTCGGTTGAGTCGTTCCATTGAAATGCAAAAAGATCTTTACACAGCAATGCAATATCTTTCCTGAAAACAAGAATGGTACTCAGTACGGTTGCCACATGAACGGTTAATACAAAAAGTAAATTGTTTTCATCTTTAATTCCCAGAAGCGCGTGTCCAATTTCAAGATGTCCGCTGGAGCTAACGGGAAGAAATTCGGTAAGTCCCTGGATGATGCCGAGTAGTAATGCCTGGAGTTCGGTCATAAAAAATTGAATTAATCGTCTTTTGGTTTTTTCATAATGGCGTATATCTCAAACCCAAACCCAAGAAGCAACAGGATGGGAGCCAGTGTAATACGGCGAAAACTAAAAATATCTTCGCTAAAAACATTCGGGTCGTCACTTCCGCCACCGGCCATTAATATAAATCCAAGAACGATTACGGCAAAACCAATTGCCATTAGTTTATAGTTTTCTTTGCCCAATGCAAAGCCTGTTCGTTCTTTAACTTCGTTACTTTTTTTTGCCATTATTTTCTGTAATTGGTGGGGTAAAGATAATTAATAAAATAATTCATCAAATCTCATTCGAAGGAATTTGCCCAGCGCCAGCCACGTTGATAAAAACGAGATGGTAAAGCCCAGTAAAAAAACAATTCCTGCAATGAGCGCGATTGTTTGCAGGTCGGCAAAATTTATCAGTCCGTAAAGTTCCTGTTTGTAAAAATAAATACTGCCAATAAGAATGGTGTTGGCCAGCATTCCGCCAAGTGCACCGAGGAATAAACTTTTAATTAAAAATGGTTTGCGAATAAAACCTTTGCTGGCACCAACCATTTGCATCGTGTTTATGGTAAAACGCTGAGAATAAATCAACAGGCGAATGGTGTTATTAATTAAGCCAAAGAATATAAAAGTAAGCAGTCCGCTTAAAATCAGCAGGGCCAGGCTTATTTTTCTCACATTCTCGTTAATTAGCGTAACAAGGTTTTTTTGGTAATAAACCTGGGTTATCTGTGGATATTCCAAAAACCGCTGTTCCAATACCTGAAGACTGTCGGTGTGTGTGTAGGCGGCATTTAATTTAATGTCAAGCGAAGCAAATAGCGGATTATAGCCCAGGAATCCCTGAAAATCTTCGCCCAATTCTTTTGTTAATTCTTTGGCAGCCGATTCTTTATCGGTGTAATTAACCGATTTTACAAAATCGCCGGCACTTAAAACTTTTTGTAACCGAATGATTTCAGTCTCGCGTAAGTCGTCGGCCAAAACGAGGGTGAACCCGATTTTTTCGCGCACATAATCCGAGAGCTTTTTGCTGTTAACAAGAATGAAACTTAGCATGCCCAGCAGAATAAGCACAAGCGTAATACTGGTTAACGAAGTAATCCAGGAGTTGAAAAAATGCTTTTTAAACTTTTTAGGTTTTTTGCTCATGCTGCAACAAAATTTCTGTCAATTACAAATGTATATAATTTTGTGAGCGACATTAATTTCGCCCGGGCTTCTTTTTTACATCGGAGTGTTAACATTAAATTCATCCGAAGAAATTGTTGCGAATCATGCACGGAATGGCAATTTTGAACCATTTTCGGAAAAGGACTTTGAATTGGTCAGAAAATCATTTAACTAATTGAAATTTTGACGGTTATTTCTTTGGAAATCCAAAAAAAGAGAATACTTTTGCAGTCCCGATTATTATCCTTAGAAATAAGGAGTGTAAATAGTTGATTTTCTTGAAGTAAAGCAGTTTGTCGAAAAAATTCCGTTGAGACAAAATAGGCGGCGAATAGTAAAATCAGAAGTGTTTTAAACAATAAAAAATTAGAAAAGTGGACACACTTAGTTATAAAACTGTTTCGGCAAATAAAGCTACCGCAAACAAAGAGTGGGTAGTTGTTGATGCCGAAAATATGGTATTGGGACGTTTGGCAAGTGTAGTTGCCAAAATGTTAAGAGGTAAATACAAGCCAAATTTCACAGCTCACGTAGATTGTGGCGATAACGTAATTGTTATTAATGCTGAAAAAGTAGCATTAACCGGTAAAAAAATGTCGGACAAAGTATATGTTCGTCACACAGGTTACCCGGGTGGACAGCGTACTCAGTCTCCTCAAGATATTTTAGCTAAATATCCTGAGCGTTTGGTTGAGAAAGCCGTAAAAGGTATGCTGCCTAAAAACAAATTGGGTAGCGCTTTATACCGAAATTTGCATGTAGTAGTTGGTGCCGAGCACAAATTTGAGGCTCAAAAACCAAAAGTTGTTGATTTAAATACGATTAAATAATGGAAGTAGTAAACACAATCGGACGTAGAAAAACAGCTGTTGCTCGTATTTACGTAAGCGAAGGTAAAGGAAATATTACCATTAATAAAAGGGAACTGAAAGAGTACTTTCCAGCAGAAACATTGCAATACATTGCTATGCAGCCACTAAATCTTTTAGAAGTTGCAGAGAAATATGATATTAAAGCAAATCTTGATGGTGGTGGTCCAAAAGGTCAGGCAGAAGCTTTCCGTTTGGCTGTTACCCGCGCGTTAATGGAAATCGATCCGGAGTCAAGACCACAGTTGAAAGCTGCAGGTTTTGTTACCCGTGATCCACGTGAAGTGGAGCGTAAAAAACCTGGACAACCAAAAGCAAGAAAACGTTTCCAGTTCTCAAAACGTTAAGATTATTATTTATCAAATTATATGGATCTAAAACGGCTGTGATTCCGTCGGCTGACGGACTACTCAGCGGTTGCTTTTAGAGCATAGAAAAAGTAAACAGATGCCAAAAACAAATTTTCAAGAATTATTGGAAGCAGGTGCACATTTCGGTCACCTGAAAAGAAAGTGGAATCCAAACATGGAGCCTTATATCTTCATGGAGAAAAACGGTATCCACATTATCGATCTGCAAAAAACAGTTGTAAAAATTGATGAAGCTGCTGCTGCCATCAAACAAATTGCAAAATCGGGTCGTAAAGTGTTATTCGTTGCCACTAAAAAGCAAGCCAAAGAACTGGTTTCCGAGCAAGTTAAAGAGGTAGGAATGCCTTACGTAACTGAGCGTTGGCCAGGAGGTATGCTTACCAACTTCCCAACTATCCGTAAAGCGGTTAAAAAAATGATCTCCATCGATAAAATGATGAAGGACACAAGTTGGGATAACCTTTCAAAACGCGAAAAACTTCAAATTACTCGTCAGCGTGCGAAACTGGATAAAGTATTGGGTTCAATCTCAGACCTTACCCGTTTGCCAGCTGCATTATTTGTGGTTGACGTATTGAAAGAAAAAATTGCTGTTCGCGAAGCAAAAAAATTAGGAATTCCTGTATTTGCTATCGTTGATACCAACTCAAATCCTGATGATATCGACTTTGTAATTCCTGCTAACGACGACGCTTCTCAATCAATCCGCATTATTGTGGGTGAGATGTGCGACGCAATTAAAGCTGGTTTGAGCGAGCGCAAAATTGAGAAAGATAAAGAAGACGAAACTGTTGAAGCTCCTAAAAAGAAGGCAGCAAAAGCACAAGAAGCTTCTGAAGAGTAAGTAAAGGTTCAGGATTATATAAACCATTTAAAAGAAATTTTAATTATGTCTTTTACAACAGCAGACGTAGTAAAATTGCGTAAAGTATCAGGTGCAGGGATGATGGATTGCAAAAATGCCCTGAAAGACGCAGAAGGTAACTTCGATAAAGCACTGGAAATCATCCGCGAAAAAGGTAAATTAATTGCTAACAAACGTGCAGACAGAGACGCCGCTGAAGGTGTAGCTCTTGCAAAAGCAACTGAAGACGGTAAATTCGGTGCAATCGTTGTATTGAATTGCGAAACTGACTTTGTTGCCAAAAACGAAAGCTTTGTAGCATTTGCTGAGAAAATTCTTGCAAAAGCATTGGAAGCCAAGCCTGAAAGTTTGGAAGCGTTGAAAGCCCTTGAGATTGACGGTTCAACCATCGAAGCACAAGTTACTGAACAAACTGGTGTAACAGGTGAGAAACTTGACCTTTCGTACTATAAATGTTTAGCCGACGAGGCTGTAGTTCCTTACATCCACCCTGGAAACAAATTGTCAACGCTGGTTGCTTTCAACAAAGCTGTTGATACTCAGGTAGGAAAAGATATCGCAATGCAGGTAGCTGCTATGGCTCCTGTTTCAGTTGACGAAGCTTCTATTCCACAAGCTGAAATTGATAAGGAATTAGAGTTCGCTAAAGAAAAATACCGCAAAGAAGGTAAACCGGAAGCAATGCTTGAAAAAATTGCTCAAGGTTCGTTGAACAAGTGGTATAAAGATGTAACACTTTTAAACCAGGCTTTCGTTAAAGACGGAAAAGTGGCTGTAAAAGATTACTTGAAGCAAGCTGATGCTGACTTAACAGTAACAGCTTTCGATCGCTATACTTTGAACGCTTAATAAAAAGCAAAAGAATATAGTAAAAGCCATCCGGGAAACCGGGTGGTTTTTTTTTTGGTGTGCCGTGCATGGTAAATAGCTATAGGGTGAAAGTCCTGAATGGGGGTTTGTAGTGCCAACCATTAGCCGAAGGCAAGGGTGTCCATCGTGAGGTGTAATCTGAAGGAAGC
>NZ_FOHT01000068.1:0-6039 GCF_900111425.1 Draconibacterium orientale | reverse complement strand
CGCGTGGTGATAAAACAAGCCAGCATCTATAGTTCCTACAACCTTTTCCAAAGTTCCAAACTTTGGAAAAGATAGATGAAACATTTATTAAGCAACCAATAAGGTTAATAAGCTTATGCCGGGGGGTAGAACAATGGCTACTAAGGTTATCGGACGAGGAAATAAGGTTTTACCGTAACACGATTAACCTTCAAGTGTTTTTTAAACCTTGAAGGTTTAACCAATAAAAATTAAACCGGATATTCTAAAGCTGGAAGTTGTTTTATTTACATCCAAAAAACACTAATTTTGAAGTATGCGACTAAAACCGGAAATAAGGAAATTTATCAAAGAACAGGCAGCAAAACTGTTTCCCGGATCAGAAGTTTATCTATTTGGATCAAGGGTAAACAACCAGCTGAAAGGTGGTGATATTGATATTCTTCTACTTTCGGAAAAGAAAATTGATGCAAAAAAAATCCGAAACTTTCGGGTTTCATTCTATAAAACCTTTGGTTGGCAAAAACTGGATTTGGTTAATTTTACCAAAACCGAGGATTCCACTTTTAAACAGTTAATAGTAAACGATGCAAAGCTTATTTAAAAATGACCAATAAAGAAAAGCTTACCATTCAGCTACTGAGAGAAGAACTGGATCTTCTGGATAAATCGGTTCGCACATTAAAATTGTCGGTTTCCAAATGCATGCAAATTGGGAGAAAAGAAGAATACAGCTTTGAAGAAATGGAAAGCTTTGATTCTCTCACATCGAAATTTGGACGTACCTCCGACCTTTATACTCAAAAAGTAATACGTACCATATGGATCTTATTACACGAACCGTTTATCCCATTTATTGATTTACTGAACCAGTCTGAAAAAATGAAGCTCATAAACTCCGCAGATCAATTATTGGAAGTCCGCGACCTGAGAAATCAGATAACGCATGAATACATTCCTGAAGCCATCACCGGGCTGGTTCCTGAAGTCATAGAAAAATGTGATTATCTCCTGGCGAATATAAACACCACACTTGAATTTGTTAAGCAACGTAACTGGTAAGTCAAATCTATTTACCCCGCTACCGCGCGAATCCTTTCGCGTGGTGATAAAACCCCCGCTACCGCGCGAATCCTTTCGCGTGATGATAAAACCCCCGCTACCGCGCGAATCCTTTCGCGTGATGATAAAACAAGCTAGCAAACCTGCAGCCCAACAATAAGGTTAATAAGCTTATGTCGAGGGTAGAACAAAGGCTACTAAGGTTATCGGAGGAGGAAACAAGGCTTTACCGTAACACGAACAACCTTCAAGTGTTTTTTAAACCTTGAAGGTTTAAATAAAAAAAGCCAGTTACACTACGAAAACAAATACAGGTCATGTTCAGATCGTCCCCCTTTAGGGGTCAGGGGCAGGGGTAAAAGCTACTATGGTTTGAAAAAATGAATAAGCTGGATGGTAGCACAAACCCTGACGGTTTAAATCAACAGAACGGATCACAAATTGCAAGTATTTCAAATAAATATTTTTTTGTACCTTGTAGATTCAGATAAAAACAATGGAAGCATTAACAATACATCCACAAAACAACGAACAACTGAAGGCTATAAAATCGGTTTTAAAAGCCATGAAAATACCATTCGAAAAAAGCCTCTACAATCCTGAGTTTCTAAAAAAAATACAGGAATCAGAAAAACATCAGGAAGATGCTGTTATCTTAAAATGCGAAGAAGATATCAGCAACTATTTAAAAAATCCTGACACTGATGTACAAGATTAAAATTTTGCCACAAGCAGATAAAGAAATTCGAAGCTACCGGAAAGCAGGAAATAAAATTGCACTAAGGAAAATCCATACAATTTTAAAGGAATTACAACTAAATCCTACAAGCGGAATTGGTTGCCCGGAACAACTAAAACATGAACTTTCGGGTTATTGGAGCCGAAGAATAGACAAAAAGAACAGGCTAATCTACCGCATTGAAGAGGAAGTGATTACGGTCGTCATCGTATCCGCACTTGGGCACTATAGCTAATACCCTGAATTCCCCCGCTACCGCGCGAATCCTTTCGCGTGATGATAAAACAAGCTAGCAAAGCTGCAGCCCAACAATAAGGTTAATAAGCTTATGCCGGGTGGCACAACAATAGCTACTAAGGTTATCGGAGGAGTAAATAAGTTTTACCGTAACACGAACAACCTTCAGGCGTTTCCAAAACCCTGAAGGTTTAAATGAAAAACGACAGTTGCACCCGAAGACCAAACAAAAAACAATTACAAATCACATTATAAAAGTCCTCCGCCAGCTAGCGGATCAGGGGGAAAACTCTGAAGAGTTTAAATCGTAAAAAGACAATTACCCCATAGACAAAACAAAAAACGAACATAGATCACCTTAAAAACGTTTCTCTTTAGGGATAAGAGGTAAAAATAAAACAACAACACCCAAAATTCATCGTAAGTTATATGGAATAAACAATTCTAAAGAGATGAAAAAAGACGCCAAAATATACATCGCCGGACACAAAGGCCTAGTGGGCTCAGCCATCTGGAAAAATTTTAAAAACAAAGGTTATACAAATCTTATAGGCCGAACGCTGGAAGAACTGGATTTGATGAACCAGCAGGCGGTAGCCGATTTTTTCGAACAGGAGAAACCGGAATATGTGGTGCTGGCAGCAGCAAAAGTGGGTGGGATAATCGCCAATAGCACCTACCGCGGGCAATTCATTTACGAAAACCTGCAGATACAGAATAATGTCATCCATCAGTCGTATGTGCATGGCGTAAAAAAACTGTTGTTTCTGGGATCAACCTGCATTTATCCCAAACAGACTCCCCAGCCCATGCCGGAGAATTGCCTGTTAACCGATACACTGGAATACACCAATGAGCCGTATGCCATTGCCAAAATTGCAGGCTTAAAAATGTGCGAGTCGTATAACCTGCAGTACGGTACCAATTTTATCTCGGTGATGCCCACCAACCTGTACGGGCCTAACGATAATTTTAACCTGGAAACCTCGCATGTTTTACCGGCTATGGTACGTAAAATCCATTTATCGAAATGCCTGGAAGACAACAACTGGGATGCTATCCGCGAAGACCTGAACCGTCGCCCGGTGGAAGGAGTTAAAGGCAAAGCCGATAAGGAAGACATCCTTAAAATCCTGGCTAAATACGGTATTAAAGCGGAACAAGCAGATAGTGAAATCACACCATCACATACTCCCACAGTCTCACAGTCTCAGTGCTCAATATCTCACTGTCTCACAGTCTCTCTCAACCTCTGGGGAACCGGCAAACCGATGCGCGAATTCCTGTGGTCGGAAGACATGGCCGATGCCTGTGTGTTTTTAATGGAGAACCGGAATTTTGAGGATGTAAAGGCCGAATGTGATGGAGAGGTGATCAATACCCATATCAATATTGGAACCGGCAAGGAAATTTCGATCAGACAGCTTTCCGAGGTTATTCAGAAGGAAATTGGTTTTCAGGGAACCATTCGGTTTGATAGTACAAAACCCGATGGCACCATGCGCAAACTAACCGATCCATCGAAGTTACACCGCCTGGGCTGGAAACACAATATCGAACTGGAAGAAGGCATAAAATTAATGTACCAACATTATTTAAAAGCATAACAAAAATTATTCCCTTGTCACCTTTTCCAACGATTGGAACTTTGGAAAAGTTCGATGAAGCAACAATAAGCTTAATAAGGTTATACTGTATTTACAACAATGGCTACTAAGGTTGTCTGAGAAATAAATAAGGTTTTATTCCCGTAACACGAATAACCTTCAGGCGTTTCCCAAACCCTGAAAGTTTAAATCACAAAAAGCAGTTAGTCCCTAAGAAAAACCAAAAAAAACGAATACAGATCACGTTTAGAACGTTCTCCGTCAACTGACAGATCAGGGGTAAAAACAAACAAATGCTAAGGTTATCCGACTAGGAAATAAGATTTTACCATAGCACCAACAACCTTCAGGCGTTTCCCAAACCCTGAAGGTTTGAAAGAAAAGCCAGTTACACCCCAAGAAAAAACAAAAAACGAATACAAATCACGTTTAGAACGCTCTCCGCCAGCTGGCGGATCAGGGGTAAAAACAAACAGATGCAAAAGTTATCCGACTAGGTAATAAGGTTTTATCAGAAACACAAATAACCTTCAAGTGTTTTTTAAACCTTGAAGGTTTAATCATAAAAAAATTAATTAACAGAAATTCCTTCTTCAGCGTCGGGAGTGCAAATAGTCAAACAACGAAATCAGTTCAACGCTGGCTCCCCACAAAAAAGTCAGAAGTAAAAAATAACGGATTATCGTTAAACGTCAAAAAAACACTTCATACAAAAACACGTATATTTGTATTAAACAGCACATTGATGAAAACAATAATACTTAGAGGTGAATCTGAATCTGATGCAAAATTGATTCTCGAGTTGGCAAAGAAACTAAACTTCAGTGCGAAAAAAATAAGTGATAAAGAAGCAGAAGAAATAGGCCTGTTTTATTCCGTAAAAGAAGGACTGCAGTCCGGTCTGTTAGCAGAGGAAGAAAAAGCAAATTTTCTGTCATCACTCGATACTCAAAAAGATGAAGATTGAGTTCACAAAGAAGTTTCAAAAACAAGTTGTTAAGTCAGCAGACAGGGCAACCAAAAAGAAACTGCTCGATATCATTCAGCAAACACAGCAAGCCAATTCGTTAAACAATATTCGAAAATTAAAAAAACTTAAAGGCTACAATAACACTTATAGAATACGCTTGGGTGACTACAGAATTGGTATATATATTCAGAAAGACACAGTTATTTTTGCTGCTTTTGATCACCGATCCGATATTTATAAATATTTTCCATAAACTGCAAGACCACCATTACCCATTGCTTTACACAACAAATAAGCTTATTGCAGCGCTTACCGCTTCCTGCTACTAAGGTTGTCTGAGAAATAGATAAGGTTTTACCGAAGCCGTAACAACCTTCAGGCGTTTTCAACCCCCTGAAGGTTGGAAAGAAAAGCCAGTTACACTACGAAAACAAATACGGATCACGTTAAGAACGTCCTCCTTTAGGAGTCAGAGGTAGTCAGACATGATAAAACCAATCTTCAACACTGGCTCACCTCGAGAGGGGAGCTCCCGACAGGGTGAGGGGTAAAGAAAAAACAAACACATTCAACCACCTCACCAACATGCGTTGGTCCCCTCCTAAAGAATAAAATCTTCCGCTTTGTTTCCCCAATTGGGGGAAATGTCTGCGTAAGGAATGTGGGGGGATGTCAAAGGGGGGTCAGAGGCGGAAAATTTACCTACCCGGTAACAATTAGTTGAATCGGTGTAATTTATGGACATTAAATAATTACACAACAGCATTTTTCAAACAAGTAAAAAAGAAACCCATTCTGTTTTAATAACGTATATTTGAACCAAACAATACACAAAATGGAAACCATCATTATACAAACAAAAGATAAAGCCGAACTCAAATTTTATATAGAACTGGCTGAACGTTTGGGAACAAAATTTACAACACTCGAAGATTTTCAGGATGAACAATTACTCAGCCGAATGTTGGAGAATCTAAATACACCACTTGTTGAGAAAGAAAATATTATTGATCAACTTCACAACATTTTAAACGAAGGCCAGGCTCCTTATACTAATGAAGATTAGATTTTTGCATGGATTTGAAAACGATCTCAGGAAAGTCAGTGATAAAAAGCTTGCTCAAGTGATTTTGCAAAGCATTACTGTTTTCGAGTCTGCAAAATCACTAAAAAAAAAATTCCGGTGTTAAAAAATTAAAAGGTCATCCGAACGCATTTCGCTACCGAAAAGGAAAGTATCGCATAGGGTTCTTTTTTGAAGATGACACGGTAATATTTGCAGCTTTTGCACCAAGAGGAAAAATTTACAAAAAATTCCCATAATCTCCCTCCGCTGGCGCACATTTGTAATCATGAGTGTTCGGAAGATTTTATCGCGAAACTCAAGTAGTTTCAACAATTTTCCGTTATCGGTCTTGATAAGTTGCTGGTATTTGTGAATGTAA
>NZ_FOHT01000033.1:0-62915 GCF_900111425.1 Draconibacterium orientale | reverse complement strand
AAAATTTAATTCTTGTTTCAGAAACCTGAAAAAGACTTCAATGTCCCAACGTTTCTTGTAATATTGCAGAACCTCTTCAACGCCAATTTCAAATAGGTTGGTCAGAAACCAATATTCAGTGCCGTCTTCCGGATGCCGAGTTATGATTAATCGAAAAGTTTCGTCACTAAATTTTCGGTATTCTTTCCTGTTTTTGGTTAATTGAACTTCAATATCCCTAATCAACTCTAAAGCCCCAACCGTTCGGTTATTTCCTTCTTCCAACTCGCGAACTAATTTAAACTTAGCTCCAGGATTAAGTCTGGTTACAAAGCCGGTTCCTTGATTTGATAGTTTGCGATAAACTTCCCGTTTGTTTACTCCACGGTCAAATGTAAATATGGCATTTTGATCCTTCCTGGCATAATCAAATACTACCTGGGGAATAGTTATATCTTCACTGAGACATTGTCTGTTTGTAAATATTTTTGTCATGCATGGCAAATCTCCATCAAATGCCACGGTATATTTTATTTGCTTCTTCCCATCTTTCTTTCGTCCTATATTCATCCCTTCAATTAGCTTATTCGCTGCTTCTGCTACCATCGAAGAATCAACTCGTATCAAACGTACATTTTCACGTTGTATGCGGTTGTAGTAAGTACTAAAATATTCATATGTTAATTCATAGGCTTGTTGAAAAAACTCAATATTTATCACACTTAACCTTTCAGAAATAGAACTATGTCGAACTGTTTGAGTAGCATCCAGGTTAAATAAGAATTTAAATTGCGGACTATTAAAAATATCTTCCATTGTTCGAAGACTATTGCGCTGACACTCTACCAAAGCATAAAGTATTAAACAGAAAATACTTTTGCCATCTAATACTTTTACATAGTAATTGACTTTCGTGCGTCTGGCAATTTTATTGAGTTCCTCATCAGGAAGTAATGACAACAGTTCTGTAACCGATATTTTTGCTTGTTTGCCTGTCAATTTGAATATTCTTAGTGACAGGGCAAAAATAAATTTGATAAATTAAGTTACATTCACAAATACCAGCAACTTATCAAGACCGATAACGGAAAATTGTTGAAACTACTTGAGTTTCGCGATAAAATCTTCCGAACACTCATGAATATGAATCTGAACCATCAGGATTGACATTTTGCCCAGAAAATCTGAATCTGAACCGCCAGGATTGACATTTTGCCCAGAGAATATGAATCTGAATCATTAGGATTGATATTTTGCGCAGAGAATATGAATTTCAACCGTCAGGATTGCCATTTTGCTCGCAAAATATGAATCTGAATCGTTTTGGAGTCTGTAAAATATCTTTTAAATGAAATTTCGATAAGCGCTCGGGAAGCATTGGAACTACGCGGTCAATCAGGTAAACAGAAGTTGCGCGGTCTTGTGCTTCGTTCTCCGGGCTTTCTTACATTCCTTAATTTTTCATTTCCAGAAACCAAAGTATTGATGCCAATCCGGATGGAAAAATTCCTTCCACGTGGTTAAGCCCGTCGAGCGGAACTTTCTGAACCAGGTTTGTAGATGCACCGGCGGCTATAAACTCATCATACTTTTCTTCACTTACAAGTGGCGGCACATAAGTGTCGGCAGTTCCGTAAAATAGTTTGGTTGGCACAGTTGGTACAAAATCCGGAACACTGTTTTCTTGCAGCATTTCGAAAACCGGGGCGTAAGTTGTTTCGGTGTTCCAGCCACTTAGGTATTCAGGTGTAAATAAGTCGGAAACGGTGGTTGTTAACGCTGCGTTTAATTTCTCGCCCGAAGTCTGGCCGTCAAACATGTTTTCAATTTTATCGGCATAAGGTTCCTGAAAAATGGTATTTACAGGTATTTCACCGCCGAGTTTCAGGTAGCTGCTAAAAATATAAGCCAGAAAATAGGGTTGCGGATATTCTGCCAAACCAACAATATATTCGTTAAGTGTAACCAGGTTGTATGGCCCGGCACTGCAGGCACTTGCTTTTAAATGGTAAGAAAAAGCGGTATTGGCTTCAATGGCTTGCTGAACTTGCATAGTAGCCCATCCTCCCTGCGAGTAACCGGCCAGGTACAAATCGTTGTTTAACGAAATATCCTCCTTCTGGTCGATAAATTCGCGCACTGCCGCCAGCATGTCGGTAACGGTTTGTACTGTTGACTGGCGGTGCAGGTACGGGTGAAACATATCGTCAGCTTCGCCAAAACCGAGGTAATCGGGCAGCGCAATAATAAAACCTGTTGAGCTCATCATTTTCAGCATGTTAAAAAGCTGGTTTTCCGAATCAACACTGGGGGCTTTACTGTGTTCGGTGTTGGTACCGTTTTGGTAGCTTAAAACTGCATATTGGCCAGCTACATCGGGGAGGGCAACTATTCCCGACGCAACAACCGGATTACCGTTAAAAGTAGTTTTGTAGCTTATTTTATAAACCTCAACACCTGTTTGTATATGGTCTTTTATCTCTGCCAGGTCTTCGTAATCGGCGCTTGCTGCCGCAATAGTTAAGTCAATTACTGTTTTCGAAATGCGAGATTGAAATTCAGCATCAACAAGATAATTGTTGGCGGGAGTTACCGGAGTTACATCGTCCATTTCGTTGCACGACATAAAAGCAACCACAATTAACAGGAAGTAAAGCGGAAATAGTTTTTTGTTCATGGAAATGTGTTTTCTGAATGAATATAACCAAAAATAGGGTATTTTTTATACCTGTAAAACTTTAATTCAGCTATTTGCGTCATCAATGTTAACAACAATACTTTTTTGTGTAGAATTGATCAGGATGTTTTTTTATTTTCGTGATACAGAAACAATCGATTCAGGTTTCAACCTAAAAATATAATAATGAAGAAAACGATACTTTTTGTTGCGGTAAGCTTGTTTGCATGTGTGGTTATGGCCCAGCCAATAAAAGTAATGCTGGTAACCGGAGGGCACAGTTATGATACACTTCAGTTTTTTCAACTGTTCGATCGCATGCCGGAAATAGAGTATAAGCATTTTGCTCAACCCGATGCCAACAAAGCCCTTGCGAGTGGCGTTGCCGACGATTTTGACGTACTTGTTTTTTACGACATGTGGAACACAATAAACCGAGAGCAAAAAGCGGCATATATACGATTGACCAAACAGGGGAAACCATTTTTGTTTTTGCATCATGCACTTGCTTCGTATCAAAACTGGCCGGCATTTGAGGAAATTATAGGAGGCCGTTATGTGGAGGAAAGCAGAAAAGTTCCCGAAGAGGAATGGTCGGAATACGAACATGATATGTGGGTGTATTGTACAATTGAGAATTACACACCGGTTACTGCCGGATTTCGCGAATTGCGTTTTTTCGACGAAGTGTACGATAATATCCGAATCTCCGACAAGGTAAAACCGTTGCTTCGAACCCGGCATCCGAAAAGTGCCGATTACGTGGCCTGGGAGAATCGCTTTAATGCCTCAACTATAGTCTATATTCAGCCCGGGCACGATAAACGAACGTACGAAACCGAAGAGTACCGGAAGCTTCTGCTTCAAGCCATTCATTACCTGAATACATCAAATAAATAATAATGCGATATACGATCATACAACGAGGCAGTAAAATATATCGATGGTCTTCAGCTTACAGATTTGGTGTTAAATTCAGGTATTAAAAACACCAAACGCTTAACAGAAGAAATACAAATTGGCGCTTAACGCCAGCATCTACATTTGAATTATCGTTTTCATTTCTGACCTCCCCCTACGAACAATAAAAATTGTTGCTTAAATCTTTTTGGATAAAATTTCGTATGCTAAAAAGGCTTATTTCGAACCTGTACACAATACAGGGGAGAAGGATTAGAATTAACCAAAAATTACGTGTTCGGTCAACATGAAAATAATAGTACAACACAACATTCTGAGTTTTTATCTGAACTACATGGAATAGTGTTACAAAAATTGTCGGAAGATGATTTTGGGGTAAATGTTTTGGCCAGGGAAGTACGATTGAGCAGATCGCAGTTACACCGGAAATTAAAAAATCTTACCGGCAAATCCCCAAGTTGTTTTATTCGGGAAATTCGTTTGCTTCAGGCCAGCGAATTATTAAGAGAAAATAATAATACAATTTCTGAAATCGCCTATAAAGTAGGTTTTAGAAGTCCCAGCTATTTTAATAAATGTTTCCACGATTATTTTGGTCATTCGCCTGGTGTGCACAAAACCTACGCCAGTCAGCAAAACAACCTGGATACTGATTTCAAATCTGCTGTAAAAGCTAAGCCCTGCCACAATTTATACGATCGTCTAAATCGTCATTATGGTCTCCTTATTTTGGCCGTAATCCTCCTCGTTTTGGTACTCTTTATTTTGTTCAGGCGCTAGATGAACGAAAAAACCAGACCCCCGCGAATCCTGTGTTGCTAAAAAAAAAACAACCTTCTTATGCGCCATTAGCAATAATAGCACATAAAAACGTTCCAAAATTACCCGGAAATAGCTGTATAAATGTCATGAATACTACATAGTTTAAATCGGTGCTCATAGTTTAAAGAATTTGGAAACAGGTGCAATGAATGCAACATAGATTTAAGAATTTACATTTCATTTCGCCGTAACTTGAACATCAAAAGTTTCTGATTAGGGAAGGAGGGAAAATGTTCAGAAACCTATTCATTAATGTTAATTAAATACCAGAAAGCCATGAAAAAAGTAGTATTTATTATGCTGGCAATTTGTATTTGTTTGCTGGCAATAGGACAAAATGATACCCCAAAAGTTTCTATTGATGAAGTTGCGATTTCTCCACCTGCTTTTACCGGAATTAAAAACTATGTTGATTTTGCAACTGTCGATGCCAATTATTTACAACAATACCTGACTGCCAACATCGAATATCCGGAAGAGGCACAACGTTGCAGTAGTGAAGGCACCGAAGTAATCAAGTTCAACGTTAATGCCCGGGGAGAGGTAACCGATATCGACATTGTGAATGGTGTGTGCCCGGAAATAGACAAAGAACTTGTTCGGGTACTGGAATCGACAAATGGAATGTGGAAACCGGGTATAAAAGACGGTATTCCCGTTTCAATGGAACAAGAAGTGTCTATTGTGTTTTCATTGTCAGGAAATGCAGAACAGACCCATGAAAAATTTGTAACAATTGCCACTACTTGCTTCTCGAAAGGGGCAGAATGTTTCTTTGAAAAGGGAAAAGCAAAAAGAGCAGAACAGCTTTTTACCAGAGGGATGACATATATGCCACATGATCAGAGCCTTCTGTTAATGCGTGGACTCTGCCGTTATGAAAGAGGAAACCACGAAGGTGCGCGAGAAGACTGGACCCGTTTAGTTGAATTGGGATCAACAGTTGATATGAATAGTGATTTCTTTGTTCAGATAGAAGGTTGGGAAGCATACGAAGCTTTAACCGCCATTTTGGAAGGAAAGTAGGCGATTAATCAAAAATCACAGGGACATGAAAATTTTAAACCCGGAAATTCTGTCCGGGTTTATAATCGTATTAAATAAAATAAACAAGAAACATACTCCGGGGTTAAAAAGGCTTAGAGGTGGCTAGGTGATTTGCTTAAAATGTGCGAATTTCAGCATAATTATTTGTCTAATTTAAAAAGAATTATTTTCTTTGCTCGTGATAGGTCGTTCCGACCTATTGTGTGTTTGGGGGTTAACATTAATAAGGGCAGTTGTTGAACTGCCCTTTCTTTTTTTAGTCCCATTTAAAACACGTTTTTTTTCATACACTACTTTTACGGGTGATCCAGAATCGGTTGGAAAATACGGTAGATAATTATTTGCACGAGGTACGAGGCACATGTTTTTTAAGAGAATAAGACGTTTGCTAGTCTGTTTCTGATGACATATTACAAAATTATGTTGCAATCGCCGTTTTTTTATCCTTTTAAACAGCTCAAATCAATAAAATTTTAGTACCGTTTTATGCTAATGTTTTCACAGGTGCTTTTAATCACTGGCGTAAAATGAGAATGAATATGCCTTACAAAACGATTTCATCTATTTCGAATAATTTCTTTCACGGGCTTAGGTAATTTGAATTGAATTACTATATTTGCACACGCAAAATGAAACACGGGTGTAGCTCAGTTGGTAGAGCACTGGTCTCCAAAACCAGGTGTCGGGAGTTCGAGTCTCTCCTCCCGTGCAAAAGCACAAAGGTCTTACTTTAGTAAGGCCTTTTTTATTGAATTAAATTCCGGGTGAAATATTTAAATCTTCAGCTTATAAATGTTATTTTCACCACAAATTCGAGGCAATGCAAATCGACGTTTTTATTCCATGTTTTATCGATCAGTTTTATCCTGAAACAGCAGGAAATTTTGTCAGCCTGCTGGAAAAGGTAGGGTGCGATGTAAAATACAATCCGAAACAAACTTGTTGCGGGCAACCGGCTTTTAACAGCGGGTATTGGGACGAAGCAAAAACTGTAGCCACAAAATTTTTGGATGATTTTGAATTGGCGAACGTTGTAGTAGCTCCATCAGCCTCGTGTACCGGTTTTATTCGTAATTATTACCATAAATTGTTTGAAGGTGACGAGGAGTTGCTGAGAAAGACGAATAAGACCCGGAAAAAGGTGTTCGAGTTTACCGACTTTTTGGTGAACCACTTAAAAGTGACTGAACTTGGGGCGACTTTCAATCATAAAGTTACGTTTCACGACTCGTGTGCCGGTTTACGCGAATATGGTATTAAAGAAGAACCGCGTAAACTGTTAAGTGAGGTAAAGGGCTTGGAGCTCATCGAAATGGAAGCTCTGGAAACCTGTTGTGGTTTTGGAGGTACATTCGCCGCTAAATTCCACAATATTTCAACGGCAATGACCGAACAGAAAGTTGAACATGCCCTAAAAACCGGCGCCGAATACATCGTATCTACCGAAGCTTCGTGCTTAATGAATATGGAGGCCTACATTAAAAAGCAGAAGCTACCCATTAAAGCCATTCATTTGGTAGATGTACTCGCCGCTCGTAGCTAGAAGCCAGCGGCTTGAAGCTTATTTAAAACATCTGCATGCCGTGTAATTTCTTGTAGCGGCCGTCAAGCTGCATTAGCTCTTCGTGTGTACCTTGCTCCACAATTTCACCTTCGTGTAGTACACAAATTAAATTCGCATGTTTAATGGTAGATAAGCGGTGTGCAATAACCAACGAAGTGCGGTTTTTCATCAGGTTCTCCAAGGCTTCCTGTACCAGTTTTTCCGATTCGGTATCCAAGGCCGAAGTAGCTTCATCCAATATCAGAATTGGAGGATTCCGTAAAATGGCACGCGCAATAGAAAGGCGTTGCTTTTGTCCGCCCGAAAGTTTATCGCCACGGTCGCCAATTGTGGTGTTGTAGCCGTTTTCTGTTCCGAGGATAAAATCATGCGCATTGGCAATTTTTGCAGCCTGTATTACTGCTTCCTCGCTCACATTATCAATGCCAAAAGCAATGTTGTTTCGTATGGTGTCGTTAAATAAAATGGGCTCCTGGTTCACGTTTCCAATCAGGTTGCGTAGCGCTTTAAGTTTCAGGTCGCGAATATCGGTTCCATCCACTTCAATATTTCCCGAAGTAATGTCCCAAAAGCGCGGCAACAAATCAACCATTGTGGTTTTTCCACTGCCCGAAGATCCAACAAACGCAACGGTTGTTCCTTTTGGAATATTAAGGCTTACATTCGAAAGTACCTCTGCTTTGTCGTAGGCAAAACTTACATTTTTGTAAACAATATCTTTTTCGAACGACTTGATATCTTTGGCATCTTTCTTATCAACGATAGTTACTTTTGCAGCAAGAACATGATCGATGCGCTGCATTGAAGCCAGTCCTTTTTCAACACTGTAAAGTGCTGTTGAGAAGGCTTTAGCCGGATTTATTATTCCGTAGAAAAACACCATATAGCCGATAAATTCGGCAGCAGTAAGCGACGAGTCGTTTCCTCCAAGAATAATTCGACCGCCATACCACAAAACAATTACAATAACAATGGTTCCCAAAAACTCACTGGCAGGGTGTGCCAGATTGCGACGCCACATCAGGCGGTTCATGATCAGCCGGTAGTTTTGGTTCTCATTTTGAAAACGACCGATGGCTTTTTCTTCGGCATTAAACGATTTTATAATCCGCAATCCCGAAAGATCTTCTTCAATAATCGACAGAATTTCACCCAGTTTATTTTGCCCTTTGGTTGAAACGCGTTTCAGGCTGCGGCCAATTCGCCCGATAATTAAACCGGTAATCGGCAACATAACAAACACAAATAAAGTAAGCGACCAACTCATGTAAATCATCACGCCCAAATAAACCATTATCAGAATCGGGTTTTTTATCATCATTCCCAGCGAGTTGGCAATGGAGTTTTCCACTTCCTGTACATCGCTGGTAATACGGGCCATTATATCGCCCTTCCGTTCTTCCGAAAAATAACCGAGCGGTAAGCCAATTATCTTCTTGTAAATGAGCGAGCGGATATCGTAAACAACACCGTTGCGCAAAGCTATAAGTACAAAATCGGCCAGGTACGTAAAGCCAACTTTAAAAAGAGTGGCTATAACTAAAATAAAACCGATAAGCAGTAACGAATCCTGTTGCCCGTGTTCAATAATAAACGAACTGATATAATAGTTTACGTTATTGGTGATGGAATCGGCAGTAAGCGCCCATTCCACTTTTTCGGATACCAGTTCTTTTGTTTGAAACAAAATATCGAGTGCCGGAATAAGCATAGCAAACGAAAAGGTTCCGAAAAGTGCACCTAAAATATTGTAAATAATGTTCATTACGACCTTCCACCGGTAGGGCGGAACAAATCGTTTCATGAGTTTTAAAAATTCTTTCATAAGCTGAAGGCAGAAGATGCAAATACAAAGCGCATATCTTCTAATTATTGTTTTTTGTATGAGGAGAGCAGCGGAAAAATTCGGCTGCTCTGTTGTCTGCTAAAATCTTAAAATATACCGGTATAGTTCTGTGGTGTAATTGCTTTTAACTCTTCTTTTACAGCATCGCTAACGGCTAGGCTGTCAACAAAATTGTGGATTGCCTCTTTGTTGATCACCTCGTTTTTGCGGGTCAAATCTTTTAAGGCCTCGTAAGGATTTGGGAAAAACTCGCGGCGTAAAATCGTTTGAATGGCCTCGGCAACCACTGCCCAGTTATTTTCAAGATCTTTTTCAATGGCTTCTTTATTGATCAGCAATTTGTTTAAACCTTTCAAGGTAGATTTAATGGCAATCAAAGTATGGCCAAACGGAACACCGATAAAACGGGTAACGGTTGAATCGGTCAGGTCGCGCTGCAAACGCGAAACCGGAAGTTTCTGCGATAGTTGCTCAAAACCTGCATTGGCTATACCAATATTTCCTTCCGAGTTTTCGAAATCGATCGGGTTAACTTTATGCGGCATGGTTGACGAACCTACTTCGCCCTTTTTGATTTTCTGCTTGAAGTAGTTCATCGAAATATATGTCCAGATGTCGCGATCCAAATCAAGAATGATATTATTGATACGTTTCAATCCATCAAAAATGGCACTGTGGTTATCGTAGTGCGAAATTTGTGTGGTGAATTGCGAACGGTTCAATCCCAGTTTATCTTTCAGGAATTTGTTGGCAAACTCTTCCCAGTTAATATCGGGGTAAGCTACTAAGTGTGCATTAAAGTTTCCGGTAGCTCCGCCAAATTTTGCATCAATGGCAATTGATTTTAGCTGAACCAACTGCACCATAATTCGCTCTAAAAATACTTTAATCTCTTTTCCAACTTTTGTTGGCGAAGCAGGCTGTCCGTGTGTTTTTGCCAGCATCGGAATATCTTTCCATTCGCTGGCCATCATCAGCAACTTTTCTATCAGTTCTTGCAACAGCGGGTAATATTCCTCTTCCAAAGCATCTTGTATCGATTTCGGAATGGCGGTATTATTGGCGTCCTGCGAGGTAAGTGCAAAGTGAATAAACTCTTTGTATTTACCCAACTCCAGCTTATCAAATTCATCTTTAATAAAATACTCAACAGCTTTTACATCGTGGTTGGTTACGCTTTCAATGTCTTTAATACGTTGTGCATCTTCAAGCGAAAAGTTTTCGTGAAGCTCACGAAGTTTCTTTAGTTTATCTGTATGAATATCAGCAAGTTGTGGTAAAGGAATTTCGCAAAGGGCAATAAAATATTCTATTTCGGTAAATAATCGGTATTTAATCAGCGCGAATTCGCTGAAGTATTTTCCCAACCCTTCTACTTTGTTACTGTACCTGCCGTCAACCGGCGAAATTGCTGTTAATGTATTAAGTTCCATTGTTATTACTTAGAATTAAGCTGCAAATTTATAAAATTAAGCGGACTAGCTATTTGGCAGCCGGGTGAATTTAATATTCTTTAACCGCGGCAACGATTAGCGATTGTCTTTAATTCCCGAAAATGAGTTTTTAGCTTTTCTGAATGAAGCATTAATTGTAATTAGTTTTTTGTATTTTGGAACTTGAAAAAAAATCAATGTCATGAAGCTCAAAAATTTCTGGATTTTGTTATTTGTACTTGCCGCTTTGGGCGCTTTTGCGCAGGAGGCCAACAAGAAAAATGTATTTCTTCTCAATATCAAATCAGAAATTACCCCGGCCACTCGACGACAGGTGAGCCAGGCTTTTGCGGAAGCCGATTCGGTAAAAGCCGACGTGTTTCTCATTCACATGAATACCTACGGCGGAACTGTGGTTGATGCCGACTCTATACGCACACGAATTCTTCAAAGTAACATCCCGGTTTATGTGTTTATCGATAATAATGCAGCATCGGCAGGTGCGTTGATTTCCATTGCCTGCGATGGTATTTATATGCGCCCCGGAGGAAGTATTGGAGCAGCCACGGTAGTCAACCAAACCGGAGCGGCAATGCCCGATAAATACCAGAGCTACATGCGATCGACTATGCGGGCAACAGCTGAGGCACACGGGAAAGATACAACGATTACAGCCGCCGGTGATACGATTATTGATTGGTTTCGCGATCCGAAAATTGCTGAGGCCATGGTTGATGAACGTATTTTTATTGAAGGCGTTTCCGATACGGGGCAGGTGTTAACTTTTACACCTTCGGAAGCGATGGAAAATGGTTTTTGTGAAGGAACAGCCGAAACCATTGACGAAGTGCTGCAACAAGTTGGTATCGCCGACTATGAGTTGTTTGAATACGAGCCAACTTTTATTGAAAAGATCATCGGCTTCCTGGTGCATCCAATGGTTTCAGGATTGTTGATTATGGCCATTGTGGGAGGGATTTACTTTGAAATGCAATCGCCGGGAATAGGTTTTCCGCTGGGAATAGCAATTTTGGCGGCTTTGCTTTATTTTATGCCGCTATATCTCGAAGGTCTGGCCGAACACTGGGAAATTGCGCTGTTTATTGTGGGGCTCATACTTATTGCGGTGGAAATATTTGTTATCCCGGGCTTTGGAGTTGCCGGAGCCCTCGGAATCGTGTTTGTTTTTGTTGGTCTGGTTTTAAGCCTGATCGACAATGTTAACTTCGATTTTGAAGGCGTGCAGATGGAAGGTGTTGGAAAAGCAATTGCCACGGTGGTTATCGGAATATTTAGTGGTTTTGTATTGGCACTTTACCTCGGGAAACGCATGTTTACAGCCGAACATGGATGGTTTAAAAACTTTGCGTTAAACACGGTTCAGCATGTTAATGATGGTTTTGTGAGTGTTAATACCACACTTTTTGAGTTGAAAGGAAAGAAAGGAATTGCCCAGACCGTTTTACGCCCCGGAGGAAAAATAAACATTGAAGGCGAAGTTTACGATGCAATTGCCGTTACTGGTTTTATTGATAAAGACGAAAAAATAATTGTTACAAAAGTTGAAGCCACTCAGCTTTATGTGGAGTTGGATGAAGAATAAGGAACAAGGAACAAGTAGAAAGTTCAAAGGCAAAAGTTGCGAGCTTTGTGCATCAATCTTAAAGTCAATCTGCATCAATCCTGCTGTCAGTCTTTCAGGCGATAAAACATTATCTCTTCTGTGTCGTTGGGCAAAGTAACGTGTTTTGAAAAACGCATTCCCAGCTTTTCCAACAGTCGTTGCGAGCGCAAATTGTATTTTGCAGTAATTGCAGTTAAATTCTTGATTTTAAAATCTTCAATTCCTGCCTTTTTTAATCGTTCGGCAGCTTCAAAAGCATAGCCCTGTCCTTCAAATTCAGGCAAAAAGGCAAAACCAATATCTATACCTTCCAGTCCGTCACGGTCGAAAAGTCCGCAGGTGCCCAGTTTGGCGTTATCAAGTTTTCTGACGACTACATAGTTTCCATAACCTTCCTTCTTTAGTTGAGGATACATTTTTTCTCGTATGTACGCACGTGCTTCTTCTTCCGAGTAAACACCACGATCGCCAATGTACTGAAGCCATTTTTCGGAATTCAGCAAGCGGAAAATAAAAAGGCTGTCGTTTTCGGTGCAGGGGCGCAGAAAAAGCCGTTCTGTTTCGAAAGTGAGGTAGTTGGTGCCTTCAATAATCATTACCTGTTTTTTTTATTCTGGATTATAAAAATAGGCAAGATTACGGTTGTGGCAAATAAAAAGCCCGGAACCAAAAGCTCCGGGCTGCTTATCTTAGAACATCCAGTCCCAGGCCGGGAGCATGGTGGCCTCTGTTTCGTAAATTTCCAGTACCTCGGGTGTAACAAACTTTTTGTGTACCACAATGCGGAACATGTACTCGTCGAACCACTCGTCGGTAAACGTAAGGTAGCCTTTATGACCGGCGCTTTCGCCCCAACTGTTTTCGAACTGCCATTTAACAGGGTTTCCCTTGTCGTCAATATCAACAGCAACAAGTGCCATGCCGTGCGACGAACCGCTTGATTTGGTTTGTATGCGTTCGGCTTTGTCCATGGTAAACGACACGCCGTAAACCGATTCGTAATCAAAATTATCAATATCCAGAATGCCGTAATCGCGATCGAGTTGTTGTCCAACATCGCAGGATGCATAAAGTGCTTCGTTGTTTTTGATCGATTCAATGGCCATGGCTTTAATTTTATCGTTGGCCAGGTTTACATAGTGCCAGTTTACGCCTTCTTCCACATTTCGATAGTTGTCAATTTCGTAATGTACGTTAAACGGCCGCGTAGGATCGTTCATTAACATTACATAGTCGCTAACCTGGATATCGCCCAATACTTTTTGTTTAAATTCGAGTGGGGTATAGGTTTGGTACGCCGATACAACATTGTCTTTGTCCTCGTAACGCCAGGTAAATTCGCTGGGCGGAATGCCCAGGTTCAGTGCCAGCATGCGGTAAATGTCCTTCATCATTTCCTGGCGCATGGCCTGAAGTTCTTTTGTTTTCGCCCCCGAATCAGCTGCTTCGCGTAAACGCAATCCATCTTCTTTTAATTTTAAGTTGATGAATTTTACCATGGAGCGGGTATTTTCGCTGGAGTGTGTTTCTGTCATTGCCGATTTCGGAATCATTCCGTATTTATCTACCAGGTTGGCAAAACTGCTCCACATTCCTCCGTCGCTCACAGGCGAGCTAAGGTACCACTGCACCAGGCGGTCATCGATGGGCTGGTCGGCCGTTTCAATCATGTTATTTAAAAACAGGTTGGCTTTTTCGAAAATATCCCAGAAGTACAGGTAGTTTTGCGAAAACTCGAATGAGTTAAGGTTAAAAACTTCCATCGCTTTTGGGCGAAACATATTTAAGGAGGTAAACAACCAACAGCGTCCCGAGCTTTTCTGGTCGGTAATGCCTTTAACATCCACACGATAAGTGAAACGGTGGTCGTCTTCGTTAATATTCGTAAGGTTTTTGGCCAGTTTGTTGATGTCGTTTGCCGAAAGGGCGTTTTGCATTCCCTTGGTGTAAGCATCCATTTTTAGCGATGTTTTAATCTCCGTAATGGCTGTTTGGTCCAGCTCCTGTGCGGTGCTTCCAAGTGCAAGAAAAGCCGTGAAAGCAGCAAGTAAAAGTTTCTTCATTTCTGATAATTTTGTTTCAGAAGCAAAATTAAAAGAATAGTTGTATTTGCACGGACAGGATTAAGGATTAGAGGTAAACAGCATTCAAATTTACGAACAAGTTTGTTGAATAAGCTGTTAAATATTCAAATCATGCCAGCTTCTCTTTAAAGAAATCGATGGTTCGCGACCAGGCTAATTTTGCTGCAGCTTCATCATATCGTGGCGTAGTATCGTTATGAAATCCGTGGTTTACTCCCGGATACATGTGTGCCGTGTATTCTTTATTGTATTTTTTTAGTGCAGCTTCGTAGTCCGGCCAACCTTCATTAACGCGTGTGTCCAGTTCAGCATAATGCAACAGTAGCGGGGCTTTAATTTGTTTGGTTTGTTCTTCTGAAGGCTGACCACCATAAAATGGCACAGCTGCTTTTAAATCTGATACTTCTACAGCCATCATATTCGATATCCAGCCTCCAAAACAAAAGCCAACCACTCCGATATTTCCGTCGCATTCCGGGTGCGATTTCAGATAGTCGAAAGCCGCAATAAAGTCTTGCAGCATTTCATTTCTGTCGCGCTTGCTTTGCAGGGTGCGTCCGTCATCGTCGTTTCCGGGATAACCACCCAGCGGGCTTAGTGCATCGGGCGAAACGGAAATAAATCCGGCCAGTGCTGCACGCCTTCCAACATCGGCAATGTGTGGATTTAAACCTCGGTTCTCGTGTACAACAACAATTCCGGGTAGTTTTGTTGAATTTCCTGCCGGCCGCGATAATTGGCCTCTTATTTTTCCTCCACCCTTGGGCGAATTGTATTCGATGGTTTCTGTTTTTAACCGCGCATCCTCAGCTTTAATCTGAATTTTATCCTGATAGTTGGGCATAATAAAACTCATGAGCGACGAAACCGTTAAACCTCCAACGGCATAGGCCGAAAGTCGTTCAACAAATTTTCTGCGATCGATTCGGTTGTGCGCATAGTCATCGTACAGGTCGAAAACCTCCTGTCTAATTTGTTCTTTCTTTATTGCTTTCATTGTTAGTTATTTATATTGAAATAACTACTAATGATTTCGCTTTGTTCAATAACTGTATTGAATTTCCTAAGGGCAAGTGGTCAATCAGTTTCAACAAAACGTTAGCAAAACAAAGTCGGGAAGTGGTTTTAAAATGTGTAATCGTAAATAAATTTATTTTTGCGGCATCAAAAAAAAACGAAAAACAGGGATGAGCACAAAGGTAGTTTTAGGAACAAAGTTTTCGCCGTCGGCAATAAAAGTTATTTTGTTGGGATCGGGTGAATTAGGAAAAGAAGTGGTAATCGAATTTCAGCGTTACGGCGTGGAAGTTATTGCGGTTGACAGCTACGAAAATGCGCCTGCCATGCAGGTTGCCGATCGTTATTATGTGGCCTCTATGCTGGATGGCGAACGTTTGGCTGAAATTATCAGAACCGAAAAACCGGATTATATCATCCCGGAAGTGGAAGCCATTGCCACCGACAAATTGCTGGAGTTGGAAAAGGAAGGTTTCCATGTAATTCCAACAGCCAATGCAACGCGACTGACCATGAATCGCGAAGGTATCAGAACTTTGGTGGCTGAAGAATTGGGGCTTTCAACTTCGCCTTACAAATTTGCCGGAACAAAAGAAGAGTTTGTAGCAGCCATCGAAGAAATTGGATTCCCCTGTGTGGTGAAACCAATCATGAGTTCGTCGGGAAAAGGACAAAGTGTAGTGAAAAGTGCTGCTGATATTGATTACGCGTGGAACTATGCCATGGAAGGTGCCCGTGGAAATAGTGACCGTGTAATTGTGGAAGGTTTTGTTGATTTTGATTACGAAATTACCTTGCTAACTATCAGTCATGTTGGCGGCGTTTCGTTTTGTGAACCCATTGGCCATCGCCAGGAAGGCGGCGATTACCAGGAGTCGTGGCAACCACAAGCCATGACAGAAAAGGCACTGACAGAAGCCCAACACATTGCTAAAACTGTTGTGGAAGCACTGGGTGGCCGCGGTTTATTTGGCGTAGAATTTTTTGTGAAAAACGATACCGTTTATTTCAGCGAGCTTTCGCCACGTCCGCACGATACCGGAATGGTAACAATGATTTCGCAGGATTTGAGCGAATTTGCCCTGCACGTAAGGGCGATTCTTGGTTTGCCCATTCCGAACATCAAATTTCACGGGCCATCGGCAAGTAGCGTGATTATGGTAAAAGGAGAATCGAAGCAAGTGGCTTTTTCTAACCTCACAGAAGTTTTGAGTGAGCCGGATACGCAGTTGCGTTTATTTGGTAAGCCCGAAGTAAAAGGCGAACGCCGGATGGGAGTTTGCCTGGCACGGGCCAACTCGGTGGAAGAAGCCCGCGATAAAGCGAATAAAGCAAGTAGCTCAGTTGTTGTTCAGTTGTAAAACGACCACTTATAAATAAAATAAAAACCGGCCTTGAGGAACAAAGCCGGTTTTTTTAATGGTTTAGATTAAAGTCTGCCTTTTCTATTTTGTATCACGATAAATTTGTTGCAAATCTTTCGCTTTCGCTAGCGGAACCAGCTTAAATTCATAACTGTAAGCTTTTTCCAGTAAGCGGTATTTGTTGATCGGGCGCGCATTGATCGACCACGAATCGTTACCACCAACACCGGCCATTTTGTGGCTGATATTCACTGTTAAGGCATCTGCTTTCTCCAATTCTGTAGGGTGTTGTGCTTCGTAAATATTCTCGGCGGTGTATGGCCAAACCGATGTTTGTAGCGGTGTTTCGCCAAGCACCATCAATCCCGAATTATTATTGGTAAGAGCCAGCCAGCGCACACAAGTGTGGTTGCTGCTTTCCTGCGGTTTGGTGTAGTTGTAGTAGAAATCATCCACACTTCCCTGGTAAATGTCGATTTCGGCAGCACCATTTCTGTCCGAGTAATTTTCAAATGGACCTTTGCCATAAAAACTCATTTGTTGCAAATCGGTTGATACGCCCATGTTCATTCCTACACGAATTGGTTCGGGCATTTCTTCAGGAATCGCTAAATCAAATTTTACATTTACAGTTCCTTCATTTGTGAAAGAATAGTTTAGCGCTAAGCTCAACTCTTTGTATGCTAATTTCACAGCAATATTAGCCGACGAAGCATCGGCATTCAGGTTTTTAACGGTCAGCATTCCGGGTAGATCTTTCCAGATTGCAATGCTTTGTTGCACCTTCCAGCCACGTTCGTCGTTATCGGTTAACGGCCTCCAGAAATAGGGCTTCAACGCCGAAGTGATAACTTGTTTTCCGCCTTGCTGGTAACTTTCGATTAAACCACTTTTTTTGCCAATAACGGCTTGGAAATTTTTGCCGCTCACCACAATTTGCTCATCGCTTTCGTCGAAAGTGATGTTGTCGGCGTTTATTTCTTTTGCGGTTACTTCTGTTTGTATAGGAAGTTTGAATTGTTGTTTGGCCAGTTCATGCCCGGCTTTTGCCCAGTTTTTATCTTCCTTTAGTTGAACACTTATACGCAGCCAGTACTCAGCGTTTGCTTTTGGTTTAATAGCTGCAAAAGGAATCTCAACCACTTTGTTGGCTCCCGGATTCAGACTCAGACCTTCTAAAACTCCTGATTGAATTTCTGTTGCATCTTCGTTTAAAGTCCAGCTTACTTTGTATTCGTTCAGATTGTCGAAATTAAAACGATTGAGCATTCGTACTAAACCGTTTTCCAAATCAGCAGCAGTAATTTGAACAGGCTGCATTACATATTTTGCTTCCCAGGTTTGTGGTTTTGGCGTGCGGTCGGATGCAATTACTCCGTTCATACAGAAATTATTGTCGTTGGGCTGATCGCCAAAATCGCCACCGTAAGCAAAAAATTCTTTTCCGTTTTCATCGGATGTCAGCACTCCCTGATCGATCCAATCCCAGATAAATCCACCGATAAGGTTCGGATAGCTGTGCATTAAATCCCAGTATTCCTGAAAATTACCCAGCGAGTTACCCATGGCATGTGCGTACTCGCACTCCATAATAGGACGGCTGATGTACGGACTTTTTGCCAGCGCTTCCAGATCTTCCAGGTTGGCATACATACGGCTGATTACATCCACCCAAAGCGGATCGGTTGGGTTGGCAGTTCTTCCTTTTTTTCTGAATGCGTCTGAGCCGTAAGCAGTGTAATCGGGGTGTTCCGGTTGCCCTTGTGCTCCTTCGTAATGAATAAAACGTGTAGGGTCGAAATCTTTCACCCAGCCGGCAGCTGCGGCGTGGTTTGGACCGGTTCCCGACTCATTTCCAAGCGACCAGCCAATAATTGAGGGGTGGTTTTTATCGCGCTCCACCATTCGAACCACACGATCCTGAAAAGCCATGTGCCATTCCGATTGGTTGGTGAGGTAGCCCATTAATCCGTGGGTTTCAATATTCGCTTCATCCAGCACATACAGGCCGTATTTGTCGCACATATCGTAGAAATACGGATCATTGGGGTAGTGGCTGGTACGCACCGCGTTAAAATTAAAACGTTTCATCAGCAACACGTCGTTCTCCATATCTTCGCGGGTAAGCGATTTTCCGCCCAGGTGGTCGTGGTCGTGGCGGTTAACACCATATAATTTTATCGATTTTCCGTTTACGTAAAGCTGGCCGTTTTTGGTCTCTACTTCGCGGAAACCGATTTTTGCTGAACGTGCTTCAACCACATTTTCATCGGCATCTTTTAAGGAAAGAACTACTGTATAAAGCGTTGGATTTTCTGCCGACCATAATTCAGGACCGGTTATTTTTTCTTCAAGTAACCCGAAATATACATTGTCGCGTTGCGGATATCCTTCGTAAATAATGGCATCAACATTTTTTGTGATTGGTGCTTGTAGAACCCTGTTGTTTTGCGGGCTGTATAATTCAGCTTCCAGTGTCCAGCCTTTGGTGTCAACACCGGTTCCACGTGTGATTGTTGGACGTATTTGCAGTAGTGCATCCTGGTAATTAGCATCCAGACGGGTACGAACAAAAAAGTCTTCGATGGCCACTTTGGGCTGAGCCATTACCAGCACTTCGCGGTGAATTCCACTCATGCGCCAGTGATCCTGGTCTTCCAGGTAACTGCCATCGCACCAACGGAAAACCTGCACCGCTACTTTGTTTTCGCCGGCTTTCACAAATTCTGTAATGTCAAATTCGGCAGGTAAACGGCTGCCCTGGCTGTAGCCTACTTTTTGCTCGTTTACATAAACAAACATCGCCGAACTTACACCGCCAAAATGCAATACAATTTTTTTGTTGTTCCAATCTTCAGGAATGGTAAATGAGCGAACGTACGATCCAACCGGATTGTCGCGTGTAATAAAAGGTGGCTCGGGAACTATTTTTGAAGCTACATCGGCATAAAACCGACGATACAGTTCTTCCGTTGAAAGTCCTTCCGGCACATCGTAGTTTTTTTTGTACCAGGTTATCGGATCTTTCTGTGCTTCGGCAGGCAGTTCCGGACGGAAGGGATAACCGGCATTTACGTAAATGGGCGTACCGTAACCTTTCATTTCCCAGTTCGACGGAACTTCGATATCATCCCAGTCGGAAACATCCTGCTTGTAGAAATCCAACGGACGATCTTCTTCTTTTTCTACAAAATTGAACTTCCATATTCCGTTCAATGAGATCATTCTTGATGTTTCGCGATCGCAATTTAAGGCATCGTCAGCAGATTTGTACGAATAGGAAGTGGCCCTTCCGGGAAGTTTGTTTTTTGCAATGTAGGCGGGATCTTCCCAACTATTGTTTTGGGCAAACAGGGTGGTGGCACACAGGCTGAGCACCAGAATGAAAAGTTTCTTCATTTCAACGTAATTTAATTCGTTATCATTATAAAAGACGGTGTAAAACAGTTTTACACCTATATTTTTTGACTGATTTGGGAGTTTTCGTCTGATATGTCTACTATTTGAAGATGCGGCGGCTGTTCAGCGCATCGCGGTATTTTTTTGCATTCCGGTTGTGCTGACTCAATGTTTTTGCAAAATTATGGTAGCCCGAAAAATCTTCGCGGGCACACATATACAGGTAGTTGTGATCTTCGTAATTCAGCACGGCATCAATTGATGTGATTTCCGGAAAACAAATTGGCCCCGGTGGCAAACCCGCATATTTATAGGTGTTGTAAGGCGAATCGATTTCGAGATGTTTGTTCAAAACCCGTTTAATCGAGTAATCGCCAACAGCATATTTTACGGTAGGGTCGGCTTGCAGTGCAATACCTTTATTCAGGCGGTTAATGTAAAGGCCGGCCACTGTTTTTAGCTCGTCGGGTTTTATGGTTTCCGACTGAACGATGGAGGCCAAAGTAACCACCTGTTGTGGCGTTAAACCCATTTTTGCAGCCTGTTTGGTGCGGGTGTCGTTCCAAAAACGATCGTACTCCGTTTTCATACGTTGTGCAAATTCTTCGGCTGATGTGGTCCAGTACATTTCGTAGGTGTTCGGAATAAACATGGTGCGGAAATTTTCTTCGGTAAATCCCCAGTCGGCAATCTGCTGTTCATCCGAAAACAGTTGTAATATGGAGGTGGAATCGGCTTTAATGTATTTGCTCACCTTTCCGGCCAGTTCTTCCTTAAAACGAACATTGTTGAAAGTGATGTTTACCGGCGACTGTGCGCCACTACGGAGCATATTCACCAGTTCGTTGGTGGTCATGCCTTTCTTTAACTCGTAACGTCCGGGGCGCATGAAGTCAGCATATTTCTTCTTTTTAGCCACCCACTTAAAGGCTTTCATGTTGATTAAAACCTCGTTGGTTTCCAGCTTTTCGCTAATACTTTTTATGTCATCTTCTTCGGTAACCAGAATTATGTAATCGTTTTTTACATTTTCATCAAAAACATAACGGTATAGCTGGTATGCCCGCGCTCCGACAAGGATAAAGGCAATGGCAAAAAATATAATAATGAATTTTCCAATCCGGGGGAAAGTCATGGCACGGCTTTTCTGATCAATCGACATAGTTCTAATTTGAATTCAGCTTCAAAGATAAAATTCTTTCGGTTGCAGAGAAAGGTTGATGGAGATTGAAAAAAGATTGATGTTGAGATTGAGGTATAGATTGAAGAAGATTGAAGAAGATTGATGAAAGATTGAAGGAGATTGAAAAAAGATTGATGTTGAGATTGAGGTATAGATTGAAGAAGATTGATGAAAGATTGAAGGAGATTGAAAAAAGATTGAAGGAGACTGATTGAATTAAAGAGTGCGTGAAATTGATATTGTGTTAATTTATAGTAAATTAGATGCTGAATATAACTCAGATATACTATGACAAATCAAAGCTGGCTTGATTACAAAATTCAAATTCGCGACAGATTAAAAGAATTTACACTAAAAATTTTGAAATTATCTGAAATGCTTCCATCATCAGAAAGAGGCAGGGTACTAAATAAACAGTTAATTCGCTCGGGAACTTCTGTTTATGCCAATTATAGAGCAGCATTAAGAGGAAGATCGAAAGCCGAATTCTTTTCAAAACTCTCGATTGTGGTTGAAGAAGCTGATGAAACTGAAATGTGGCTTGACCTGATTATTAGCTCAGGAATATTAACAACTTCGTTTATTAATGACTTGCATAAAGAAAGTATCGAGCTTCTAAAAATTCTGGCTTCAATGCGAAAACGACTTTCCCGATAGAACTGTCAATCTCCATCAATCTTAAAATCAATCTCGTTCAATCTTTTAATTAATCAACTACAAAAAGGCTGTTGGCAAAATAGCAGCAGGCAATTTTACGATCTTTCAGTTGAAAAAGCTAACCACAAAGTAGCACAAAGTAGGCACGGAGTTTCACAAAGCTACTGCTTATTAAAGCATTCACGCATTAAAGCATTTACGCATTTCAACATTCAATCCTTCAATCCCTCAGTCATTCAATCCCTCAGCCCCTCAGTCCTTCCTCTTCTCCTAACATTCCCTTAACCCAGATTCTAAATAAGGGCGATAGAAAATTATTTTATAGGCTGTCAACCTAAATTCACTAATTTTGTTACAGTTTCAAAAATTGACTTAAAAACTGAAAATTATGCTACAAGTAAATCTTGCAGAAGATATTTATTATTTGGGATTTAACGACCGCCGCACGCACTTATTCGAGAATATATGGCCAATCCCGCACGGGGTTTCGTACAACAGTTATTTGATTGTTGATGAAAAAATTGCACTGGTTGATACCGTTGAACGTGCTTTTATCGACGATTACCTCGATGCTATTGAAGAGATTATTGGCGACCGCGAGGTGGATTATCTGGTTATTAACCACATGGAACCCGACCATTCGGGAGCCTTAAAAGCAATCGTTCACCGTTACCCGAATATTACGCTTGTGGGAAATAAAAAGACCTTCGGTTTTGTGAAGTCGTACTACATGAAACCGGAAAATATACACATGGTACACGATGATCATGTGCTTGATTTGGGAAAACACAAGTTACAGTTCCAGATGATTCCGATGGTACACTGGCCCGAAACGATGGTTACTTACGAGGAAACCAACAAAATCCTGTTCTCGGGTGATGCTTTTGGTAGCTACGGAACAATGGACGGTGGTATTTTCGACGACGAGATCAACCTCGATTTTTACGAAGTGGAAGTGATGCGTTACTTCACCAATATCGTTGGGAAATACTGTCCGCACACACAACGTGCCATTAAAAAACTGGCTGGCCTCGATATTAAAATGATTGCGGCAACACACGGTCCAATCTGGCGCAGCGATCTCGACTGGATTTTGAAACGCTACAATAAATGGAGTTCGTACGATTTGGATCGCGGTGTGGTTATCGTTTACGGATCGATGTACGGAAACACCAAAAAAATGGCCGAAACCATTGCCCGTCAGATTGCGGTGCGCGGCATTAAAAACATCCGTGTTTACGATGCTTCAAAAACACACTCGTCGTACATTATCAACGACATTTTTAAATACAAAGGATTTATTGTGGGAAGCGCGGCGTATAACAACGCGATGTTCCCGAACGTGGAAACATTGCTTACAACCATCGAGCATATGGCACCAAAAGACCACCTGCTTGGAATTTTTGGTAACTATTCATGGAACGGCGGCGGCGTGAAAAACCTGAAAACTTTTGCCGAAAAAATTAAGTGGGATATGGTTTACGAACCAATCGAAGAACAGGGAAATATGAAGGTTCAAACCCAGGAAGAGTTAATTAAGTTGGCCAATGCAATGGCTGATAAACTACTTGAAATGCCTGCTCCTGAAAAGATTTAAAATAATCTATCAGATAAATCAAAAGCTGCTCTTCGGAGTGGCTTTTTGTTTTTCAGCGTTGAAAAGGCATTCAATTTCAAACACATTATTTCTTTAAATAAAACAATCACCTTCGCACAAAATTGAAAAATATGGCTACAGAAATTACAGTTATACGGCACGGAGAAACGATGTGGAACTTGCAGAAACGCATACAAGGGCAGCGTAACAGCAAGCTTTCGGAAAATGGCATTTTGCAGGCCGAACTGGTGGCAAAGGCATTGGCTAAACGTGAGTTTGATGTTCTTGTAAGCAGCGATCTTGAACGGGCGGTTGAAACTGCAAAAATCATCAATAAACAATTGTTGTTACCTCATAAATATAACCTGAATTTACGCGAACGCTCTTTTGGTATTTTTGAAGGAAAAAACTTTGCAGAGATTGAAGAAACATATCCCGTAGAATATCGGCGTTATAAGGAACGGAACCCTGAATTTGTAGTTCCTGGTGGCGAAAGCATTCAACAAATGTATGAGCGTGTAACATCGGAAATTGAAGCCATTGCCCGTAAATTTAAAGATCAGAAAGTACTGATTGTTTCGCATGGTTTGGTGCTGGAAATGATGATGTACAGAACCTTCAATATAAAGTTGGATGAGCCACGCGCTTTCTCCATAAATAATTCGTCAATCAGTTCGTTTTACATCAACGAAGGCAATTGGTTTTTAAAAGAATGGGGCGTAATCGAACACCTGGTTTCGTTAAATGTTTTGAGTGAACTTTAGAACTAAGGAGAGCTTGTCCCGATCGTTAGCATCGGGAAGTTTCTTGATTTTAGTGAAAGGAATTTATTTTTAGCTTTTTATCGTCAGCGGTGGCTTTTTTGAATACTTTTTCAGCTGTAGGAAAAAGTATTTTCCGTCTGAAAGGACATTAATGGAGCGTACACAATTACACTTGTCTATTACTCTACCTCACCAGCTTTCTTCAACGATAAGCGCGAGGAAATCGGGCCAATAATTTCATGAATCAGTGCAGCCCCAATAACAACTCCCATGATCATCGAACCGGTATCTTTAAAAACAGGATCTTTGGTGAGCAACAGCGCCAGGCCAATAACAATTCCGCCTTGTGGAATTAGTCCGCCGGCCGTGTATTTTTTCACTTTCGGGCTGGTGCTGAATAGGAGCGAACCACTGTAAATACCGGTAAACTTACCGATCATCCGTGCGATTATATAAATACCGATGAGCACATAACTGCCGGTAATTGATGACAATTGCAAATGTAATCCTGATAGCGTAAAGAAAATCACAAAAATCAGTTCGTCGGTGTAGCGTTCAATGAGTTTAAATATTTTTTCCGAGAGCGGATTAAAATTGGCAACAACGGCTCCCAACGCTATAGTGGAAAGCAGCGACTCAAAACCAAAATATTCTGAAATTCCGTAACTCATCAATATGGCTCCGAACGTTAGAACGATGAGGGTTCCTTCTTCCTGCTTGCTAAAAATTTTAGTGATGAGCTGAAATACAAAACCAATTACAACGCCGATGAGAATCGCTCCGCCAACATCAATGCCTAAATCCAGAATAGTATTACCGATTTCAATATCAGTGCTGCCCAAAAAGAATGCGGCAAAAGCGGTAACCAATGTGTAAATAACAATTCCCACAATATCGTCGAAAGCAGCAATTTCGAGCATGGTTGAACTGACTTCGCCTTTGGCTTTGTATTCGTGAATTACGGCCAGTGTGGCCGATGGATCGGTTGGTGCAGCCAGCGATGCCAACACCAGGCTAACGGCTAGCGCTACGCTTGTTGATTGAAAGGCAGGCATAAAAAAACGTAAACTCAGAAACATGAATAGAAACACCATTAAAAAGGCGAACAACGATTCGAACAGCGTGAGAAAGAATATGGTTTTTCCGGTGGCGCGTAGTTTTTTAGCCGATAACGAACCGCCAATTGAAAAGGTGATGAACGACAAAGAAACTGATAGCAGCGGATCGGTGTGCCCGACAAATTCGTTCGACATGATTCCCGAGAGATCGGGATTTAGCAGAATTCCTGCAAGGATGTACCCTGATATTTTGGGGAGTTTTATTTTTTCGGCGAGTTCGCCCAACAGATATCCGGTGAAAATTAAGAGACCAATACTTAAAATTACGTTCATAAAAAGTTATTTTTTGCGGTCTTTTAAAGGGCCTTTATAAAATAACCATTCAGCTTGCAGATGGTTTTCAGATGTGCGGTTTATTCAATTAGAAGTATGGCAATTCGGTTCATATCGCCGGGGTTGTTGGCCACCACATTAATTTCCATGCCCACTTTTTGTACGGTTTGGTACACATCTACCGCAAAACTTTCGGGGCTGGGTCGGGCGTTTCTTTTGTCGTGGCAATCGATGCGGTTACCCGAACAGTCGCTGCACAAGGTGCAACAGGTTTGGTTAAGCAGAAAAACTTTTGGATGGTTCATTAGAAATATAGCCCGTTCAAGGCCCAAAAGTTTGTGGGTCATTTCCCGCGACCAGTCGGATGGATAAGCATCTTTATCAGCAAATTTATGCAGTTTAATAATCAGCGCGCTTTTGTATTCCTTAAAGAAACGCTCGCACTCGCTTACCGACGGCGTATTTGGCGGACACGAACCAAGACCGTAATCGCTACAGCCAAAATAACATTTTACACGTACCCACTGTGCCACTACAATTTCTTTCGGATCGATCCATTTGTAATCGGTCAATTCCTGTTCGCGCAGCAGTTTTTCTATTTGGTTTTTGTTAGTCATGTTGTTGGTTTAATTTTCGATTTAAGCTCTGTCTGAAAATTAATTTATACTAACAAAAGTATTGGTAAGTTTCTTTAAAATTATAGGCAATCAGATGACTACACTCTTACTTCTTAATACTTCACTGTTAAAAATTACCACAAGTTAGCATTCGTTTTGCTATTTGATGTATGATTTCCTGTCTAAAATCTTCTTCGTAGTCGCAATTTGCTAAAAGAACCAAACCTATTTTTTCTTCAGGTATCATTAGTAAATAACTTCTAAATCCCTTGTCTCCACCATAATGACCAATTGCTTTTCTTGATTCAACCTTGCTTAGTTGAAAGCCCAGTCCAATATGTGGATATGCACTGAAACCTGGTTCGGTCATTTCATCGAAAACATTCTCGGAATTACCGCTATCAAGCATTTTCATAAATGAAATCATCCATTTACATAAATCAGTTGCTGAAGAATTTAGCGTACTGCTCGGTGCGTGCTCCCTGGTGTAGGGGTAAGTTTTGAGTTCGTATATTTTGCCGGTAATCCAATGTTTTGAATGTGGTGAGGTTTTCAGCGAATCGGGGATTTTAAAATACCTGAAATCACTGCTATTCATGCCATATGCATTTAAAATATTTTCTTTCAGGTAATTATCAAAAGACGTATTTGTTAATTTCTCAATGATATATCCCAGGATATTATATCCCAAATTACTGTAGATATATTGTGTTGATGGTTCTGATTTTAGTTTCAGATTAAGACTTAAAATGTAATCTTCAAGACTTTTTTCAGATTGATTATTATTGCCCCAATGATAGTTGTGAACATCCGGCAAACCCGATGTGTGATTTAAAAGATTTAGAATTGTAATATCTTCAACTCTTTGGTCTGTATGATTTAATTCAGGAATTATACTTAAAAGTTTTTCGTTCAACGAAATTTCCCCATTTTCAACTAGCATCATCATTGCCTGGGCCGTAAATAATTTACTTACTGAAGCAGTGTGGAATATTGTGTTTTCATTAACTGGCTGCGGATTTTTGATGCTTTTTATACCGTAGCCAGCTGCATACAAGATGGTGTCTTTTGCTACTAATCCTATTGCAAGTCCGGGAATGTTATAGTTGTCCATTTTTTCAACCACCAGGGAGTCAGTTTGGTGAATGAAATTATTTTTCGACTCTTTACATTCTAAATCGTTATTAAAACTTTGACCTGAGCAAAGTATCAAACTTCCAAATGATAGAAGTATAATGGATAAAATTCTTTTCATTGAAACTTTATGTTAGGATTGTTAAGGTGACTTCCCAAAATTGTATGATTAAAGTACATTAAGCTTTATACCGGTTAAACATGGTACGCAGCGAGTGAAAGTATGATAAAAATTGAAGATATTTTATTGTGAGATGAGGTGAAGATCAACAATTTACTTCTCCCGAAATATCTTCTCCATCTTTTTGCCTTTTGCCAGTTCGTCAACAAGCTTATCTAAATACCGTACCTGTTTGGTCAGAACGTTATCAATTTCCTCAATCCGGTATCCGCAAATTACTCCCTTAATTAATTCTGCATTTGGGTTCAGGTTTGCTCTTTCAAAAAAAGTCTCAAATGTCACCTTCTCGTCGATCATTTCCTGCAGACCTGCTTCATCGAAACCGGTCAACCATTCTATTACCTGGTGTAGCTCTTCTTTCGTTCTTCCTTTTTTCTCCACTTTTGTAACATAGTGCGGATATACAGCAGCAAAGGTCATTTCTGCTATTTTCTTGTTATGTTCCGGTGTCGTTTTCATCTGTGTAATATTCTTTGGTTTCTAATGTTCATCCACTGGTAGAGGCGAAAAAGCTTCCCCGAACATTTAAACACAAATAAAAAGTGTTCTAGCCCAAAGCCACATCCAGCAGCATCATGGTGGCAAACCCCAACATGGCACCAATGGTCGATAAATCGGTTTCGTTGCCTCGTTGCGATTCAGGAATCAATTCTTCAACCACCACAAAAATCATTGCTCCGGCAGCAAACGACAGTGCATACGGCAACAGCGGTTCGATGGTTAAAACCAGGTAAGCCCCCAATACTCCGGCCATTGGTTCAACAATTCCTGACAGCTGACCGTAATTAAAAGCTTTCCTGCGCGAAAGTCCTTCGCGGCGCAGCGGAATAGAGACTGCAGCTCCCTCGGGGAAATTTTGAAGCCCGATACCCAAGGCTAATGCAACGGCTCCGGTTAGTAGGCCTACATCGGGATTATTGGCCAGCGCACCAAATGCAACACCCACAGCCAGTCCTTCAGGCACATTGTGTAAAGTAATGGCCAGCACCAAAAGTATGCTTCGTTGCCAGGTTGTTGGAATCCCTTCGGCTTTATCGATTGACAAACCAAGGTGAAGGTGAGGCAGAATTTTATCGATCAACAACAGAAAAGCACCTCCCGCCAGAAATCCTATTACGGCAGGCTTCCAGGGCAATTCGCCTTGCGCTTCTGCCATTTCGATTGCCGGTTTCAACAGCGACCAAAAGCTGGCCGCAATCATCACCCCGGCAGCAAACCCAAGCATCGAATTCAATACTTTTTTGTTTATCGATTTAAAGAAAAATACCATAGAGGCACCGGCAGCGGTTAAAAACCAGGTGAAAAGAGTTGCGCCAAGAGCCAGAAGTATCGGATTATATTCTAATAATTTTTCCATTTGATTCCTGTTTCAATTTTGTCGAATAGGTTAAAACAAAATTAACAAAATTATTGTTCAGCTAGCCATAAGCAAGCTTTTCCGGTGGTTTAATTTTTTAGAAACATTTTCAAATTTTTCCGGTTTATCTTCCCGTTTTCGGTGCGTGGAAGTTTTTCGATAAATCGGATATCTTTTGGTTGCTCGTATTTTGAAAGCAGTTTATTGCAATGGTTTTGAATGATGGTTTTAATTTCATCATCAGCGTTACCTTCAATTAACAGAATTAGTTGCTCGCCAAGTTTCTCGTCGGGGGTTGACCCAATGATATAGGGAAGGGGCATTGCTTTTGCCAGCTTCCCCTCAATTTGTTCGGGCAGAAATTTTATGCCTCCTGAAATGATGACATTGTCAATGCGGCCCAGCACTTTAAAATGATAGCGATCTATTAATTCACCCAAATCATTGGTTTGAATGGCTCCGTTTTCAAGCCCTGGCATTAAAATACGAATACAATCGCGTTCATCCAACTCCACCGAAATAGCATCGAGGCACTGGTAGCTGTTGGTTTTGTTGCTGCCATTTAATTTGCGCAGGGCAATGTGGGTTGCCGTTTCGGTCATGGCATAACTCGAATAACATTGTGTTGAAATTTGCTGCAGTTGCTCTTCCAACGGTTTCGGAATGGCTGAACCACCGATCAGCAGGTTTTTAATGTTTTGCTCCGGCAGCGCCAGGTATTTTATTACCTGGTTAATTACCATAGCCGCAAATTTTACCGGCTTGTCGTTTGGCAAAGCAGCAAAGTCCGAAGTCGGATCAACAAGAAGCAAATCGAGTTTGCCAAAAAGGGCGCGCACTGTCATTAGTTTCCCGGCAATGTAACGGCTGGGCAGACAATGCAATATGCGGTCGCCTTCGTGCAAATCAAAAAAGCGAATGGTGCGCAGGGCACTGGCAGCTACAAAATCTTTTTTTAGCGTTATTGTTTTTGGAGTTCCGGTACTTCCCGAAGTTTGCACTTCGATGTAATCGTTTGCATTGTACCACTCCGCTACAAAATCCAACCAGCTTTGTTTCCATTCGGCATCGGATTTTTGTTGAAGCAATTCTTTTATGCTTTCCGCTTGCCCGTTTATGGTAATATGTGATGGGAAAAGTTCCATTACATTTCGAAGGTTTTGCTTGTGTTGAACCACAGTTTTTCGCCACGAATTTCAAGTGGCGATTCAATGTTATTGGTAAAAAGCCGGCCGGTTCCCAGTCCCTGGTGTATTTTGGTATTTTTTGTAAAAGCCCACTGCGCAATCGCATTTAGCCCGATATTCGACTCCAGGTACGAGGTAATCCACCAACCAATGGAACGTTCGTTCGCCAGTTCAATCCATTCGTTACAACCAGAAATGCCACCGTGCAAACTTGGCTTTAACACCAAAAATTGCGGATGGATTGTATCAAGTAATTGTATTTTTTTCTCGCGTTTGTTTATGCCAATCAGTTCTTCATCAAGAGCAATCGGCAGGGGAGTGGTTTTGCACAATTTAGCCATTTCCTTCCACTGCCCTGCACGTATCGGTTGTTCAATGGAATGCAATTGCAACTCGGCAAGTCGTTTCAATTTGTCGGGAGCAGATTCCGCATTGAATGCACCGTTGGCATCTACCCGAAGAATAATTTCATCGTTGGAGAATTGCTCGCGAACAGCTTTCAAAAGCGCCAGTTCCTGCTCAAAATCTTTAGCTCCGATTTTTAGTTTTATACATCGAAAACCGGCTGCCAGTTTATCTTCTATCTGGTGTTGCATGTTTTCAATATCATTCATCCAAATTAGTCCGTTAATTGGGATACCTTCCTCGCCACGTGTAAAAGCCGATGGAAATGGTTCGTGTTTTCCGCCGTTTTTCAAATCAAGAAGTGCACATTCCAATGCAAATTTCAGGGATGGAACATCTTGTAGTAAATCGATATTATGGATGAAATGTGCTGGATCGTTGCCTATTTTTTCCAACTGCTCTTCAACTTGTTCCGGCGTTTCAATGCTTAATCCGGGAAGCGGCGCACATTCACCAAGCCCCGTCGCTCCGTTTTCTTCCAAAAACAGATACCAAACCGTGCGCGTTTTTAACACGCCCCGCGATGTGCCGGCAGGTTGCTTAAAATGCAGTTCATATTTTTTGTAACGGGCTTTTATCATGATAATATCAATCCAAGCGAGAAAAGTAGTGTTAAAGCCAAAGTTTGCAGTGCCAGGCGTTTTAAAAACGGGTCAAGCTGGCGACTGTCTTTTATGCGGAAAATTTTTACCAGGTCGCTAATTGAAACCGGCAATACCAAAAGAAACAACCATTGCCAAAGTGTATTTTGTTGCTGAACCGTAAAAATAATCAGTGCCAGCCAGCCCAGCAAAATAATTGTGGCGTGGTAAATCCGGCTTTTAAATGGCCCTAGTTTTACGGCGATTGTAATTTTACCCGACTGTTTGTCGTTATCAATGTCGCGGGTATTGTTCAGGTTCAAAACGCCGGTACTGAATAATCCCATACTGATGGCCGGCAGCCAAACTGCGGTTTCTATAGCATTGTTGTGCAGGTAAAAAACGCCGATTACGGGCAGCAAACCGAAAAACAGAAATACAAACAAATCGCCCAGACCAATGTAACCGTACGAACGTTTGCCAGCTGTATAAAAATAGGCGGCTAAAAGTGCCAGAATTCCGAGCCCGATAAACACAAAAAATGCCGTTGGACTGTGGTGCCATGTTCCGGCAAACACTAAAATAATTCCCAACAGAAAACTTAATCCGGCAACAACAAACATTCCGGATTTCATTTCTTTAATGGTGATTTCTCCGCCTTGCATGGTTCGTGTTGGGCCTAAACGCTGATGATTGTCGGTGCCTTTTTGAAAATCGCCATAGTCGTTGGCAAAGTTCGAAAACACCTGAATGAGTGTAGCCGTTAAAATGGCCAGGATAAAAACAATCCAGTTAAACCCATGCCAAAATGCGGCCAGTGCCGAGCCCATAAGAATGCCCGACAATGCTAGAGGCAGGGTGCGTAACCGTGCTGCTTTTACCCAACTTTTCGTGGTTGCCATACTTGATACTAGATGCTTGATACTGGATTCTTGATATTAACTACTGGATTTTCCGACGTTGCAGGTGTGACTAACCCCCAAAATCCCCCGAAGGGGACTTCACCTCCCCTTTTGGGAGGTCGGGAGGGGCTGAAACTTATAAGATGAAAGTTCAATTTTCATATTATTGACTTTATACGCAGTCTCTTCGCTTCGCTCAACTTGTAACTTGTAACTTGAAACTTTTTACGGAAATTTCGGATACTTTTTAAAGTCAGGTTTGCGTTTTTCCAGGAAGGCATGTTTTCCCTCCTGCGCTTCCTCGGTGAGGTAGTACAGTAAGGTGGCGTTTCCGGCAAACTCCTGAATTCCGATTTGTCCATCGAGTTCGGCGTTCAACCCAAGTTTTAGCATACGCAGTGCCAGCGGACTGTGTTCCTGCATTTTTTGAGCCCAGGCAACCACTTCGTCTTCCAGCTGATCGAACGGAACAACTTTGTTTACCAGTCCCATTTCAAGTGCTTCGGCAGCTGAGTATTGACGGCACATAAACCAAATTTCGCGGGCTTTCTTTTGTCCCACAACACTGGCCAGATACGACGATCCCAAACCTGCATCGAAGCTACCCACTTTAGGTCCGGTTTGCCCAAATATGGCATTTTCGCTGGCAATACTTATATCGCAAACCACATGCAGTACGTGGCCGCCTCCAATGGCATAACCATTCACCATGGCAATTACCGGCTTTGGCATGCTGCGAATTTGTTTCTGCACTTCAAGGATGTTCAATCTTGGAATACCATTTTCGTCGATGTAACCACCTGTGCCCTTTACATTCTGGTCGCCACCCGAGCAAAACGCTTTGTCGCCGGCACCTGTAAACACAATTACATTTATACGGTTGTCTTCGCGGCAAATGTGCAAAGCATCGCTAATGTTGTTTACCGTTGTTGGGCGGAACGCATTACGCACCTGCTCACGGTTGATGGTGATTTTGCCAATTCCATCGTAATAATCGAAAAAGATATCCTCGTATTCTTTAATGGTTTCCCATTGTCTTTTTGTACTCATTGTGTATATTGTTTTTGTATTTACTGCAATTGTTTTACAAACTTAAAAAGGCCCCGAAATGTTTTTGTGTTCACTTCTGCATCGGTGAAAACTTCCAGGATTGTCGGTGTTTTTCTTGTTGGGGAATATAATTCTGTGAGCGATTCTTTTAATTCTACTTCATTCTCAGCACTCAAATAATCCAGCCCAAATGTTTGGGCAATGCCTTGTGCTTTGCATTTGTTTTCGGCATAAAAATGCTGCTGGAAAGCGGGTGATTCACCCGGTCCTTTTATGAGGCTAAAAATGTTTCCACCACCGTTATTGATTACGATAATTCGTAAGTTTTCGCCAAGGTAATTGTTCCAAAGTGCATTCGAATCGTAGAAAAACGATAAATCGCCGATCAACACAGTATTTATTTTTTCAGAAACAGAAGCATAACCAACTGCAGTAGATAGTGGACCGTCGATTCCGCTGGTGCCGCGGTTACTAAAAAAAGTGGTGTTTTTTGCCCATTCTGCAATTAACGCGTATCGAACAGGAGAACTGTTGCCCAGGTGCACAACCGAATTTTCGGGAATTAAACGGCCAAATTCCGCAATCACTTTCAAATCTGAAAACGGGATTTCCGAAATATATTGATCGCGAAGTTGATTGACTTCGTTTTCCTTGGTTGCCCAGCGCTGCAAATATTCAGTACCTTTCTCGTTGACTTCAGGAAGTAACTGTGCGAAAAAAGTCTTTGCATCAGTTTGCACAACTTCGGTCAGCGACTGGTAAGTATCGTAATGATCGTTGGCCGGCGAAAGGTGCCAGTGCTGAGTGGCTTTGTTTTTTCTCAAAAACTGTTTCAGCGACTTTGAAACAAAATGGCCGCCAAAAGTGATCAGAATGTCCGGTTGAAAATCTGCCGGAATATCTTCTAAAATAGCTGCCATCAGCGTATCGATACTTCCGCAGAAACTTTTATCGTTCAGGTTCGCCAAATGTTCTTTCAAAACAACTGCACCGGTTTTTTCAATGAACGCTGCAAGAAGCTTTTCCAGTTCCGGATCGGCATTTTGTTGCCCCGCCAGTATCAGTATTTTATTCGAATCGTTAAAATCTGAAGCTAACTTTTTCAGGCTTGCTTCACTGATTTCTAAAGCTGATTTTTTAGTATTGATTGCTTTTATCGCCGGTAATTCTGCGTCCAGTAAATTATGCAAGGGTTCTTCCAGCGGAACATTAATATGTACGGGCGCAGGCTTTTCTGAAACGGCAGTATTCAGGCACTCATTAATTTCGCGGGCAGCCTGCCACAGTTCGGTTTCCGATTCTTCCAATGGAAGGTTGTATTCTTTTTTTACAAAATTCGAATAAATCCCTCTCTGGTTGATGCACTGGTTTTCGAGTTGATCGATCCAGTACTCAGGACGATCGGCAGTTATTACGATCAGCGGAATATTTAAATAGTAAGCTTCTGCAATTGCCGGAGCATAATTCAGTGTTGCCGTTCCCGAGCTGCAAACAATTGCCACAGGTTTTTTCAACGCTTGCGCCAAACCCATTGCTAAATAAGCTGCACTGCGTTCGTCAACCACATTTCGGCAACTAAATAAACCACTTCCCACAAAAGTGCTTATCATTGGGCCGTTTCTCGATCCGGGCGAAATAATCACGTCATTAATTCCCTTCTGATGAAGAAGTGCTGCCAGTTGTTGAACGTGTTTTTTAGTTGAGATCATTCTGTCGTATAGCTTCTATTGCCGATAACAAGGTTTTTGCTTTGTTGTTGGTCTCTTCCCATTCTTCTTCGGGAACCGACCGCGAAGTAATTCCGCCACCTGCATAAAGCATGTATTTTTCCGGAATTATTTCCATGCAGCGCAAATTTACAAATAATCTTACTGAATCTTTAAGTTGCCACGGACCAAGAAATCCGCTGTAGTAACGCCTGTCGTGTTTTTCGATGGTGCGGATGAATTTATCTGCTTTCGATTTTGGGAAACCACAAACGGCAGGTGTTGGATGCAGCTCGGCAATAAAATCACCCAAACAGTGGTCGAGTTTCTTTTTGGCAAACAGAAAACTGGTAAACAGGTGTGCCACCTTTCCGCTTTCCAGCGTTTCGGGGCCGCGTGTGGTATAGCGGTGAATATTAAAACGATACAGCAGATCCACCAGGTAGCGCGAAACAAAGGCTTGCTCTTCAATATCTTTGGTGCTCCAGGCGTATTCTGTTCCCGAAAGTCGGGGCTGCGTTCCGGCCAGCGAAACGGTTTCCATTGTTTTGCCTTCCGATTTTAAAAGAATCTCGGGAGTAGCGCCCATCCACAAACCGGCTTTTGGCAGATTCACCATATACACAAAAGCGTTTGGCGTTTGTTCGAATAACTGGGTGTATAATTTTCCCAGCGATTCATTTTTTCGTTCTGCCGGAATAATTCGCGAAACAATGGCTTTTGCCAGTTTCGTATTTTTTATGGTATTAACAGTCTGCTCTATGTCGGAAAGGTATTCTTCCTTTTCAATTACATAATGCGATGTGTAATTCGTTTGTTCTTTCTGGCAAACTTTTACATCATTCATATCTAATTTGAAGATTTCCTCAATTCCCGTTTTGTAAATATCCGGTTTCAACAGAATCAGCGGCGTTTCCTCGCTGATCTGGTAAGGTGCAAAAACAAATCCTTCCTGCCCGTTTAAGCGGCTCACCTCGTTGGGATAAAACAACGCTTCCTGACATGAAATCAGCAGTTCAAGCGTTTTGTCTCCGGGCACCGACCAAAGGGCAAAAGAGCAGTTTTTGTTAACGAGTTCGTCGATCAGATGTATTAATCTTTCGTTATCGGTCATTCTTTTTAGTAATCATATTGGTAACACGTACAGATGAAATCAATCTCCCTTCTTCATTGCAGATATCAACATTCCACACATGCGTTTGTTTGCCCCGGTGAACGATTTTTGCAACCGCCAGCGCCTTGCCTTTTTTTAACACGCCTGTGTGATTGCCACTTACCATAATTCCCAACACATCGAAAGCATTCATGTCAACCAGTAACATGCTGCCTAACCCGGCCAGTGTTTCGCCCATGGCAAGGTTGGCACCACCGTGTAAAATGCCTCCCGGTCGCGAGTTTTTTGCCGAGAGATTCAGCATCCCCTCAACCTTCCCCTCTTCAATTTTTGTGATCTCAATTCCGAGGCTCCCAACAAGGGTTTCTTTTATGGCCTGATTGATCAATTCAACCGGCGTATCGAATGATAATTGTGAAAAATCCATAGTGCTATCCTAAAACGAGACTAAAATAACGGATAGTTTTTTAAAATTGCCCAAATGGCTTTTGTAATTTTAATCTGCCTGTTGAAATCAGGTCGATAATAGAGGTATTTAACCTTTGGAAAATGTTAAACAGATGGCATAAATTTTTACTTTTGTTTTTTATAAATCAACTTAAAAGTAACCAAATGAGTATCTCAAGAAGAAACTTCTTATACAAATCGACCGCAGGAGCCGTGGCTGCTGCAAGTATTACAAGTATTGTTTCGGCATGTGTTTCGGAACCGGAACAAAAGAAGGAATCAATTTTTGCAAAAGGCGATACAGTGCTGTTTCAGGGCGATTCGATAACCGATGCCGGTCGCGACAGGCAAGATGAATCGGCCAACCGGGCCTGGTCGTTCGGAAACGGTTATGCGCTTTTGGCGGCTTCACAATTGTTAAATGCCTATCCTGAAGAGCAGCTTACCATTTATAATCGTGGTATCAGCGGAAATAAAGTTTTCCAGCTGGCCGATCGTTGGGAGAAAGATTGCCTGGAGTTAAACCCTGATGTGCTGAGTATTTTAATTGGAGTGAATGATTACTGGCACACCCGCAATGGAAATTACGACGGTACCATTGAGGTTTACGAGAATGATTATCGTGCATTACTAAAACGCACACAGGAAGCTTTTCCCGGTGTGAAACTGGTTTTGTGCGAGCCATTTTATGTGTTGGAAACCAGTGCCGTTGACGAAACATGGATTGAACCCATGAAACAATACCAGGTAGCGGCGAAAAAGATTTCGGACGAATTTGAAACCATTTGGGTACCTTTTCAGCAAGTATTTGATGAGGCAATAAAACACGCTCCGGGAACCTACTGGACTCCTGATGGAGTGCATCCTTCGATGGCTGGTGCGCAGCTAATGGCTGCAGCCTGGCTGAAAGCGGTTGGTGAATAACAGGATAGGATTGATTGTTGTAAAGGATCCGATCCGTATTTGTTCAAAATTAAACGGATCGGATCCCTTATCCAATTTCGAATACTTGATCATTGAGCATTCTAAATTGAGTATTGGATATTTTTCCGAATCAATATTGTACTTTCTAAGTCAACGGTTTCAATATCGTTTTTTTGTAAAGAAGCCATAAAATTACTCCCCTCGAAAACATAAAAAGCAGCATTCCCATCCAAAGTGCGTGATTATTCCATACCGGGTTTAAGAAAAAATAAACCGGTGCAAAAATCAGAAAGGTGGAAACCAACAAGCTGTTTCGCATGGGGCGCGATGCTGTTGCGCCGATGTAAATGCCGTCCCAGATAAAGGAACTCACGCTGGCAAATGGAATAAGTACCACCCAAATAAGAAATTGCTGGGCGGTTTCTATCACGTCTTTTTGCGAGGTGAGTAGTTTTAAAATGAAATTAGTGCCGGTTAAATAGAGTAGGGTAAATGTTAATGCCAATCCCAGTCCCCAGAAAAGCAGCAGTTTTACCACCTTTTTTAAGTTCTCAATTTGTTTGGCGCCTATAAATTTCCCAACCAATGCTTCGCCGGCAAAGGCAAATCCATCGATAAAAAAGGAAAAGAACATTAAAAATTGAAGCAATATGGAGTTAACGGCAAGAATAGTGTCGTTAATGCTGGCCGATTTCGAAGTGAAAAAAGTAAATAGAACGATAATACAAAAGGTGCGGATGAAAATATCGGAATTTACCTTAACGAAATTCGATAAAAATTTAAGGTCGATGAGGCCCGATTTTGTGACTTTCGGTAGCATTTCCCGGTATTTTCTGAGAAACAAAATAACAGCCGTTAACAATCCAACATACTGCGAAATAGCCGTCCCCAAAGCAACTCCATCTGATTTCATGTTCAATCCAAAAACAAAAAAGGCACTCAGCAGGATATTTACAATATTTACCAGAATTGCAATAATCATTGGGTAGCGTGCATTTTGCATGCCCAAAAACCAACCGCTGAAAACAAACAAACTTAAAGCAGCGGGTGCGGCCCAAACACGGATTCGGAAATAGGCTTCGGCAAGCTTTTCAACTTCCGGGCTTCCGCCTATCACTTTAAAACTTGCCCAGGCAATGGGCGACTGCAGCAGCAGGATAAATACGCTGATAATAAAAGTTAGTATCAGGGCGCGAACCAGGATAGTAATAGCTTCGGTCGGTTTTTTTTCGCCAAAAGCCTGCGCGGTAAAACCGGAGGTGCTCATTCGCAGAAAACCAAATCCCCAGTAAATGATATTAAAAATTACACTTCCCAGCGAAATGGCGCCAATGTAAACTTCCGATCCCAGATGTCCCATTAAGGCCAGATCGATCAACCCCAGCAACGGAACAGTTATGTTACTGATGATATTGGGAAGGGCAAGTTTTAATATGCTTTTATTCATGCTTTTTTATTGAGGGGCAAAGGTAATATTATTGATTTGGGCATTGAAAAGATAAAAGCAAATAAAAAATATCGCTTTTTATTCTGCCTGCACACCGGGATTTTAGCTCAGTTCTATGGTTTAATTTATTGAAGTTCTGTATTTATTAATTCCTTCTATGAACAATAAAGGATTTCAATGTGTTTTATTATTCGAAGATTTGGATTAATTCTAAATAGCGTATATTTTTGCTTACGAGAAATAAGAATATTTGAATATTTAAATCTTTAAATAATATAAGATATGGCATTTGAATTACCAAAATTAGGATACGATTACACGGCACTGGAGCCACATATTGATGCAAGAACGATGGAAATCCATCACAGCAAGCACCACGCAGGTTATACAAACAACCTGAATGGAGCAGTTGAAGGAACTGATCTTGCAGGAAAATCAATTGAAGAAATTTTAAGTGGCGTGTCTGCACAATCAACCGCAGTACGAAATAACGGTGGTGGCTTTTTTAACCACAATTTGTACTGGGAAGTAATTGCACCGGGTGGTGCACCAGCTCCGGAAGGAGTTTTATTAGATGCAGTAAATGATTCATTTGGAAGCATAGAAAATTTTCAGGAAGCCTTCACCAAGGCAGCTTTGACTCGCTTTGGGTCGGGTTGGGCATGGTTGGTTCTTCAAAACAATAAGCTGGTGGTTTCGTCTACGCCCAATCAGGATAATCCGCTGATGGATGTGGCCGAAGTTCAGGGAACTCCAATTTTGGGGATCGATGTATGGGAACATGCATATTACCTGAACTACCAAAACAGACGTCCGGATTATGTGAATGCATTCTGGAATCTCATCAACTGGGATGAAGTCGCCAGGCGGTTTAAAGGTTAGTTGATTTTTGGTTTTTTCCCCGGAGCAGAGGCTCCGGGGTTTTTATTGCGCTTTTGTGGTGTTTTATGTTAACCAAAGTTCTCATTGTGAGAATTATAGGCTATTTTGCCACCTTTACGTTGATTCGATTTCGATTTAATTTTATTTAAACTCCTTCCAAATTAAACCTCCGGCTAATCCTTTTTGCCCCAAAAACGTTGTACCTTTAGCAAACAAAAATCAAATTAATAATCTTTAAACAAGGAAAATTATGGCATTTAGTTTACCAAAACTTCCGTATGCAAATAATGCATTGGAACCAGTAATAAGTGAAAAAACAATCGAGTTCCACTACGGAAAACACCACCAGGCTTATGTGAATAACGTAAATAACCTGATTGAAGGAACTGAGTTTGAAAATGCAAGTTTGGAAGATATTATTAAAAAAGCCGACGGTGGCATTTTTAATAACGGAGCCCAGGTTTGGAACCACACGTTCTATTTTATGCAATTTAGTCCTGATGGCTGTAAAGAACCAAAGGATGAATTAAAAGCAGCTATCGATGCTAAATTCGGATCGTTCGATGCTTTTAAAGAGGCATTCTCGAAAGTAGCTGCTACTTTGTTTGGTTCGGGCTGGGCATGGTTGGTAGTTGATGAAAACGGCGAGCTGGAAATCGTTCAGACAAGTAACGCCGGTAATCCATTACGCGACGGTAAAAAACCTTTGCTTACCTGCGATGTTTGGGAGCATGCCTACTACCTGGATAAGCAAAATGCACGTCCGGCTTATGTTGCCGATTTCTGGAAAATTGTTGACTGGAAAGTGGTTTCAGAACGTTTTGCTTAAAAAAGAAGAAGATGAGTACCGAAAAAGTTTTGGCGGCCATGCAGGCTGCCGGAAAACCGTTGAAGGCCGGCGAAATTGCTGAAGCTTCAGGATTGGATAAAAAAGAAGTGGATAAAGCAATGAAAGTGCTGAAGGCCGAAGAAAAAATTGTGTCACCAAAGCGTTGCTTTTGGGAACCAAAATAGCAAAAACAAATGAGGGCCTCACTCGAAGTGAGACCCTCATTATCATCTAAATCGTTTCAACTAAAAACTATTTTTTCCAGAGATATTCCATCTCCTCCAAAGTTTTTCCTTTTGTTTCAGGTACCAGTTTCCATACAAAAATGAAAGACAGCACGCTCATTAATCCATAAAAACTATAGGTTAATCCGCCGCTAAACTCCATCATTGCCGGGTAGGTTGACGAAATAAAGTAGTTAGCAGCCCATTGTGCTGCAACCGCCACAGCCACTGCTTTTCCCCTGATTTTGTTCGGGAACAATTCAGAAATCAGCACCCAGCAAATAGGGCCCCACGACATCATAAATGATGCGGTATATACAATAATAAATATAAGAGTGCCAATACCGATTACTTCCATAAACGAAAGTGCACCGATGGCAAACATACCAACTGCCATACCAATCGATCCAACCATTAACAGAGGTTTACGTCCCCATTTGTCAACAGTTAAAATAGCCACCACTGTAAATACAACGTTTACAAGTCCCATTACAACGGTTTGCATTAACGATGCATCTTTTGCCGCTCCCATACTTTCAAAAATGCGGGGCGCATAATAAAGTGCCACATTAATACCTACAAATTGCTGAAAAACCGATAACAGAATACCAATGATTATAACGAGTTTTCCGTACGAGAACAATTTCCCCGAATGGTGTTCAACACTTTGCTTAATATCATTAAAAATTAATTTGGCGTGTTCTGCTCCGTTTATTTTTGTAAGAATACTAAGTGCCTTGTCGTCCTGATTTTTAAGCGCCAGATATCGTGGTGTTTCCGGAACAAAAAATAGCAGCACACCAAACAATCCGGCAGGAATAGCTTCCGAAATAAACATCCGGCGCCATCCGATGGAGTTGATCCACTCCAACGATTGTCCGCTGGCAATTCCCCAGTTTACAAAATATACTACCAGCATACCAAAAATAATGGCAAACTGGTTGAGAGCCACAAGCCTTCCGCGAATATCGGCCGGAGCAATTTCTCCAATATACATTGGGCTAACTGCCGAAGCCAGTCCAACACCAATACCGCCAATAACCCGGTAGAAGTTGAACATGTATAAAAGGCCCATTGTAGGCTCGCCTTTTGTAAAGAAGAGGAATTCAGGATTTCCTGATCCTAAGGCCGAAACAAAAAAGAGTAATGCTGCAAGTAACAACGTTTTTTTCCTTCCGAGTTTCGATGCCAGTAGTCCGGAAATTCCTCCACCAAAAATACATCCGATAAGTGCACTTGATATGGTTGCACCGTGTGCCAGCGAGTTCAGTCCCAGTCCTTCAATAAGAAAAGCCTGGATTGATTTATCGGCACCCGAGATAACAGCCGTGTCGTAACCGAACAGTAAGCCACCCAAAGTAGCAACCACTGTGATAACTACAATATAAAACGAATTACGCCCTTTCATTTGAATAGATTAAATTTAGTTTTAAGGTTTATGTGTAAAAAGCAATTTACTCAAAGCCCGCAGACTTTGAGTAAATATGCTGCTTGTATTGCTATTATAAATACCAGTTAATTAACTGTTCGAGCAATTCTTGTTTACCGCTGATTTGAGCTGGCTCACCAACTTTTTTCGCAACAGCGTACATATCTTCAATGGTTAATTTACCACTTTCGAATTCGGCACCTTTACCTTCGTCGAACGAAGCATAACGTGCAGCACGCATAGCGCAATATTGCGAGTCGTTCAGAATTTTATCAGCAATTACAAGGGCACGAGCAAATACGTCCATTCCACCAATGTGTGAGATGAAAATATCTTCCAGGTCGGTTGAGTTACGACGTGTTTTTGCATCGAAGTTAATACCGCCATAAGTAAAACCACCTGCAGGAAGAATCTCAAGCATTGCTTCAGTTACTTCGTAAATGTTGGTTGGGAATTCGTCGGTATCCCATCCGTTTTGGTAGTCGCCTTTGTTGGCATCAATCGATCCGAGCAAACCAGCATCGGCCGACATTCTCAGGTCGTGAGCAAAAGTATGGCCTGCAAGTGTAGCGTGGTTTACTTCAATATTCAGTGTGAAATCTTTTTCTAAACCATTGGCTTTCAGGAAGCCGATTACAGTTTGTGCATCGTAATCGTACTGGTGTTTTGTTGGCTCCATTGGTTTTGGCTCGATAAAGAAAGAACCTGTAAAACCTTGTTTCCGACCGTAATCGCGGGCCATACGAAGGAATTCTCCAAGGTGTGCCAATTCGCGTTTTGTATCGGTATTGTGCAGGCTCATGTAACCTTCGCGTCCTCCCCAGAAAGTGTATCCGGTACCGCCCAGTGCAATAGTAGCATCGATAGCATTTTTAACCTGAACAGCTGCATTGGCAACCACGTTAAAGTCAGGGTTGGTTGATGCACCGTTCATGTAGCGTGGATTACTGAATACGTTGGCAGTACCCCACAATAACTTAACACCTGAATCGGCTTGTTTTTGCTTGGCAATCTCCACCAGTTTTTCCATACGTTTTTCGATCTCGAAAACTGTTCCGTCGCCGGCAACATCAGTATCGTGGAAACAATAAAAAGGAGCACCTAATTTTGTGATGAATTCAAAAGCCGCATCCATTTTTTCTTTAGCCGCATCCATTGGATCTGCAGCACCGTTCCAAGGGAAAATTTGTGTTCCTGGTCCAAACGGATCCTCACCGGTTCCGCAGAAAGTATGCCAGTAAGCCACGGCAAAACGCAGGTGTTCTTTCATTGTTTTTCCGCCAACAACTCTGTTTTCGTCGTACCATTTAAACGCTAATGGGTTTTTTGAATCAGGACCTTCGAATTTAATTTGATCGATTCCTTTAAAATACTCTTTGTTTCCTTTTAAAACTTCCATCTTAATAATTTTATGAATTGTTATTTTATCTGTTTTATATTACTCTTTTTGATATGAGTTGCATATTATTTTATCGCTTTTTCAAGTTCTGCTTTCCAGTTTTCGTAAGCTTCCTGATAAGCGGCAATGTTCTGCGTGTTGGGCTCAATTACATCCAGCTTTTTCAGGTTTGAGAATGCCTCGTTAAACGATTTGTAATAACCCGATCCAACACCTGCACCGCGCGCAGCACCAACCGATCCGTCGGTGTTGTACAGTTCAATGGTAGCACCCGAAATTCCGGCAAGCGTTTCTCTGAAAATAGGACTAAGGAACATGTTGGCTTTACCGGCTTTAATTACTGAAGCATCGATACCAATATTTTTCATGATATCCATACCATATTTAAAGGAGAAAACAATTCCTTCCTGTGCCGCACGTAATAAATGTCCTTTCCCGTGAATATTAAAGTTAATACCCGAGAAAAGCGAACCAATATTTTTGTTCTGAAGAACACGCTCGGCACCGTTTCCAAAGGGTAGGATAGAGATACCATCCGATCCGATAGCCACTTTTGAAGCCAGGTCGTTCATCGCTTCATACGAAAGATCTTCGGCCACCATTCGTTTCAACCAGGCATTTAAAATACCTGTTCCGTTAATACACAGCAGAACGCCAAGTCGTGGATCTTCCTGAGTATGGTTAACGTGTGCAAATGTGTTTACCCGCGACTGCGGATCGTATTTGATTTCGTTGCTTACACCATAAACCACTCCTGAAGTTCCGGCTGTTGTTGCAATTTCTCCAGGATTAAGCACATTCAACGACAATGCGTTGTTGGGCTGGTCGCCTGCACGGTAACTTACTTTTGTTTTTGTTGAAAGACCAAGTTCGGCAGCCGTTTTAGCGCTTAGCTGTCCCGATGTTGCAAAAGTAGGTACTATTTCAGGAATAATATCGGACGAAAAGCCATAGTTGTCGAACAACATTGTAGCCAGGTCGTTTTCTTTGAAATTCCACATAATTCCCTCAGAAAGACCGCTGATGGTTGTTTGCGCCTCACCGGTAAGTTTCATGGCAATAAAGTCACCCGGAAGCATAATTTTGTCAACCTTGGCAAAAGTCTCCGGCTCGTTTTCCTTTACCCATTTTAGTTTCGATGCGGTAAAGTTACCCGGCGAGTTTAACAGGTTGGTTAAACAACGCTGGCCACCAATTTCTTCAAAAGCTTTGTCGCCATAAACGGCAGCGCGGCTGTCGCACCAAATAATCGACGGGCGCAATACTTCCTGGTTTTTGTCCACCATTACCAAGCCATGCATTTGATACGAAATACCAATCGACTCAATACTTTCTTTATCAATATTGGCGGTTGAGAGAACTTCGGCCAATGCCAACTTCAGATTTTCCCACCAAAGCTCAGGCGCTTGTTCTGCCCAGCCTGCTTTGTGTGCGGTAATTTTCATTTCCTGTTTTGGGTAAAACGATGAAGCTACCAGGTTTCCGCTGTTAGCTTCTACCAGCGAAACCTTAACTGAAGAGCTTCCGATATCGAGTCCTAATAAGTGCATGATTATAAGTGAATTTATTTATTTAGTTTTTCAATCTGTTCTGTTCTGATATGGTGCAAAAATAGAGCTATTTTGTATGATCTCAAACGTTAAAAAAAATGTTTTATAACATATTTATAGCGACGACCTGAGTTTTAAGGTTGTTGGAACTTCAACATTTACAGGCTTGCCTTGCACTATAAACTCGGCTGCTTTTTGTCCCATTTGGTTAAAATCGGTTGATATTACCGTTATGCCTTCCTTAACGTATTTTTTCATGGGAGTGTCGTTGTACGAGATTACGCCAACTTCCTGTCCGGGTTCGAATCCTTTTTCAGAACACTGATCGAGAAATTTTGCCAGCGTACGATCGCTCACCAGAAAATAGAGATCCCCTTTCTTTAAATCAAATTCATCGAAAGTTGTAATCACCCTGTAATTTAAATTATTATTCTTCCCGAAGTGTTCAAAATGTTCTACAATTTCACGCGGGTGATAGGTAAAGTCGGGATAGAAAAGCGTAAAACGTTTGTATTTCGAGATGGCACTTAAATTTTTGTCGAGGCAATTGTAAACAGCTTCTCCAAAATTTTGATAAACACACGATTTCCCTTCGCCATTAATTTTCCAGTCGATAATTAGCAGTTGTTCTTTCGGAATTTTATCAATAATATTTTTCACCTTTTTGTGGTCGAAATTCATTACAATATATTTTGTGTAACGTCCCACGCTTTCGGTAATAATCTTATCGAAAAGATCGATGTTGTAATGATGAAAGTGCAGATCAACACTAATGTTTTTAGGTAAATGATTAAGAATAGAGTGATAAAGCACTTCCTTGTAAGCCTTAAATGTATCCAGGAACAAGAATATCTTGGTAATTTTTCGGGTAACAAAATAACCACGGTTGGGTACCGATTCTACCACATCACGTTTTTTAAGCTCGGCATAGGCTTTAAAAACGGTATCTCTCGATAGCTGGCAATCCTTCATAATCTGGTTTACCGAAGGAAGCATGTCTCCCTCTTTTAACTCGTTACGGCTGATCGAATCGAGAATGGCATCAACTAATTGCTGGAATTTCAGAACATTAGAGTTCTTTTCGATGGTAAATTTTATGTTCATAGTCTGGTTTCTATCAGAACTCTATTCTGTTCTGTTCTACAAATTTAGTAATAATAATTGTAATAATGCTATTGAATTTGGAGTGCTTATTTTGTTTGTTTTTCATTTAACATTTCTTAAAGTTGCCCGCTACAATAGTTTTATACCAAGCTCGTTTTGAAATAAAAGGGTAGAGTGAGGTTATTTTTTCTAGTGGTTAAGTTTGGTCAGCAATTCTTTTTTAGCCTCAGGTTCTATCCTTTTTTCTTTTAATTTTACTTCGGCAAGAAACAAAAAAATCATGATTAAAGAACTTATAACCCGTAATCGCAGTTACCGCCGGTTTGATGAGGCAGTAAAAGTTTCATCACAACAAATTTTGAAATGGATAGATTTGGCCCGGCTTTCGGGCAGTGGACGAAACGCTCAGCCCCTAAAATATGCCATTGTTACCAAAACTGAGATGTGTGCAAAAATCTTTCCTTTTTTGGGGTGGGCCGGCTATTTAAACAACTGGAAAGGCCCGGAAGAAGGGGAGAGGCCGGTGGCGTATGTGGCAGTTATTAAAGACCGAAGTATTGCAGAAAACCATTATTGCGACGACGGAATTGCCATGCAAAGTATTTTACTTGGGGCGGCCGAAGATGGTTTCGGTGGTTGTGTAATTGGCTCAGTAAATAAAGCTAAAGTTGCAAAATTGCTGGGGCTGAACGAAGAACAAGAGTTACTATACATTATTGCCTTGGGAAAACCTGCCGAAGAGGTTGTAATTGATGAGGCCATAGATGGCAACATAAAATACTGGCGCGATGAAAATGGTGTACACCATGTACCGAAACGACCGATTGATGAAATTGTTATTTTAAAAGCATAAAAAAAGGATGGCACTGCCATCCTTTTGTGTTTAACTCCTAAAAATTACCCCCTTATAAAAAGTGCCTTAATTATATGTTGAGCCATTTTTGGATTCTCTTTTAATCTCCGGGTTGAATAGTTGAACCATTTTTCGCCAAACGGAACATACACACGCATTTTGTGCCCGTTGTCAACGATTAGCTGGCGCAATTCGGGTGTTACTCCGTAAAGCATCTGGAACTCGTACATATCTTTCGGGATATTCATTTCCCCGATCATTTTCATCGATTCCTCAACCAGGAATTTATCGTGAGTAGCAATTCCCACGTACATTTTATTTTTGAACATGTATTTCAAATCCGTCAGGAAATGCTGACGAACTTCGTTGTATTCTTTAAATGCAATATTTTCGGGTTCAACGTATATACCTTTGCATAGTCTGAAACTGATGGGATAATTAGTACTGTTCAAATCGTTCAATGCAACCAAATCACTTTCAGTACGGCGTAAATAAGCCTGAAGTACCAATCCTACATGTTTGGGAAACTCTTTTCTCAAACGGCGAAAAATATCCAATTCCATGTCAACACATTGCGAGTCTTCCATGTCAATACGAATGAAAGAATCTTTTTGCGCGGCAAACTGAACTACTTCGCGAAGCAGGTTGTAACAGATCTCTCTGTCAAGAAGCATTCCGAACATGGTTGGTTTTATCGAGAAATTACCCTTTACATTCTCCGAAGTAAACCGCTCGATCACTTCCAGGTATTCGTCGCGGTTTTTTTCTGCTTCATCAAGTGTTGTAATAAATTCACCTAAAATATCAACCGTTACTTCAATTCCTTTTTCATTAAGGAGCTTTGAGGCAAGCAAACCTTCTTCCATCGATTCGCCTGCAATGTACCTTTTCGAGAAAACCCAAATTAATTTTTTGGGCATGTAAGGCAGCATATTTGCTATTAACTTATTCAACATTTTATAATTTAGGTAAATACTAATTTTTGCTGCATAAAAATACGATGCGCAACTAGCGTTGAGCAATGACGTTTATCATTGGCGAAGCATGATTTTAGGCAGCTTTTATGTAGAACTTATTGATTATAAATGAAATGAAAAAATTGTTAATTAGAGTAGGGCATTTCCGCTAAAAAAGTATCTTTGTCGGGATTAAAAAAGTTGAACCTAAAAAATTATTGAAGAGTACAGTTGCCCGAAGCGCGACTTAAATTCAGTATATTGATGAAGTAAAAAGTAAAAAAGATGAAAGGAACATCGTTAGTAGTTAGTGTAGTGCTTTTTGTTGCAGTTGCTGTTTTGTACGTTTTACATTTTACCGGTAGCGGCACTAGTGAAGGAACACCAATTAAAGCTGCAGCCGGAACGGGCGGCGATTTAAAAATCGCTTATATTAAAGCCGATTCGGTGCTTTTAAATTACACCTTGTCGCAAGATTTGCATGATGAGTTTACAAAACAACAGGAAGCTTATACAACTGAGTACGGAACCAAGCGTCAGTCGTTTGAAAAGGAAGCAGCTGCTTTCCAGGAAAAACTTCAGCGCGGTGGCTTTTTAACTGAACAACGTGCCGTACAAGAGCGCGATCGTTTATTGGGTAAAGAGCAGGAAATTCAGAAACTGGACCAGGAATTATCCACAAAGTTGGCAAAAATCCAGCAGGATAATAATAACCAGATTCTTGACAATATGATGGATTACCTGGATCGTTACAACGAAAAAGCCGGTTACGATTACATTTTAAATGGTGCAAACGTTTTAGTTGGCCCCGAGGTAAATAATATTACCGCCGATATTTTAAACGCTTTGAACGAAGAATACGAAGCCACAAAAACAGAATAATACAACATAAGCATAAATGGAAATCCGGGTTAGCGCCCGGATTTTTTTTTGATATTAACTGTTAACAGAGGTCGACTTTAAAATAACTCTTAGCTTTGTTATATGTTTGCCGATAAATACCTGGAAAAGAATCAGCACAAAATCCTCATCAGCGAGTTGCCGGAAGAAGCACCGGGAATAATTGTTGTAATTCCCTGTTTGCGCGAAACGGAGTTAATGAATACTTTAAACTCGCTGAATGATTGCGATTTACCCAGTTGTATGGTTGAAGTTATTCTGCTTTTCAATCAATCGGAAGTGGCCGATGCCGACACTATTCGCTTAAACACACAAACAAAAACTGCCGCCGAAAAATGGATAACGACGAAGCCCAAAAGTGGTATTCGTTTTTACGCTGTTGGCCCGGTAAACCTGAAAAAGAAATGGGCAGGAGCCGGATTGGCGCGCAAAAAGGGAATGGATGAAGCCATAAGCAGATTCAATTTCAACGATAACAGGAACGGCGTTTTGGTGTCGTTGGATGCGGATACGTTGGTAGCCAAAAACTACCTGCTTGAAATAGAGAAACATTTCAGGGAGCATCCGAAACAGGTTGGCGCTACAGTGGCTTTTGAGCATCAAAAACAACAATTGGATGAAAAGCACCGGGAAGGGATCGAGCTGTACGAATTGTACCTCGATTATTACAAACGGGCGCTTCATTATTCCGGTTATCCGTATTCGCTGTTTACCATTGGCTCTGCCTTTGCCGTAAAAGCCGAAGCTTATGTTAAGCGTGGCGGTATGAACAGAAGACAAGCCGGCGAAGATTTTTACTTTCTGCAAAACCTGGTGCAAATTGGCCGGGTTGGCGAAATAACTACAACAAAGGTGTATCCATCGGCACGCCTGTCGAACCGGGTGCCTTTTGGTACCGGCCCCATATTGCAAAAATGGATGAAAGGGGAGGAGGACCTGACACTAACATACAATTTCGAAGCGTTTAAAAACCTGCAGCAGTTTTTTGCTCAAAAAGACCGGTTGTTTAAAATTCAACAAAACGCTTATTTGGAGTTTGTGAATACCTTGGATAAGCCCGTACAGGAATTTCTTGAGCTGGATAAATTTAATGTTGAGCTGGAAGAATTAAACAAAAATTGTTCGCGTTTGGAAACTTTTCAGCTACGTTTCTTCCAAAAGTTCAATGCCTTTAAAATTCTTAAATTCCTGAATTTTGCCCACGAGAAATTTTACCAGAAAGCAGATTTATTGCAGCAGATAAAGTTATTGAACAACGAACAGCAGGATTAACACTTTTGATGTAGGTAAACAACTGCTTTCACCCCATTAGAATTTGTTTTTTTGTGTTGGTCAACTTATTGTGATAGAGTTTTTATAACGATGATAAATCTATTTGAGACCATTGAGCAGGTAATATGGAATGATTCCATTCAGAAAAATTAGCACTAATAAAATTAACAAAAAGAAGATTAAATGAATATTAATACGTGTATAGATGTTAAGGTGTTGATATGTAGTAGGTTCGGTGCCATTTTTGTAAAACATCACAATAAAATGTTTTTTGAACTTTGATTTTATATCAAACTTTGTACTTTTGCTGAAAACGATAATGTTTAACTTTAAAATTCATTGTTATGGCATACAAAATTTCAGATGAATGTATCGCATGCGGTACTTGTATCGATGAGTGCCCGGTTGACGCAATTTCAGAAGGTGATATCTATACCATCGATGCAGAGCTTTGCACAGACTGTGGTTCATGCGCAGAAGTTTGTCCGGTTGAGGCAATTGCTATTGAAGAATAGTCCGCTCAGCATAAAGACATTGAAGCTCGCGCATGCGGGCTTTTTTTATACCCAAACGCAACCTTTCTCGCCTATTTCCCGTCTTGCGAATATGAAAAACCTAATCCTGTTTAACATCTTATTGCTTGGTTTGTTGTCTGCCTGTAATAAAGATATTATGGAATTTTCAGACCCTGAATATCCAAGCAGGTATTGTATTTTGACCGATGCAGAACGTAATGACCTGTTCAATGATTTCCAGTCAGATTTAAAAATGAATTTTGAGGTTGACTCTTTTGGTTTTTTGGAAAGAAAAGATGGAACTCACAGGGGAAATGAGCTTTTTTCTGAAGAAATCAATGACTTAGAATCAGTAGAGGAAATTATTAGATCGTTTGTTCATGCTAATCAAAAATTTTACGGGATTTCAGATTTTTCACAATTGAACGCCGAGTATGTGTACAGTGAATGGGCAAGTTACGGCGGAACCCTGGTTCAGGAAAATGAAAACGACCGAAATCGTTGGATGATACGATATGAAAACCAGGTATTCAATGGTATTGAAGTTTATGATACGAAAATAGGAATGTATGTTTCGGGGAAAGGTGTTTACCAAACGTACGGTCACTGGTATTCGGCTATTCACTTGCCACAGAAAGAAGATGTTTCGTTTGATGAAGCCAAACAAACATTAATTGGGCGAAAATTTAAGTATTATGATTGGGGAGGCGGAAAGGAAACGGTAATTACTGCGGATACATTTTATACTGATGATAACCCCGAAATGATGATCATTCCCTATCGCCGGGGCAATTGTATTGAAATGCGTTTATGCTGGAAGATAACCTCAAAAACAATCTGGAATTTTTATGTGGATGTAATGAACGGAAAACTTGTGTTGAACGAGCAAACAGTCATTTTTTAATTCGGGAATCAAAACTATCATTTTATCCTTTGGATTTCTTTTGTTTAAAACCCATTCAACTCTACAAAAACAGTCGGTAAAATCAATAAAAAACCAATTACTATAAGCATTAACGTAAACGAGGCTGCCCATTTAAACCACTTTTCGTACGGAATGCGTGCTACCCCTAAAACCCCGATTAAAACCCCGCTTGTAGGGGTAATCATATTGGTAAAACCATCGCCTAATTGAAAGATTACCACTGTAGTTTGGCGCGAAATTCCAATCAAATCCGATATCTGCGACATAATCGGAATGGTTAAGGCTGCCTGTCCCGATCCGGATGGGATAAATACATTCAGCATGGTTTGTATCAGGTACATAATTGCCACGGTTCCAACCTCGCCAAAGTTTTGCATCGAGTTGGAAACGTAAAAAAGTATAGTATCGATAATTTGTCCGTCCTCAAGAATAACTACTATTCCGCGGGCCAAACCAACAATCATTGCCGCCGGAAGAATGTCTTTGGCTCCTTCTAAAAAAAGTTTGGTAATGGTGTTTGGTGATTTGTTGGCTGCTATGCCGGCAAAAACTCCCATGGCAAAAAAGATGGTCGCAATTTCTTTAATATACCAGCCGTGGCCCATTACGCCAATTACCAGGAAAACAATGGTGAACGTGAGTAGCGTTAAAATAAAATATTGCACCGACCGCCAAAGGGTTAAAGCCCCCATAACAATAAAAAGCACTGTAGCCACCGGAATGGCCGGAACAGTAAATACACTGTTTCCAATGGTTATTGAACTTTGCGGGATACTGATGGCGAAAACGATTAGTGAAACAGAAATTATGGCCAGTGCAAACCAGGCTGCGGTAGGTTTTATCGTTTCAATTTTTACAGCTGTGCTTTCATTGCGCGACCGCCAGTAGGCATCATTTTCGTAAACGACTGATTTGGTCGGGTCTTTTTTTATTTTGGCGGCATAACGCAGAATAAAAGCAAAGCCAAAAATGTTGATAACCACCCACATCAGAATTCGGTATTCCAGACCTGAAAACAAAGGAATGTGAGAAAGTCCCTGCGCAACACCAACGGTAAACGGATTTAAAAACGCTCCGGCAAAACCCATAGCAGCAGCAATAAAACACAACGAAACGCCAACAATCGAATCGTAACCCATAGAAATGGCCAGCGGAACAAAAATGATGGTAAAAGCAATGGTTTCTTCGCTCATGCCAAAAATAGCTCCAAACAAGCTGAAGATGGTCATTACAGAAACAAGTACAATATTGTGTACACCCACAAAAGCGAGCACTTTTGATCGTTCAAGCCGTTTTAAACGTTTCAGGAAAGTATGGATACCAATGTCGATTGCCTTGCTGTCGTTCAGAATCCAGAACGAACCTCCTATTAAGAGAATAAGTGCAATAATATTCGAGGTGCTCAGAAAACCATCAAAAAAGGAGGAGAAAACCTGCCAGGTTTGTAAATGGCTGTCGGTTTTATGAAACGACCCGTTTTGTATTACACTGCGTTCAACGCCATTAACAACAACACTTTCGCGTTCAAACTGGCCACCGGGAATAATCCAGGTGAGCAATGCACAAAAAACAATCAGAAAAAATATGATAACGTAGGTATGCGGAACTTTTTTTAACATTTAAACAAATTTGGCACCCAAGGTAATAAATATAAGAGAACAACATTTTGCCATTCTGCATCTGTTTTTTGTACTGATGGTATAATTTAACAAACTACAGAAATTTGAGGAGAGAGTAGAAAAGGGCCGTCAATTAAATTTTGACGGCCTGTATTTCTGTTAAATCTTCTTTCCAATATAAAATACGTAGCCATAAAAGTGCTTGTACTTGTTGTACAACTTTTCTTCGTGCCTTTGGTTGGCAACAAAATCCTCAGCGGCTGTATTGCCGGCGTGATTTTTTAGAAAAGTCTGCTGAGCCCCGACCTGGGGCTTATAAAAATGCTCGAGCCAGCAGTTTTCGGGCAAAATAAAAGATGCCACGGGAACATAACCGGCTTGTTGCATTTGTGCCATTTTATTTGGAATGGTATCGATGCCAGGATAGGCATCCATCCAGAAATCATGAATTTCCTGCGGGCGTTCTTCTGTAAACCACGATGCTTCGCTCACGGCAAGATATCCTCCCGGTTTCAGATACGCTTTCCACTCACGCAGGCCACGTTCAAAACCAATGTTGTAAATGGCGCCTTCCGACCAGATTAAGTCCAACTCTTCCGCATGAAAAGGCAGCTCAGCCATTGATCCAACAATCCCTTTTACGCGCTTCTGCAATAGGTACTTCTGCGCATTTTTATTAAAAAGGTCGATAAAAGTGGGGAAGAGGTCGAGCCCCTTTATTTGTCCCGGCGTATGTTGCGCTAAAACCATGGTTTGTCCGCCGGTGCCACAGCCAAGGTCAGCAATCTTTGCTTCTTCGCCAAGCTTTTCGATAAAACTCAGCGCTTTAATTGTTACTTCCGGGCTTCCCGGTCCCTGGCGTTCGAGGTGTGAGAAATATTCGCAAATTAAACCTAAATCGAATTCGTGTATAGATGAATTATCGTTACTCATTTTTTTTGAAAGATTGTGCCAAAAACCACTCGTTTGTAATGCTTTTGGGTTTTTGGCGGTTACTAAGAAAAAGATACAAAAAATTCACCGACAGGAAATTGTCAGCGTTTAACGAATTGATAATCAAAGGCGGTTGCCAAAAATTATCTACTCTACGGAATCCAAATTAATTTTTAACATGCAAAATTTTTACGGGAACAAAATTAGTTATTTTTGCAAAAAAGTACGCGACGCTCAACATTTTTCAAACTTATACGTTGGATTGAGACTGTTTGAATAGGAAGTTAAAAATGACAATGAAAAAAAGGTATATTAGTTTATTTAGCGGCTTTATTGCCCTGTTTTTTGTTTTGAATGGTAATGCCCAGGACCACACCAACCACGATGCCCATGAGCACCATGACCATACGCACGGACACAAAACCGAAATAGGAATTGGAAACTCGGCAGTGTATTTTTTTGGTGAAGAGGAATTTAGCTATGGAATGCATCTTCATGTAATTAGAAATATCGGTCATTCGAATTTTGGAATGGGATTGGCTTACGAGCGTATTTTCGACGAACATACCCATAATACAATTGGTATTGTTGGCAGCTATACGCCTGTTGATCGGCTACATTTTGCATTAACGCCGGGTATTGCTTTTGAAGGTGAAAACTGGGAAGAGAAAAACTTTGCGCTCCATTTTGAAACCGCTTACGATTTTCAGGTGGGTAACATCCATATGGGGCCAATGGTGGAGCTCGGCTACAATTTCGAGCATGTGCATTTAAGTATGGGATTACACATCGGTTTGGGGTTATAAGGCGATTGATAAAAAATGGAAGGACTGAGGGGTTGAAGGACTGAATGCTTTAATGCTTAAATGAGCAACGACTTTGTTAAACTCCATGCCTCCTTTGTGCTACTTTGTGGTTAGCTTTTTCAACTGAAAAATTGATAAATTGTTGAATAGTAAAATTACGAACTGCTATTTTGCCAATTGCCTACATGCCGCAGATTCAATAAGGTTGAAGAAAGTTAGCTTGCGAATAGTAGCCTTTTTTTATCATTAATCGATTATCGTTCCTTCTATTGCCTTTTTGCTTGATCTCTCCTTGCCCTCCGATTGCCTCTCACGCAAAACTGTTTACGGGGTAAGACCGGCCGCAGATAATGATCCGATTTATCCCTGTTCGTTTATGTAATAACTATCGTAGCCCTTACAAACATCGATTGTATGTGCCGAACCTGTGGTCCTGTTCGGGGCAAAGCCCCGAAACCTTTTAGCATCGTCTGTAAGGGCGATGTAAGATTTTCCTTGATTCATTCTTCATCCCCAATTTTTAACTCCGATCCGTTGGCTGACGGACCACCTCCTTTTGTAAAGGAAGACGAGCTTCGATGCAACACCACAGCAATCACGAGCTCGTAGCTACCCATCTAGCCTTTCTCCTTTTACCTTTTGCCTTGATTACTCCTTCATTCTTAATCACTAATCCTTCAAAAACCTGTAACCGACGACAGTTTCGTGCGTCTTTACACTATCTGGTTCATTCATTCACCGAAAACTAAAGCTATCGAAAACATGATTAAAAACTTATTGAAACACAGCCTGCGGGCGCTGAAGAAGCAGAAAGGATACGTTGCTATCAACATATTTGGGTTAGCCATTGGCATTGCCTGCAGTATTATCATTACACTTTTTATTCTCCATGAGTTAAGTTACGATCAGTACAACGAAAACAAAGACCGCCTGTACCGGGCAACGCTCGACGGAAAAATTGGCGAGCAGGAAGTAAATGCCTCGTACTCGGCAGCCGTACTTGGGCCAACGATGGTAAACGATTTCCCCGAAGTGGAAAAATTCTGTCGCCTGAATACCTGGGGCGAAACCATTATAAAAAAGGAAGATATCGCTTATGTGATCGACGATTTTGCCGAAGTAGATTCTACCTTTTTCGAGCTGTTTTCCATTCCGCTGTTAAAAGGCAACAGCAAAACCGTGCTGAACGAACCCAACACCATGGTGCTGTCGGAATCAACCGCAAAAAAGGTTTTTGGCAACGAAGATCCCATCAATAAAATGCTGCGCGTTAACACCGGGCAAGATCCGTATCGCATAACAGGTGTTATGGCCGACTTCCCCGAGGAAACGCATTTTAATGCCAACATCCTTACGTCGTTTATGACCAACCGACGAGCCAACGATCCAGAGTGGCTGAACAACAGTTTCTCCACCTATGTGTTACTAAAACCCAATACTTCGCCCGCAACAGTGGAAGAGAAGTTTGCCGGAATGATTACAAAATATGTTGGGCCGCGTGTGCAGGAAATGATGGGGATTGCCCTGGAGGATTTTATTGCGCAGGGCAACCGTTACAATTTTCACTTGCAGCCCGTAACAAAAATACACTTGCAGCCCGAGATCGAGCATGAAGTAAAACCTGCCACCGACCCGAAATACCTGATCATTTTCAGCAGTGTGGCGATTCTGATAATCGTTATTGCCTCCATTAATTTCATGAACCTTTCTACCGCGCAGGCCACAAAACGCGCCAAAGAAATTGGGATTAAAAAGGTGAGTGGTTCGTCAAAAGGAATGCTAATTCTGCAGTTCCTAACCGACTCAACGCTTATTTCTTTCATCGCGCTTATTCTGGCTGTGCTTATCGTTTTTGTGTCGCTGCCGTTTTTTAACGACGTTTTCGATACGCAGGTCAGTTTTAACCTCATCGAACATTTCTACTATATTCCGCTGCTTATTGCCTTTGCCCTGTTTGTGGGTTTTGTTGCAGGCGCTTACCCGGCCTTTTATCTCTCGTCGTTCAATCCCAATGCGGTCTTACGCGGAAAGCTTCGCGACGGGGCAAAAAACGGGAAATTACGCCGCATCCTGGTGTCGGTGCAGTTTCTTATTTCCATTATTCTTATTGTGGGCACCATCATTATGTACCGCCAGCTAAGCTACATGGTAAATAAAGATGTTGGTTTTGGAAAAGACCGCTTGATGGTGATCGGAAGTGCCGGTTCTATTGGCGACCAGGTAAAGGCATTTAAACAGGAAATTCTGAAAATACCCGGAGTTCAGAATGTTTCGGCATCAACGGCTGTTCCCGGACGCAACAATAACAACAACGGTTATATGCTTGAAGGTCACGACGGACAAACCTATCTGATGCAAACCGCTTATGTTGATTACGATTTTCTGGAAACCTACAACATGAAACTCAGCGACGGCCGCTTTTTCGACCGCGAATTTGGTGCCGACCGCGAAGCTTGCGTGGTGAATAAGAAAACCATTGAAGAGTTTGGTATCGACGATTATACACAAACCCGATTTATCGTTGTATTTACCGGCGAGGGCGATAAGAAATTCATGCCCATTATCGGGGTGTGTAACAATTTTCATTTCGAATCGCTGCACAGTCGCATCAACCCGTATGTAATGCGTTTAAGGAGAACGACAATAACTGGGGCTATATTTCGGTAAAATTCAACACCGATACATCGGCCGCGGCCATTACGCAGATTGAAGACAGCTGGAAACGTTTTGCATCGAACAACCCGATGCGCTACTTTTTTATGGACGAAGATTTTGCGCACATGTATAAAGCCGAGCGGCAAAATGCCAAACTATCGGTGGTGTTTGCCATACTGGGTATTTTTATTGCCGCACTTGGTCTGTTCGGACTCACCTCGTTTACCATTGAGCAGCGCACCAAGGAAGTGGGCGTACGCAAAGCGCTGGGAGCTTCGGGATACAGTATTTTTTACCTCATTTCGAAAGAAATCATTATTCTGGTTTGTGTGGCAACGCTTATTGCAAGTCCGCTGGTGTATTGGGTGGCTACCAACTGGCTGCATAATTATTACTACCGCATCCACCTCGGGGTGCTCGAGTTTATTGTTGGTTTTATCGCTGCCATTTCCATAGCACTGCTGACGATCAGTTATAAAACGCCGCAAACACTCAGGATTAACCCGGCGCATACCTTGCGTTATGAGTAGATGTTAAGGGCTGAAGGATTGAGCGACTGATAAATTGATTACAACTTTTATCTTATTGTGGCGTTCATTAATTTGGTGCAAATTAAAATTATATCGATTATAAGCCTGTTTTAGTGCATGTTGTAACGTTTGGTGCAAATTTACGCTATGGCAAATATGCCAGTCGAATACAAATGAGTCATAAAATGTAACATTTGTATCATTGATAGGTAATTGGGGGCGAAGGTTCGTTATTCCGCATTTTAAATTGTACATAAAGAATAGTATATTGGTCGATTCTCCCCGGTTTGATGATTGAACCTACTATTGGGGAAAGGCTTATTTTTTAATGACATACGAATACTGAAGAAAAAGAAAGATTACGATGAAGACACGAACGTTAGGAAAGAATGGTTTTAATGTTAGTGAAGTTGGTTTGGGAACCTGGCAGATAGGAGCCGATTGGGGAAAGAATTTCGCGAGCGAAAAGGCGCTTGCTATTTTAACCACAGCAGTAGAAAACGGAACTACTTTTTTTGATACCGCCGATGTGTATGGAGCCGGGCAAAGCGAAAAATTTATTGGTGAGTTTTTAAAACAAACGGATAAAGAAATTAAAGTAGCTACCAAGTTTGGTCGTGGCGGTGATGTATTTCCCGATTCGTACACAAAAGATGCCATGCGAAAATCGATTGACGGATCTTTGTCGAGGCTGGGAGTGGATGCGTTGGATTTGCTGCAACTGCACTGTATCCCAACCAGAGAACTGCAAAAAGGCGATGTTTTCGACTGGCTGCGCGATTTTAAAAACGAAGGCCTGATTAAAACGTTTGGGGCCAGTGTTGAATCGGTTGACGAAGGATTGTTGTGCCTGGAGCAGGAAGGAATACAGTCGTTACAAGTGATATTTAATATTTTCAGGCAGAAACCGGTAACCGCTTTATTACCACAGGCCGAAGCAAAAGGCGTGGGGATTATTGTGCGTTTGCCGCTGGCCAGTGGTTTGCTCACCGGAAAGTTCAGTAAAAATACGACCTTTGAGAAAAACGATCACAGAAACTTTAATAAAGATGGCGAGGCGTTTAACGTAGGAGAGACTTTTGCCGGTTTGCCTTTTGAAAAAGGTGTTGAACTGGCCGGGGCGATAAAGGATTTTGTACCCGCCGATATGAACATGGTACAGTTGGCACTGCGATGGATTCTCGACCACAAAGCGGTTTCAACCATTATTCCCGGAGCAAGCTCTCCGGCACAGGTTACAGGAAATAGTGCGGCTTCAGAGCTGGCTCCGTTAGCCGATGAACTTCACGCTAGACTGTCGGAATTTTACGTGTCGCGTGTTCACGATTCAATTCGTGGAGTTTACTAAAATTTAATGGAAGCAATAGTCAATAAGGTTTTTTCGATTTGGCTAAGTGCCGGGTTAAGTTCTTTTTCGGTAACCAGAAAATGAATGTAACTGTAGATAGAAAATAAAATAGGCCGTTTCGGTAACCTGGTTCCGAAACGGCCTGTGTAAAACCTTTTAGGTAATACGTTTAATTATTTGGTTGCAAAAAGTTGCGAAAGTAGTTCGTAGCCATTAAGGCTTTTAACATCTTGTGCCAGATCTTGTTCCAGAATATTTTTATCGCCTCCCAGTTTGCTGAACCGGTCAACATATTCCTGAGCTGCTTCTATATTTCCGCGGTCGGCTTCGCAAAGTGCCAGCATATATAAAGCACTTTGGTCGTATGGCCGGTAGCGAACGGCGGTCTCAAAATGTTTAATTGCTTTTCTGGTTTTCTGGTCAAAGAATAATTTCTCAGATCCTTTGGTGAAATGCTCCCGTGCAATTTCGGTAAAGTCGCGGTTTTCTGCTACCGATTCGGTCATTCCCAGTTTTACCTGAATGGCTACTTCTTTTTCCATGGCCACCGGAACTCCGTTGTTTTTGCCCGGCATCCACATGTTGTTGGTTTCTTCCAGAATACTTAATAAAAGTTTATCAACTGCCGGAGAAACACTGTTTACAACCTCAATATCCGACAAACTACCATCGGTATTAATGGTAAACCTTACCACCTCGGTACCTTCTGTTGCCTCACCAAATTCGGCATCGTACTTAAAATTGTTGGCAATGTGGGTTTTTAGCGAATTTGTATTATCGCCGGGATTATACTTAACCGCTGTAAACTTGGGAGGTGTAACTTCCACATCGGTCATCATGTGCGTAGGTACATTTTCTTGTGCATAAGCAAACAGGCTTGCTAACATGCATACGAATAATAATTTAATTGTTTTCATGACTTTGAGTTTTAATAGTTTCCAATTTCTAATGTTTAATTGTCTCGTTTTCTACTTGTTTTCTGTTGTTTCTATAATTATGTTTTCACTATTGTCAATCGCTCACCGAAAATTCTGTTAACCGGATGTTTGCGGATCTAACTAATCGTAAAAATAAATAGGGTTTGATGCTTTTGGGGTATTCTTCAATTTCTGATCCATTGAACTCTTACTTGCAAATTTACGGTACAAGAAAGGACAGGTGTTATCAATTTTGATTCAAAAAAAGATAAAAAAAGACCATTAAGTATTAAATAGGTTGATTTATGCTTCTGCAAGAACCATTTGAAAGTCGGAAGGTGTTATGCCGTATTCTTTCTGAAAGCATTTTGAGAAGTAGGATGGGCTGCTAAAACCGGTATCGAATGCTATTTCGGAGATGTTCCCGCTCTTGTTTCGTAACATTTGTTTGGCACGATTAAGACGGTAGGTTTTAATAAACGAATTTGGCGACTGGTTGGTCAGCGTTTTCATTTTTCGGTAAATCTGCGATTTGCTGCAACCCATATGGTGTTCGAGCATTGATGCATGCAGGTTGTGATTTTCCCAGTGTTTTTCCATGTAATCCATCAGCTGGGTGATGAAGCGCACATCATCGGGCGAAACCGATTTAATCCGGTCGCCTTTAATTACCACTTTCATACTTTCGCTTTGAAATAAATTGCGCACTTCGAGGGTAGCCAGTATTTGCGAGGCGGCAATGTAACACAAACGTTTAGCCAGTTTTACCGATTGTTCGAATTCAATAGTACTGATGTTTTTCAGGAAACATCCGCTTATGCCTATCTTCAGAAATATCTTTTGCTGCAGGTTTTTTAGGAAAGGGCTAAATTCTTTATGAATTTTTAAGGCACAAAGAACTGCGGCACTGGCTGTGTCAAAAGTAAGCTGCGAGGCATATTGGTCGCGCAAAATAATGTTTCCTTTAAAATGATTGCAATGGTCGACCACCAACTTTCTGAACGCTTTAAGCAGGGCACGTCGTTCCGCTGTTTTCAGGTTGTACAAATCATTCGAATCGATACTTAGTACCATTATTGTTGCCAGCGGATGGGTGCTGACACTTTCGATGTCAACCTTTTCAGATTGAGATTTGGTTTCAACTTGTTTGAGAAAAAAATCGATGATTCTGGAGTCAACTTCAATAATATGGTTAGGAATATTGGCATGTTCTTGCCTGTGCAGTTGTTCGATGCATGAGCGATTGGGAGCCTCAAATAAACAAAAAGCGACCTTTCGTTTTTCGTCGAACCAGTACCCTAGTTTCCGGCAATGATACAGGTGTTGAACTTTTATATCCTTAAGGTGCTTTTCTGCTATTGTTTTGGTTTGGGTATCACCATTTAGCTCGTGATTGTCGATAAAATAAGGCATATTCTCAAGCTTTTAATTAATGGTTAAACACCGGGGATTTTCCAGAATGTATATAAGGATGACGGATTAACAGGATTATAGTGGTTGATTTAAAAACGCTTGCCTTGTTAAAATGTTCATTGTCAAAGTTTTATTTTTCAAAAGAACAGGCCTCGGGGGAATATAAGCTTTTACAAGGCCCCGGCAAAGTACATACTGCACAAATAAGTTGTAGTTCATCAGGTCGGTTTTAACACTCAACAACAACGTCATCGTGTTCGCTGTATAATAATACCTTGCTTGTCAGTTGTTTATTTCGTAACTTATTTAGTTGAAATTCGGACAGGCGGGGCAAGTCTGTTTTAGGGTATTAACTAAAATCAAACAAACATGGAATGTTTTATCGAATTGTGGAGTGCACGAGATGCGTGGAAGCAACTTTCGCACAAAGAGCGGGCATTGTACCTCGAACAACTGGAGCCACACATACAGGCCTTGCTCGAAAAAGGAGTGGAAATTATTGGCTGGGGTGTAAATGATGTGGCCACTACTCACCGGGCCAATTTCGACTTTTACGCGGTTTGGAAATTCCCAACACTGGATATGAAAAAAGAGTTTGAAGCCGTAGTAATGGAAGCCAACTGGTACAATTATTTTCACCAGGAAAATGTATCGGGAGAACTTACTACACCCGGAGAAATTATTGGTAAACTAATTGTGATGTAATGGTGAAACTTAATTTTCGTAACTCAATAAAATCTTAAACGCTAACCAAATGAAAACCATTTCAATTCTTTTAACCGCAGGTTTGTTCGTGCTTGCTGCTTGTACAAACAATGCTGAAAAGCCACTTTCTGAAACAGAAAAAGCAGATTTAGCCAAGAGGTGGAAACCACCATTAATACCATGATGGATGGGATGAAGAATATTGATGTTGAAGCAGCTTTTGAATCGAATTTTTTATTGGATGAGAATTTTAAGTACGTCGATATTTATGGAAAAACAATGAATTTCGGCGCGTTTGAAAAAGAAGTTCATAAGGTATTTGACAACCTCGAAAAAGTAGATTTTAGTTTCTCCGCACCCGATGTCCGAATTGTTACACGCGATGTTGCTATTGTTACCATGCCCTATAAAGGGAAATTTTATTTTCCGGGCTCCACTTTAAGTTTTCCTGAATGTGGAAGTACTCTGGTGCTGCAAAAGATCGATAATAAGTGGAAGGTAATCCACTTTCACGAGTCGTTGCAGGAATCGGAGTTTGTTACTACAGAATTGTAGGATATGGGATTCCCGATACAAAAACCTCCATAATTCGTGTGAATTATGGAGGTTTTGTGTTGGTGTGCCGTGCATGGTAAATAGCTATAGGGTGAAAGTCCTGAATGGGGGTTTGTAGTGCCAACCATTAGCCGAAGGCAAGGGTGTCCATCGTGAGGTGGAATATGAAGGAAGC
>NZ_FOHT01000044.1:0-29020 GCF_900111425.1 Draconibacterium orientale | reverse complement strand
AAATTGTATTTTTACCCATGTCTAACTTTTTGGTGTGGTAACTCAAAAGTAGACATACCGGGTGGTTCTTTAAAATGTACTGCCCGGTAAATTTTTACCGGACACTAATGTTATACAATACTATTTATTATGAAACCAACAATTTTAAAACTAAGCTTATTTGCCCTGCTCCTGTTATTCGCAGGCGTAGGCTGTGAAGATGATGACCCTACTTGCGCCTGCGGGATTGAAAATCCGCAGGAAAATTTAGAATGGCTCAACCATATCCTGCAAAAAAGATTTTACACCGAGGTATATTCTATCCAATACTTGGGGCAGGAATTTATTGGTGTTTATGATGGCCCTGATGTTATTGATGGTGCTGCTGTTATTTATGCCTGCGATGGCGAACAGTTTTGCGCTTACTGGGGCGAAACTGGGAAATGGACTTGCGATGACATCAATTCCGAAGAATTCTTAACAGCCCTCAACAACAAAGAACTAATATATAAGCAAGAAACAAATCCTTATTGGGAAGAAAATGAATAAAATAAAACAACAAAACAGTTTATTGTGAAAAATAAATACATAATTTTTGGTTTAATCCTTTCTTTAACCTGTTCATTTGCCCATGCACAGCAAGTTATGGTTAAGGAAAAGAAAATAGGGAGCAATGGCACCCCTACATTCCTGCTTTTTGATATCGACAGTACACAATACCAAAAAGGTAACGAAAAGGCAATGTGGAAAGATTACCTGGATATTACTTCCTACGATCAGCTTAAAAAAGTAAAAAGCCATACAGACAAACAAGATGTGGGACACGATGTTTACCAGCAATATTATAAAGGCAAGTGGGTATTATCCTTTCCGGCGGAAACCTGGATTTAGGGAAGCTGCCGTTTTAGCAGGTGATGGTCTCACTTCAAGTGAGGCTATCACTAAATGGCATAAGTATCAGGCAACTCAGGGATGTCATCTTTATATACGTAAAAAATAAAGATGACATCCTTCTAAGTACCATAAGGCAAAAGGCAAAAGGTAAAGGTTCAGCTTTATCTCAAAACTTCTTACTTCGCTTTGTAGAATTTTCCCCTCGTGAGGGGAAATGGCAACAGCCAAAGGGGTAAAGCTGAAGGTTTACATCTTGTCAACTACCTGTTTACCGCAAAAGCGTCAGCTCTTCAGGAGTTCCTTAGGGATGCCATCTTTATCAGTTCTATGTAGAGAAAGATGGCATCCTTCTTTTCCTCTCCACAAAATATGTTATTAATAACGTTAAGCTGAATTATGCTATTTAACATAGGCTCATAATTTTGAAGTTGACCAAAGAAAATATACTTTATTGATTATCCGTTCTATGTCATAATTATTATTTAGCAAGTCATGCTGTCCATCAGCTGACGGATTCAGCATCTCTCGCATCTAATAATCAACTATTTGCAAGAAAGACCCTGAAACAAGTTCAGGGTGACGTGCTGGTTGTGACCAATTGCGGACATCCAATTATACTTTTAAAACACCAATTTATTATATAAACCATTAAGCAGATTACCATGCCACGAGCCCTTTAATTTCATCTTTAAATTCAATCATTAACTAAATTTTGTTCATTAAATAATTGAACAGGAAATTGTATAATAAGTTAATACTGCCTCAAGCATTATTAATCATTAAATCAAAAAAATGTAAAGAAATGGAAAACAAAAAAATTGCCTTATTTATTGGTATACTATGTTTAATTTTTACGGATATTACCAATAGTATAGCTCAAAACTCAACTACAGTTACAAACAAATATGAAATAGCTGTCGACCTTCAGAACTTCTTTTCCGATGGTACCCCCGATAAAGTGTTGTTTAAACTAAACAATATTAAAGATAACCAAATAAAAGGGGCTTATCGCTTTGGGTTGGGTTACGGATATTATTCCTATGAAAGAAAGGGAAAATACGGTGAAGAAGAATATGAAACATGGGACGAAAATAAAAGGAAAAGATTTCAATTAGTATTTGGTTATGAAAAACAAAAAAGGTTAAACACACTTGTTTTGTATTATGGAGTTGATTTTAAAACAATAATTAATTTTTATGAGGAAGTTCCCGAACAATCAGTAGATCTAATGGGAGAAGACAATTATTACGAGCTAGGCCTTAATCCCTTTGTTGGTCTTACTGTGCCGTTAGCTCCTCATCTCTCTACATCCTTTGAAGCCGGCCTTGAGAATTATTTTTATCGCTTTAAAGCCGATGTCGGCAAGGATAATAATTATACAAAAGATTATGTATTTAACTCTTCACTTCGTCTTCCCTATAGTTTAACCATAAATTATTTTTTTTAAAATACACAGAATATGAATAACAAATTGTATTTAACAATTATATGTTTCTTATTCGCAAGTTATTTTGCAAAATCAGAAACAATCACAATATCTAAAGGCTCTAATACCCCGCTGCCGCGCGATTGTATCGCGTGGTTTTCAAACAATAGCGAGGAATCCGGAGAAACTGTTACCAAACATCAAATTAGTTCGATGACAGCCGTGCGCAGCGATTTGGAACAGGCAATAAAAGACCTGCTCGAAATCCTTCCGGGTTACTACCGAATGACCAACAACGAAGCGCTTGGAACAGTGCTTCCGAAAATAAAAGAACTGATCGACCGCACGGTATAGTAATCAGGCACAGTATTCAGTTTTCAGTAAAAAAGATTCCATCTCTGCAAAAAGATGGAATCTTTTGTTTTTAGTAAAATTTTCAATCGTTTTAAAGACCTTGAAGCGTTTATTTTCCTGGATATCAATTCGTTTATCCCTTCTCAAAAGCTACGGTGTACACGCAACTATTTTAGGGGGCCTGCTTTACAATCGACTTTTAATATGCGGCGCAAGGTAGCGGTGTATTTCAAAAACCGGCAGCAGTTGCGCCTTTGTCATTTTTCTCTTCTCTCCCCCGGGCTGCGCTCCCTGCGGGTGCTTCCCCCGGGCTATTGATTACGCACCCTTGGTGCTTAAAGCCCCGAAGCGGGCGCCGGGTAAAAGATCGATAAAAAAAATCGTTCGGCGTCTAAAATTGATTAGAATTGGTCAGCTTGTTCCGAACGAAAAATCGTTACAAATTCATTTGAAAATGGGAATATTTAAGTTGTGTGTACACCGTAGTTCCCAAAAGGGAGCGAATAGATTTTCTCTGCTATAATCGCGGGTTGATCGTTACTTTCCAGACCTTAAAGGTTTTTAAAACCTTGAAGGTCTTTGTTTTTGTAATAAACCGTAAGACGCTGAAATATAAGCTCTGGTAAATCTGCGGCTAACAACTTTTTCCGTCAGATTGCCAGCTGCAACTCAGCGAGAGCTTACTTTTCCCTTAAGAAATGCTCTTGCAACTTAGCGAGAGGGAAATTTTCGCAAAAGATTTGTCCCTGCAGTTCTGCGACTACTAACTTTTTATGTAAGGTAAGCCCCCGCCACTCTGCAACTGGCAACTTTTCACGCCGGATAACTCCGCACAAACCTGCACGGAATAATCAGATGTGAAATTTTATTGGTTGCCGTCAACCAGTTTACAGTTTACAGACGCAGTTTCCAGTATCCGGCATCGAATATCAAGCATCCAGTATCGAGCATCCCGCATCTCTTCTTAAAACATCGGGCTAATAATATGCGCCAACGATTCGCGAATTTTATCAAAGAGTGGTCGTTTGCGCCATTCCCGGTATCGTACTTCGCGGCAGTATTGTAAATCCGATAAAAAGTGTTCTTCCAGTTCGTTGGTGAATTCTTTTTGGTAGATAAAAGCATTGGCTTCAAAGTTGGTTTCGAAACTGCGGAAGTCGAAATTACTGGTTCCTACACTCGATATACTATCATCAACCAGCAGGTATTTACTGTGAATAAACCCTTTCTGGTAAAGATAAATGCGCACACCGGCTTCAAGCAACTCTTCCACATACGAAAACGAGCACCATCTGGAGAGCGAAGCATCCGATTTTTCGGGAATAATAATGCGCACATCAATCTGGCTGAGTGCTGCGGTTTTCAGCGCTTCTTTTAATTCCGGCGGAGGCATCAGGTAGGGCGTAACTATATGAATTCGTTTTCGTGCCGTAGTAATGGCAGCAAAAAAGCCCTGTTCAATACTCTTCCAGCTGTAATCGGGGCCACTTGCCGATACCTGTACCGGAACGCCCGGGGCATCGGAAAGGGGAGGAAAGTACCGGTAGCCGTAAAGGTTTTGTTTGGTAATGAAATACCAGTCGGCAGCAAAAATAACCTGAAGCGTGGTGGCTGCATCGCCGCCAATTTGCAGGTGAGTATCGCGCCAGTGCCCCAGTCCTTTCATGCCCTCAACGTAGCGGTCGGCAATGTTTATACCACCAATAAATCCCGTTTTCCCATCAATAACAATAATTTTTCGGTGGTTGCGGTAATTCACCCGCGAGGTAAACCGGGGAAAACGAACTTCCATAAAAGGGTAAATTTCTATGTCGTTAGCCTGCAATTCGCGAAAAAACTTCCGGGTTAGTCCCCAGCTGCCCACATCGTCAACAATAATGCGGACTTCAACACCTTCCTTCCTTTTTTTAATCAGAATATCCTTTATTTTATTCCCGATTTTGTCATCGGCAAAAATGTAATATTCCATGTGAATATGGTGCCTGGCTTTTTCAATGGCCTCAATAATTCTGTCGAATGTTTGCTGCCCGTCAACCAGTAAATGCAGCTTGTTTCCGGTGGTAAGCAACGAGTCGGAATTATTTAGTAAAAGCCGGATAAGTGGGGCCTGATGCTGCAATCCGGCCTGCGAAATAAGCTTGTTTTGTTCGATGTTTTTTAACTGCTCGGCACTTAGCCGGCGCATAGCTTTCAGGCTTTTTATTCCGCGCCGCGAAAACATTTTTCGTTTGCGGTACTCCTGCCCGAAAACGAGGTAGAAGATCATTCCAAGAATGGGGATCAGAATCAGCACTAATATCCAGGCGGCGGTTTTAAATGGCGATCTTTTTTCCAAAATAATCATCAGGGCAACCGGAATTGCCGTAATAAGAAAGATCAGATAAAACCAGTTCCAGAATTCACTCCAATCAGACATATTTTGTTTATTTGTACTGGTAAATTTCGAAAATTAATTTGAGTAAAAACAATATTCACTTCATATTCGTAGTTAAAGGTAGCGATGAAAAAAACAAAATACATATTACTGTGGATATTCGTTGGGGGAGCCGTGTTTTTGTATGCCTGTTCGGGTACAAAACAAGTTACTGAAAGCCAGAACTCAAGTGTTGAGGTAACGGGAACAGACAGTGTAGAGTATGATGTGGAAACATTTAATGCGAATTTCGATATTTGGTATCAGCGGCAAAATACACTGGCCAGCTATCGGTCGCAATCGTATTACGAAACCTGGAACCGGCAATATGTGAGTGCGTGGAATGCAAAATGTGCATCACCATCGCCAAACTGGAATTTTGAACCTGTTGTTGGCTACGATCCTGCCGAGGATTACGGTTTTGAGATGAACCATAAATTGTTCTACTACTTTATGTACGTGGAAAACGTGCTGAAAAAGCAGATTATGCCCGGAGGCCCGCACGTAACGTTTAACTAGCAGGATTCATTAGGTTCCCGCAGAGAACCAAATGAAATGGTTCTTTCCATAAATATTCTTGACAAGCATAAGAAACAGGCTTTTGCCCTATCGGACGGATTTTACTCTTTGGCTTAGCCCAAATAGTAAACAGAAAACCCAAGGCTGCGCCTGCCTCACTCGGAAAAGCTACGCGATGCCGACTAAAATTCCTGAAACTCGTCGTACCTCCTCAAACATCAGTAATTTTTTAACGCCGTCACCGCTTGTTTTCCGGCTCACCAGCCGAGGCCAGGCTTTGATGTGGCTGACGATACGTTTGTGGACGGCCTCTTTTGGGCTTTGCCCGAAGTTGAAACGAGCAAAGCAAAAACTTGCATTGTATGTAAGGCAATCATTTTGCGAGTTAAATCGAATGCCTTAAAAATTAACAATATAATGAGATAAATAAAACTTTAGTGAGAGCGGGAAGCTCCGAGGGATCGAGGAGATCACCCGTCCGAACTTAGGTTTTATAAAAACGTAGGGTGAAGACAAAAAGCAGCCTTGCCTTTTTTGCTTCGTTTTTGTGGTAAGACAAAAATGAAGGCCGCCGGCAGGCCGCAAATCATTATATTTTTAGTGTCGCCCCATAATTGTAATTCCCTACAATCTCAGGTGATTCTAACCAGCCGTATTTCGGTAAACGACCAGTTTGTCTTTCCCGATTGATTCCGATTGCCCGGATGTTGCCGGCAGCGATGGAGCTTTTATGCCGCTGCCAAATTGTGTATGCCCGGTATAAACATGCGCTTCGTCCCACAACCCTGCATCGATAAAAGTTTTAAGCAGTTGTTCTCCGCCTTCAACAATCAGCGAGAGTATATTTTTTTGATGAAGCACTTTCAAAATTTGTGGAAGAAGCTGATCGGTGAAATCAATTTTAATGAATTCAGTGTTTTTATAGCTGTGATTTTCAAGTCCGTTAAAAACAATTGTTTCGGTTGAATTGTCGAACAAGTTCAGTTTTTTATTCAAACGTAGCTGGCGGTCTAACACAATACGCATGGGGTTTTTCCCTTTTATCAGTCGTACGGTTAGCGACGGATTATCTTTCTCAGCCGTATTGGTTCCCACCATAATGGCATCTTCTTCGGCCCGCATTTGATGCACCCGCAACAATGCCCGCGGCCCGGTAATCCAGGTCGGTTCGCCGTAGTCTTCGGCACTTCGGTCTTTATCAATAAAGCCATCAGAGGTTTGCGCCCATTTCAGCAAAATGTATGGCCGTTGTTTTTGATGAAAGGTAAAAAAGCGGCGGTTCAACTCGTCGCACTCGTTTTTCAGAACACCTGTTTTTACTTCAATACCGGCATTTTTTAGTCGTTCAATTCCTTTTCCGGCCACTTTGGCAAACGGATCGATACTGCCAATTACCACGCGCGGAATTTGTTTCTGAATGATCAGATCGGAACAGGGTGGTGTTAACCCGTAATGAGCGCAGGGTTCCAACGAAACGAAAATGGTACTTTCTTTCAGTTTTGCTGCATCGGTAACCGAGTTTATGGCGTTTACTTCGGCATGCGCCTGCCCGTGTTTCTGGTGAAATCCTTCGCCGATAATCCGGTCGGAATGAACAATAACGCAGCCAACCATCGGGTTTGGCGAAACATGTCCGGCACCCATTCGGGCCAGCTCGATACAACGAGCCATGTATTTTTCTTCGGTTGTCATTTTAAAGGAAAGACTAAATTTGCAGCAACAAAAGTACACAATGCAGAAAACTATTCAATATATCCGGGCAGAATTGGCGCCGTTTTATCCCGAAACCGAAATTGCCGGGTTTGTACAAATGATAATGAATAGCGTGTTGGGTTTGTCATATACGCAAATGATTCTGGAAAAAGACCGGGTGTTGGAAAACTCTGAATCCGACCAAATAAAAGCGATTGTTGAGCGGTTGAAAATCCACGAACCCATTCAATACATTTTGGGTGTGGCCGAATTTTGTGGATTAGAGTTGAACGTACAACCGGGCGTTCTGATACCGCGACCGGAAACCGAGGAGCTGGTCGATTGGATCTGTAAAACTGAAATTCCTGCTTCTGCAAAAATCCTGGATATTGGCACGGGAAGTGGCTGTATTCCGCTGGCACTAAAAAATGAGCTTCCCGCAGCGGAGGTGATGGCTGTTGATGTGTCGGAAAAGGCATTGTCAATCGCTGCCGAAAACGCACAAAAACATCAGCTGGAGGTGGCATTTGAGCTCGCCGATATTTTAAAGTGGGAGGAACGCTCGTGGCCGCTGTTTGATGTGATTGTGAGCAATCCGCCCTATGTGATGGAACGCGAAAAAAAGCTAATGGAAGCCAATGTGTTGGAGCACGAACCCGAATTAGCTTTGTTTGTAAGCGATACCGACCCGTTGATTTTTTACCGCGCCATTGCACAGTTTGCTTCAAAACAATTAAACGAAAGTGGCTTTCTGTTTTTCGAGATCAACGAAAACCTGGGAGACGAAATGGTGGACTTGGTTAAGCAGTTGGGATTTAAGTCGATAGAATTGCGCCGCGATTTGAACGGAAAAAACCGTATGCTCCGATGTCAAAAATAAACGGTTTCTGCATCATGAAAATGAATTTTTAGCGTTAAATATTGCGAACGATTTTTTATTTTGCAGTTAACTAAATCAACATTGTGAGAAAAGCACTCCGTAACATATTGTTTCTTGTTAATAGTCTTTTGGCGCTGGCCCTGGAGGTATCGTACCTTTCGGTGTACATCGCGCCCGATAAGTATTGGCTGCCGTCCTTATTCGGAATGGCTTATCCGTTTTTGCTGGGTGGAAATCTTCTGTTTATTGTACTCTGGATTTTATTTAAACCGCGTTACGCCTTGTTATCGGTGGCAATGGTGTTGATTGGTTGGGGCTATTTTACGCGTTTTATGCAGCTAAAGGGCAAAAGTAGCGAAGAGGCCAACATTAAAGTTGTTTCGTATAATGTTAAACATTTTGTGGCCGATACCAGCGGAACGCAGAAAGAAAATGCAACAAAGATCATCTCATTTTTGGCCGGTCAGAAAGCTGATATTATTTGTTTGCAGGAAGCCCGTTTGCGTAAGAACAGCATTTTTAATCTTGCCCAAACCGTACAAGACCTGGAATCGATAAAACACTACCAGTTTGCACGGTCGAGCACAACTTACGGTTCGGTTACCATGACCCGCTATCCGATTATTGATATGGGCGAAATACGATTTGAAAATTCAAGAAATATTACCATTTATACCGATGTTTTGATCGACTCGGACACGGTTCGTATTTTCAATATTCATTTACAATCGTATCATATCGACCCATCGAAGTATTCAATTATTGAATCGCCGGGAATAAACGAGGAAAAAGATATTGAAGAGGTGAAAGAAATGAGCGCCAAGTTTCGCGAGGCTTTTCAGTTGCGTGCCGAGCAGGTGCGCGAAATTCGTAAATACATCAATGAGTCACCTCATAACGTAATTGTTTGCGGCGATTTTAACGATACCCCGGTTTCTTTCTCGTACCATACTTTAGCCGATGGTTTAAGCGATGCATTTGTTAATTCGGGGCGGGGGATAGGACGTACCTACATCGGTAAGTTGCCTTCGTTTCGTATTGATTATATTTTGCATGGCGACCGGTTTGAGTCGTACAATTTTGAAACACTCGATTACCGCATGTCCGATCATTTGCCAATAAGCTGTAGTTTGTTAATGAAAGATCAGTAGTGGGAAAGAAGTTTTTGAGCTACTTGTTTGTCTGATTTCAGTTGCTCCACCAAAGCGTCAACACCGGCGAATTTCTGCTCTTCCCTGATTTTGTCGATAAAAATCAGCGTAACATCATCGCCATACATATCGCCCGAAAAATCAAAAATATTCACTTCTATACTTCGGTTGTCGGCATTGTTGTTAAAGGTAGGGCGCGTGCCTATGTTCAGCATACCTTTATACTGTTTGTCTTCCATTTCAACTAAAACAGCATAAACGCCGTAGCCCGGAATAATTTTGTATTTATCTGAAGCCTCAATGTTTGCCGTGGGGAAACCCAGTTTGCGGCCCAGTTGCATGCCTTTTACAACGGTTCCGTGCAAAGTAAACGCGTAACCCAGGTATTGGTTGGCCTTTTTTATATCGCCCGATTGCAGTGCAGCCCTTATTTTTGTTGAACTTACTTTTTCGGCTTCAACCGAGAGTGCATCGGTTTTTTTAACCGTAAAATTGTTCTTTTCGGCACAGGCCAGCAGGTACTCGTAGCCGCCCTCGCGGTTTTTGCCAAAGCGGTGGTCGTAGCCCACAACCAAACAACGGGTGCCAATTTTATTCACCAAAATATCTTTTACAAAATCGGTGTACGATAGCTCGGCAAATTCTTTGTTAAAGGGATAAATAATCAGGTGATCGACTCCAAACTTTTCGAATAACTTAATTTTCTCCTCCTTGGTGGTCAGCAACCGCAGGCTTTTTTCGTTGGGCGAAGTAACAATTCGCGGATGCGGGTAAAAAGTAAAGATCACCGTTTCGCCATTCATTTCTTTGGCCAGTTGCTGCAGTTCTTCAACAACCGATTGATGTCCTTTGTGCAGCCCATCGAATGTACCAATGGTTACTACAGGGTTGGTGGCATTAAAATCGTCGAGCGAATAATGGATCTTCACTGGTTTTGTATAAATGTTTTGCGCTACAAACCTATTGAAAATTTTAAAGCTATTAAAGTGGGTACGCCGAATCGGAGTAAAATTATAGACCGCAGAATGTTTTTTTAACGATTATGCAAGAAATTCTATAAAACCGCCTGGAGGTAAAAAATTTTGTAATTGCCTTTATATCGCATTGAAACGATAAAAATTGTTATTTTCTTTGATTGCTATTTTCGATGAAAGCAAAATTGTTAATTTTACGGCCTTTATACAATACGGGCATCGTTGGTATATTACTTAAGTTTAAAACCAATTAGTCCGTTTAAAATACCTTTTAGTAGAGGTTAATTAATCAGATTTAAAAAACATGACGTACAGAGTTTTATTTGTTTTAGTAGCTGTCCTGCTTGTGCTGGGAGGGTGTAAGAAAGACAAGGAGTTTACAATCCGTGGTAAAATTACGCACGCCGAAGACCAAACAATTGTTCTGGAAGAATTGCACACTTCTTCGCTAAAAAAGATCACAGAAACAAAAATCAATAAAAAAGGTGAGTTCGAGATTTCGGCAATGACCGGCATTCCAACATTTTACCTTCTGAAACTTAACGATCAGAGTTTTATCACGCTGCTGGTTGACTCGGCAGAAACCGTTACTGTTGAAGCCGATGCTGCTAATTTCGATCGAGAGTATAATGTTGAAGGTTCGCCGGGTTCGGCCCATGTGAAATTATTGGATTCGAAATTAAAAGAAACCCGGCATAAACTGGATTCTATCCGATCGTTGGATAATTTGTACAAAGGAAATCCGGAGTACGATAGTGTACGACCTCGCTGGGCTGAAGAATACGATAATATTGTGAAGGAACAAATAGAGTTCTCTACTCAATTCGTACGGGATAATCCTTTTTCAATGGCAAGTGTTTTAGCCTTGTATCAAAAATTGGATAACAATTTTATTGTGCGCGATTTGCAGGTAATGAAAACGGCTGCTTCGGCCTTAAATTCGATCTACCCAAAATCGGAACAAGTACAGGCACTATATAACAATGCACTACAGATTGTTCGCGATAAACAGTCGGCCGATATGAAAAAATTTATTCAGGAACAAGGCGAAAACAGTCCTGAAATTACTTTGCCCGCTCCTGATGGAACCGAAGTAGCGCTGTCGTCGTTACGCGGAAAAGTTGTTTTGGTGCAGTTTTGGGCAGCCGTTGATCGTGCTTCCCGAATTCAAAACCCGGTGTTGGTTGAAGCTTACAATAAATACAAACGCAAAGGTTTCGAAATTTACCAGGTAAGTGTAGATGTTAACCGTGCCGAGTGGGTGGATGCCATCGACAAGGACAAACTGCGCTGGATTAATGTTGGCGACATGGAAGGAAGTAAACTGGCGGCGGCTGTTTACAATATTCAAAGTGTTCCGTTTAACTACTTGTTAAACGAAGAAGGCGAAATTGTGGCCAAAAATCTTAGAGGACCGGCTTTGGATAAAGCGCTGGCTCAACTTCTTGACTAGTATAAAAACGGTAATTTGGCACAAAAACGGAAAATATATTTCATTTCCGATGTACATCTTGGTGCACCGGCATTGAATAACAACCGGGAGCGTGAGTTATTATTCGCGTCGTGGCTCGACGATATTAGTGATGATGTTGAAGAGTTGTATCTGATGGGCGATATTTTCGATTTCTGGTACGAATACAAAAAGGTTGTTCCCCGCGGTTTTACACGTATTCTGGGCCGGCTTGCCGATCTTACCGACAAAGGAATTCCGGTGCATTTTTTTACCGGAAACCACGATATGTGGGTGTGCGATTACCTGGCCGAAGAAACAGGAATTAAAGTTCATCACGATTATATCATACGCGAAATACACGGAAAACGATTTTTTCTGGCACATGGCGATGGTCTCGATGCTTCGGATAAAGGCTACATTTTTCTGAAAAAGATCTTCACCAATAACACCCTGCGGTGGTTTTTTTCGAGGTTGCACCCTAATTTTGCATTCAATATTGCACATAAGTGGTCTGCATCCAGTAGGTTATCAAATGCGGATTATGACGATGATTTTATGGCAAATAGGGATGGAATGTATAAATTTGCCGCGGATTTTTTAGCAACAAATCCAATTGATTATTTTATAATGGGCCATCGACATCAGTTGGTGAATGAAAAGATGAATGAAAAAACCCGATTTGTGCTGCTTGGCGATTGGATAAAATCATTCTCGTATGGTGTTTTTGATGGTGAAAAATTTGAATTAAAGACATATAAAGACAGAGTGAAAGCTTAATAAAGGATTATGGCAAAGCAAACTTATACAAGAATTATTGGTACCGGAAGCGCGCTTCCAACTCAAATAATCAAGAATACACACTTTTTGAATAATGAGTTTTATACTCCTTCGAAGAAAAAGATTGAGGATAAAAGTAATGAGGAGATTATTCAGAAGTTAAAAGAGATTACCAATATTGAAGAACGCCGCTACATGGAAAGCAATTTGGTAACATCGGATATTGCAGCATCGGCAATTGCAGATGCCTGTAAAACGGCCGAAGTTTCGATGGAGAGCCTCGATTTTATTATTGTATGCCATAATTTTGGCGATATCCCGGATGGTAGTTTCAGAACCGATGCGCTGCCAAGTTTAGCCAACAAGGTTAAAATGAAGCTGAAGATTAAAAATCCGGCTTGTTTTTGCCACGATGTTATATCGGGCTGCCCGGGATGGACACAAGGAATGATAACCGCCAACGCCTACATTAAAAGTGGCATGGCAAAACGCGGTGTTGTTGTTGGAGCCGATGCGCTATCGCGTATTTCCGATCCGCACGATCGCGATTCAATGATTTATGCCGATGGTGCAGGAGCAACTGTTGTTGAAGCCGTTGAAAGCGAAGAGCCTGTTGGAATCCTGTCTCACTCAAGCCGTTCAGATTCGGTTAAATATGCCAATCTGCTGATTTTCGGAGAATCAAGCAATCCGGATTATGAAGGCGATGAGTTGTTTATTAAAATGGATGGCCGTAAGTTGTACGTTTATGCCATTACAACAGTGCCGGGAGTTGTAAAAGACAGCATCGAAAAAGCAGGTCTGGATTTGTCCGACATAAAAAAGATATTTATTCATCAGGCCAACGAAAAAATGGATGAGGCCATTCTTGCCGGTGTATTAAAGTTGTACGGCCAGAAAGAAGTGCCCGAAGGAATTATGCCAATGAGTATTAATAAGTTGGGGAACTCGTCAACGGCAACCGTACCAACATTGGTTGATTTGGTAGCCAAAGGAAAAATGGAAGGCCATGAAGTGAATGAAGGCGACTACACCATTTTCTGCTCGGTGGGTGCCGGAATGAACATCAATTCCATTGTTTATAAGTGGTAAGGATTTGCGGTTTTTAAGCAGAATAAAAGGCTCCGATCACTCGAAGGGATCGGAGCCTTTGGTTTTTACCACTTTATCGGTTCCAGTCCTTTTGAAACCAGAAATTCGTTGGTGCGGCTAAAATGTTTGTTGCCAAAAAATCCGCGGCTTGCCGAAAGCGGCGAAGGATGCACCGATGTTAACACAAAATGTTTCTCCTGGTCGATAAATTTACTTTTGCTAATGGCATAGTTTCCCCATAGCAGGAAAACCACATTTTCTTTCTCTGCACTTATTTTTTTAATTACGGCATCGGTAAATTGCTCCCAACCTTTTTTCTGGTGCGAAGCTGCCTGATGCGCACGAACCGTTAAAGTGGCATTTATTAATAAAATGCCCTGCCTTGCCCAATCCGTTAAATCGCCACTCTCCGGAATGGGTTTACCCACATCGCTGTTCAGCTCTTTAAAAATATTACGCAAACTTGGAGGAAATTTTATGCCCTCGTTCACCGAAAAGCAAAGTCCGTGTGCCTGCCCCGGTCCGTGATACGGATCCTGACCGATGATTACTACCTTTAGTTTTTCAAAGGGGCACTTATCGAACGCGTTAAAAATCAACTTACCGGGAGGATAAATCCGCTGTGTTTTATATTCGTTACGAACAAACGCGCTTAACTCCGAAAAATAATCCTTTTCAAACTCTTCTTTTAACTGTTTTCTCCAGCCTTCTTCAATTTTAACCTCCATAAAATGCGTGTAATTTTCTCCTAAAAATAGAAAAATTAACTGCCCTGAAAATTCCATAAACCATTTTTATCGTCAGCCCTTGGGCTTCTTTGCATTTTTGTATTTTTAAGACTCAAATAAAATCAAAATGGAAATTATTTATCTGGTTGCAGGAGTGGTTGTTGGCGGAATTGTGGCATTTATGTTTCTGAAATTGCAAGCGCAAAGTGGGCAGGCCGATGCCGGCAAATTGCTTTTTGAAAAGGAAAGTGAGTTTTTGGCACAAAAAGCTGAAATTGAAAAACAGGGGCTGGTTTGGCAGGAGCGTTACAATGCGCTGAAAACCGAAGCCGATGAGTGGAAAAGCGAGTTGCATGATTACCGCGAAGAAAACATGGTGTTGAATGTGCGTCTCGAGAATGCCAGAGTGCAGTTTGAAAATCAGGAGCAAAAATTAAACGAGCAGAAAGAGGAACTGGAAAAAATTCAGAAGAAACTAACAGTGGAGTTTGAAAATGTAGCCAATAAAATTCTGGAGAAAAACAGCGAGAAATTTACCGCCGCCAACCAGAAAAATATCAGCGAGGTATTAAACCCCTTGAAAGAAAAGATTCAGCTGTTTGAGAAAAAAGTTGACGATACCTACAAACAAGGTTTAAAAGACCAGACTGACCTGAAAGCTGAGCTAAAAAAACTTTACGACCTGAACAACAAAATTAGCGAAGAGGCCAACAACCTGACCAAAGCGCTGAAAGGTGATGTGAAAAAACAAGGAAACTGGGGCGAAGTGGTTTTGGAACGTATCCTTGAGCGATCAGGGTTGAACGAAGGAGAACAGGGCTACCAAAAACAATTCAGCGATACTACTGAGGACGGCAAACGAATTCAGCCCGATATTGTAATCAACCTGCCGGATAACAAACATATTATTGTTGATTCGAAAGTTTCGATGATCGCTTACGAACGCGCCGTTAATGCCGAAAGCGATGAGGAACGGGTGAAGTTTGTAAAAGAACATCTTTTGAGTTTAAGAACTCATATTAAAGGCTTGAGCGAAAAACATTATCAAACGGGCAGCATGTTAAATTCGCCCGATTTTGTGTTGCTGTTTATTCCAATCGAAGCGTCGTTTGGTGTGGCAATTCAGGAAGACCAGGAGTTGTTTACTTATGCCTGGGATCAGAAAGTGGTAATCGTAAGTCCATCAACTTTGCTGGCAACGCTGCGCACCATCTCCTCCATCTGGCAGCAGGAAAACCAAACCCGTAACGCCATTGAAATTGCCAAACAGGGTGGGGCGCTTTACGATAAATTTGTGGGCTTTATTACCGATATGGAAACCATAGGAAAAAACCTGTCAACCACTCAGAAAACCTACGATTTGGCTGTTAATAAACTACACACTGGCGCGGGCAACCTGGTGCGTCGTGCCGAGAATATTAAAAAGCTGGGTGCCAAAGCCACCAAAGAATTACCGCTGAAAATGCTGGAAGAGTAGCGTTTTTAAGCAGGTTATACTGAATTAGGCAGAAAAGAAAATTCGTAAACGGAATAAGGTGATTCCAATGAAGAAACCACCTTATGAATGTGTGACCTATTTAACGAATAAGTCGTACAGCCATAAACGTATAATTTCGAAATAGGTTTATGTGGTGGAATATTTTAGAACGATTCTACGGACTATAGATTAAACGTAACTGCCTGCCCGTAATTTGGGTGAATAATCCGGTTATTGTGGTAAACCTTCAGTCCGTTTACAAAAGTGCTTACTACCTGGTTCGAAAACTCGGTTCGCTCGAACGGCGCCCAGCCACATTTGTACAAAATATTCTCGGGAGCCACAATCCAGCTTTTGTTCGGATCAACCAAAACAAGGTCGGCAAAATACCCTTCGCGAATGTATCCCCGCTTGTTTACCCGGAAGAGATCGGCCGGAGTATGGCACATTTTTTCAATCACTTTTTCTATGGTAATAAATCCTTTTTTGCTCAGTTCGAGCATGGCAACCAGCGAATGCTGAACCAGTGGCCCGCCCGATGGCGCTTTAAAATACGAGTTATTTTTTTCCTCCAGGGTATGTGGCGCATGGTCGGTGGCAATCACGTCAATTTTATCGGCCAGCAGGGCTTCCCAAAGTGCTACTTTGTCTTTTTCGCATTTTACTGCCGGATTCCATTTTATGCGGGTGCCGTAATCGATGTAGTCGCGCTCGTCGAACCACAGGTGATGCACACAAACTTCGGCGGTAATTTTTTTATCGCTAACTTTTCCAGGCGAAAAAAGGCTCATCTCTTTTGCCGACGAAAGATGGAGAATATGCAAGCGTGTATCGAATTTCGAGGCCAGTTCAACCGCTTTCGACGACGATTTATAACAGGCCTCGTCGCTGCGTATGTGGCAGTGGCGCGAAATAGGAACGTTTTCGCCATATCGATGGCGGGCAATTTCGGTATTGGCTTTTATTGTTGCTTCGTCTTCGCAATGGGTAGCAACCAGTGTTGGGGCATTTTTAAAAATTTCAGACAGCGTTTTATCATCGTCAACCAACATATTTCCGGTTGAAGAGCCCATAAAAACTTTAATCCCACACACTTTTGTAGGGTCGGTTCTCAGCACTTCGGGCAAATTATCGTTGGTGGCACCCATGTAAAACGAATAATTAACTGCCGAAACTTCAGCAGCCCGGTCGAATTTTTTCTGCAATTCTTCCTGCGTAACGGCTTGCGGATTGGTGTTGGGCATTTCCATGTAAGTGGTAACTCCACCGGCTGCCGCAGCTTTGCTTTCGGTGGCAATTTCGCCTTTGTGGGTTAATCCTGGCTCACGAAAATGTACCTGGTCGTCAATTACTCCGGGAATCAGCAAAAGCCCTGTAGCATCAATAACTTCGGTGTGGCTGGTATCAAAATCGGCGGGAACCGTGTGAGGAAAGACTTTTTCTATTTTTTCACCATCAATTAAAACACTTCCTTTAAATTTTAATCCTTCGTTTACTATCGTTGCGTCTTTAATCAGTGTTCTCATTTCCCCTCGGTTTTTGATTTATAACAAAGTTACTAAAATACGCCGAAACCCTTCTTGTCTGTACGCCACGAAATTTCGGTAACCCTTTGTCAAACGTTGTTTGTTGCTCATTGTTCACATTGGGGGAGAATTGTACGCACAAAAAAGACTGCACGTGGCAGCCTTGAATTATCCTTAAGCCTTCATCATTAATCCTTAATTTTTCCTTTCGTATTTTCGAACAAAGCTGATTAACTTCATTTTTAAAACGCCCCAAAGTGCTTCGTTAAAAATACCACCGCTCATTTTCGATGTTCCTTCCTGGCGATCGGTAAACACAATGGAAACTTCCTTGATGTTAAATCCAAATTTGTGGGCTGTAAATTTCATTTCAATCTGAAATCCGTAGCCAATCAGTTTTATTTTGTCGAGGTCGATGGTTTCCAGTACTTCCCGTTTCCAGCAAACAAAACCAGCGGTAGTGTCGCGCACATTCATGCCGGTAACAATACGCACATACATCGATGCAAAATACGACATCAGTACACGGCCAAGCGGCCAGTTTACCACATTTATTCCGGTAATATAGCGCGAACCAACAGCCACATCGGCACCATGTCCAATGGCATCAAAAAGCCTTAGCAAATCATCGGGATTGTGCGAAAAGTCGCAGTCCATTTCGCAAATCGCTTGGTAATCTCTTTCCAGCGCCCACTTAAAGCCTGAAATGTAGGCTGTGCCCAAACCCAGTTTCCCTTTTCTTTCCAAAATATGGAGTTTGTCGGGAAACTCTTTCATCAGGCCTTTTACAATTTCGGCAGTTCCATCAGGCGAATTATCTTCTACAATCAGCAAATGAAAAGGCATTTCCAAAGAGAAGACCTTGCGGATCATCTTTTCAACATTCTCCTTTTCATTGTATGTTGGAATGATTACTAAATTCTTTGACACTTTATTGAATTATTAGAATAAAAAACGAAAATACAGTTTTTGAATGAATTCTAAATTCAATCCCAATCAATTATTCGAATAACGATGAAGAGTGTTTTCGATAAATTATATAATTGAATGGTTTTCAGGATAAGGAATAAATGCGATTGGGGGTGTTAAAAAGACTAAGGCTTACGCTTGTTTGTTTTGTTTGGCAAATGTGTGGCATGCTCCCGATAAGAATGAAACTGATGTAAAGCAGTACAAGGCTTGATGCAATATTTGAATATCGGAGGATTAGAATGTTGAATACAAAATGACTAATTTTAACCATTAAACCATTAACGCATTGAACCATTAACGCATTGAAGCATTAACGCATTGAAAATGGAAAAAAAACTCATTCAAGTTGATTTGCAAAATCCCGTTCATTGCAAGCAAGTGCTTCATCTTTTAAATGATTACATGGAAGATGAAATGGGAATTCGCGAACCGATGCCCGAAGGACTTGGCCCAAAAATTATTGAAGGCCTGAAACGACATGTGGCGTACATGGGCTTTTTTGTTTGTATTGGCGACAATTTTGCAGGGCTTGCCAATTGTAACCTCAATTTTTCTACCTGGAAAGCGAGTCCACTAATCAATATTCACGATTTAATTGTATCTCCCGGTTTCCGCCAACAGGGAGTTGGCCTGTTTCTGTTAAAAGGCATTGAGAAATTTGCCGAAGAAAATGGCTACTGCCGGATAAACCTGGAGGTGCGACATGATAATATTAAAGCCCAAAACCTTTACCGCAAAGCCGGATTTAAAGAATGCGAACCCAATAATTTCTTTTGGGAAAACCGGCTTTAGGAGTGTTAGAATGTTTGAGTATTGGAATATTAGAATGTTGGAATGGGGTGATTCGGGATACTTGATTCCGTTTACTTAACAAAGTGCTCCCCTTTAACTGCAAGAATATACATTTCTTTTCACATAATTTTATGGAAATTGCCGTTAAATTTCGTCCGGAAGAACCAATTAACTTCGATCATTTATTCTTCGCTGGACGATTTAAATCAAATTATCTTGCCCTGGGCTGTAATAAATCGCACTTTCAGCGCTCTTCTTAGGCTACAATCCAACAAATATAATATAGGGCTGAAAGTCCGCAGTAATTTAGCCCCGGGCAAACGAACCGCCGGATGGCGGAAAGTGTCGCCCGGGGTTAATGTTAAGTATTAGAAAAGGCGCAAATGCAAAAGTACATTGAAAATGAAACGTGTCATGCGCCTCATATACAAGCCTTTTGTCGAAGATAAGGCGTAAAATATTTGTGTATAGAGGGTAACTACAATAGCGAGGCACAATGAGGGTGAGTCAATAAATGTTGAACCAGATTTAACAATGATTTGCAATAGACTAACAGAAAAAGGGCCATCCGTTTCCGGACGACCCCCTTCAGGTTATGAATCTACTTGTTTTACAAATTTTATTGCCAACCACCGCCTAATGCGCGATACAGCGAAACCACCGCATTCAGTTGCTGAACCTGGTCGTTAACATCGCTCAATTGTGCATTCAGCAAACTTTGCTGTGCATTCAAAACTTCGGTGTAAGTTGCCGAACCGTAAATCAGCAACTCTTTGGTGTAATCAACCGATTTTTCCAGGGCATCCAATTGTTTGTTGCGCAGCTCTATCTTTTGCATCGATGCATCGTACATGCTAAGGGCATCGTTCACTTCGGCACCTGCATTCAATAATGTACTTTTGAAATTTAACAAAGCTTCTTCCTGTTGTGCTTTGGCAACTTCTAAACGTGTTTTGTTGGCCCGCTTGTTAAAAATTGGTTGAACTAAACCTCCCACAATATTGGCGGCAAACGATGCCGGATCAAACAAATCTTCAAACTCCAGCGATTCCAAACCTGCACTTGCGGTAAGTGTTACCGACGGGTAAAAGTAAGCTTTCGCGCTGTTGGTTATGTGGTAAGCACTTATAACGTTGTACTCGGCTTGCATTACATCGGGGCGCTTATCTAACAATTCGGCCGGAACACCAACTTCCAACAGTTCGTGCGCCTGCTGCTCTTGCAGTTTGCCGCGTTTTACTTTTCCCGGAGTTCGGCCCAACAGAATACAAAGTGTATTTTCGTTTTCACGTATTTGCTGTTCGATGTCGGGAATGGTAACTTCTGCTGCGTAACGTGCAGCTTCACTTTGTACTACTGCCGCTCCGGTAACGCTGCCACTTTCTTTTAATGCTTTTATGGTTTCAACCAGTTCGGCACTGTTTTTAACCGTGGCCTTTGTAATTTCAAGGTTCGCGTCGAGTGCCAGTAAGCGGTAATACACCGAAGCAATATTGGCAATCAGTCGTGTTTGCACTGCTTTTTTTGCTGCATCGGTAGCCAGGTAATTGGCGTAGGCCGATTTTTTGGCGTTGCTCAGTTTTCCCCAGAAGTCGATTTCCCAGCTACTTTGCAACGCTATTTGCGATGCGTTGTAATGGTCCGGTCCATTAGGAGTGGTTGATTCTGAGTTTTTAACGTAAGTATGTCCGGCTTGCCCCGTTAGCGAGGGGGCCAGTGCTGCTTTGCTTTGTAAGAAATTCGACTCGGCAGCAACAACGCGCTGAACCGCAGCCTGCAAATCAAAGTTGTTTCTCAATCCTTCGGCGATTAAACTGTCCAAAATCGGGTCGTTAAACAGGTTTTGCCAGCTTTCGTTTGCCAGGTTGCTTTCGGCCGTTTTTGCTGCTCCGTATAATCCGTCGGTTGAATCCTGGCTGCGCTGGTATTGATTGGTTGTACTACACGAAACAATCAATACCGAAACAAGGGCAATAAGTAGTATGTTTTTTATTGAATTTGTCTTCATATCTAATCTTTTCTAGCGGATTAATCCAAACTGTTCATTTCTGAAATTTCTTGTTGCTCCTTCGGTTTTGTTACTTTTTCTTCCAAAATCTGGAAAACCACGAACATGGCCGGAATAACCAAAATTCCAATCAGCGTACCAATCAGCATACCACCCACAGCGCCGGTCCCGATGGAGCGGTTACCGTTGGCACCAACTCCTGTTCCGATAACCAGCGGAATTAATCCTACAATAAATGCGAAGGATGTCATCAAAATCGGGCGAAGTCGGGCAGTGGCACCTTCAACGGCAGCCTCAATAATCGACATGCCCGATTCCCGTCGTTGCCGGGCAAACTCCACAATCAGAATGGCATTTTTGGCCAGAAGCCCGATAAGCATTACCAGCGAAATTTGCAGGTAAATGTTGTTTTCAACGCCCAAAATGCGGGCGAAAATAAACGAGCCGGCAATACCAATGGGTAACGACACAATAATCGATAGCGGCATAATGTAACTCTCGTACTGTGCTGCCAGCAAGAAGTACACAAAAATCAAACTTAAAATAAAGATGATGATGGTTTGGTTACCTGCACTAACTTCTTCGCGGGTAAGCCCCGAGAATTCGTAAGCATAGCCGGTTGGTAACATTTCGGCAGCTACTTCGCGTACGGCATCAATGGCGTCTCCGGAGCTATAACCGGGATTTGGGCTGCCGTTTACCGAAATTGCGGTGTACATATTAAAACGGTTAATTGTTTCGGGGCCATACACTCTTGTAAGTGTAATGAATTCCGAAATAGGAGCCATTTCGCCGGTTGCAGTGCGTACTTTAATCGTGTTTAAATCTTCAGGGTTTCCGCGGTATTTGGCTTCTGATTGTACCATAACCCGGTATTGTTTACCAAAGCGGTTAAAATCGGATGCATAATAGCCACCAATGTAGCCTTGCATAGCCGAAAGCACTGAGCTTACCTGTAACCCGGAGCGCATACAGCGGGCCGCATCAACATCAATACGGTATTGCGGGAAGTTGGTATTAAAAGCAGTACGTGCATATTGAATTTCGGGACGTTGATTTAATGCGCCTAGGAAATTATTGGCCACTTTTTCAAAGTCGTGAATATCGCCACCGGTTTTATCTTCCAGTTGTAATTCGAAACCGCCGGTAACACTAAATCCTGGAACCATTGGTGGTGAGAAGATAATAATACGGGCACCTTTGATTTGCGAAGTAAGCATGTACAATTTCTGCACAACACTGTTCAAATCCTGTCCTTCGCCTTTTCGTTCGTTAAAAGGTTTTAGTCCTGCAATTACCATCGCATACGGACTTCCTTGTCCGCCCATAAATGAAAATCCTGTTACAACTGTCCGTCCGTTAATTTCCGGTATTGTTTCTAAAAGGGCATCAACTTGTTTTGCAACTTCTGCTGTTCTTTCTGATGAAGAAGCCGGAGGCATGGCGATATCAACAAACATCCGCCCTGTGTCTTCGGACGGAACAAAGCCTGTTGAGGTTGTTTTCATAAGGTAACCAAGAAGAGCAACAAAAATTATAATCAAGGTTCCGGCCACTAATTTTTTGTTGATAAAGAAGTGAGTTACCTTTTTGTATTTTCCGGTCATGCTTTCAAATGCGGTGTTAAATGCAATATAAAAGCGTTTCATTACCCCCTTCTTTTCTTTTTCTTCTTCGCTGTGTGGTTTTAGGAACAGCGCACACAACGCCGGGCTGAGTGTAAGCGCATTAACAGCTGAAAGTATAATGGCTACCGTAAGTGTTATTCCAAATTGCTTGTAAAACACTCCGGTGGTTCCGGTTATAAATGTTACCGGAATAAACACCGCCGCCATTACCAGTGTAATCGAAATAATGGCTGTAGAAATTTCGTTCATCGCCGAAATAGCAGCGTTTTTAGCACTTCGTGCCCCCGAGTCGAGTTTGGCGTGAACCGCTTCCACCACCACAATGGCATCGTCGACCACAATACCAATGGCGAGCACCAGCGCAAACAGGGTAAGTAAGTTTATGGTAAAGCCAAATAAATTCAGGAAGAAGAAAGTACCAATAATGGATACAGGAACGGCGATTGCCGGAATAAGTGTTGCCCTGAAATTTTGCAGGAACACAAAAACAACGATAAATACCAGCACAAAAGCCTCGAGTAAGGTGTGCAGTACTTTTTCGATCGAGGCATCGAGGAATTCGTTGGTATTCATGAGCTCCATATAATCAACTCCCGGAGGAAATGACTTGGACGCTTCTTCCAGTGTACGTTCGATTTCCAGAATTACTTCGCGGGCGTTCGATCCGGCCGATTGAAAAATCGCCATACTAATACCCGGTTGTCCCTGGGTTTGTGTCATTGCAGTGTAATCCAGCGAGCCAAATTCAACGCGGGCTACATCTCCAAGCCGTAAAATATTCCCGTCTTCATCCGATTTTATTACAATGTTTTCGAACTCTTCGGGTTGTGTAAGTTTTCCACGATAGCGAATAACATACTCGAAACTCTGACCATTTTCGCTACCAAAACGTCCGGGAGCTGCCTCCAGGTTTTGTGCATTTAGTGCAGCAACCACATCGGCAGGTATTAAGTTATAGTTCGACATGATATCCGGTTTTAACCAAATACGCATCGAGTAATCTTTGCGGCCGAATACCATGGCTTCGCCTACACCGTTAATACGTTGTACTTGTGGCAGCAGGTTAATTTTCGAATAGTTCTGAAGGAAAGTTTCGTCGTATCTTCCATCTTTACTGTAAAGCGAAAATACCATTAACATGTTGTTCTGGCGCTTGGCAGTAAGCACTCCGGCACGCGTAACTTCAGCCGGCAGCAGTGCATTGGCACGTGCCACACGGTTTTGAACGTTAACGGATGCCATATCCGGATCGGTTCCTTGTTTAAAGTACACCTGAATTGTACCCGATCCGTTGTTGCTCGCTGTTGAGCTCATGTAAATCATGTCTTCAACACCGTTAATCTGTTCTTCGAGCGGAATAACCACACTGTTCAGAACGGTTTGCGCATCGGCACCGGTGTAGTTGGCCGATACCCGAATGGTTGGCGGAGCAATATCGGGATACTGCTCGATGGGTAAAGTAGTAATTCCCAGCACTCCGAGAATAACCAGTATGATTGAAATAACCGTTGAAAGTACCGGCCTTTCTATAAATTTTCTAAACATAACTGTTGTCTTCTATATGATTAATTGTTTGAAGGTTCATTGCTTTTGGCTACTGCTTGTCCGGCTAATTTGGGTTTAATTTGCATGCCATCTCGAAGGGTTGTAATTCCTTCAACTACAATTTTATCTCCGGCCTTAAGTCCTGAGGTAACCACAAAAACATCTTTCAAATCGCCGGCAATTACCTGAATTTCGGTATTTACAATTTTATTCTCGCTGTTGGTAACGTAAACAAAATGTTTTCCCTGAATTTCGTAACTGGCCGGTTGCGGCACAAGCAAAACATCATTCAGGTAATTGGGCAAACGTATATTTCCGCTTCCTCCCGAGCGAAGGTTTCCTTCGGCATTGGGGAATGAAGCACGCATATTAATGGCACCGGTTTGCGGATCAACAATTCCGCTGGCAATTTCAATTTTACCTTTTTGCGGATAAACCGATTGATCGGGCAAAATCAGGTCAACTTCCGGCAGGTTGGCCAGCTTTTCGCCGGTAGTAGCACCTTCCAGATTTTTAGTAAGTTGCAAAAATGCTTTCTCGTTAACGGAGAAATAGGCGCGCATGCTCGATGTATTCGAAACAGTGGTAAGTGGCTGTGCAACAGAGCTGCTTACCAAACTTCCAACGCGGTACGGGAAAGTTCCGATAAAGCCGTTTGTTGGGCTGCTTATCATGGTATATTCAAGGTTGGCTTTGGCATTGGCGAAATTAGCCTGTGCCTGCGCCAACTGTGCCTGCGCCGATTGTAAATGGGCTTTTACCGACTCGAGCTGAAACGCACTGACAATGTTTTTCTCCACCAGCGGCTCGGTTTTCTCCAATTCAATTTTTGCGGTGGCTACCTGCGATTCGGCAACTTTTATCTGCGCTTCGGCCGATCGAACCTGAGCACGAATATCGTTGGCATTTAACTGAAAAAGAACTTGTCCTTTTTGTACGTAGTCGCCTTCGTCAACAAAAATTTTCTCAATGTAACCTGCAACTCTGGGACGGATCTCAACGGTTTGTTCGCCTTCGAGTGTGGCCGGAAAAGCCTGATAAAGCGTAATGTTTTGCGGTGTAACCTCTTGTACAAGGTACTCAGCAACCTGTCCGCCCATCATGGGGTTACTTCCCTGTTGTTTGTTCGAACAGGAAGAAAAAAGTAAAAGAATGGCAACTGTGGCCACGCTTGTAAATTGTGCAATTGTTTTCATGTTTTCGTATCTATAATTTTTAATTTTCAATATCATGTTAGCAACCCGACAGGCAATCTTTAAAACCGGTATTCTGCTGAATTTTAAAAAGAACATTTTCGAAATTGGCCAGTTCCTTTGCCGAAACATCTTTTAATAATTCTTCCGAAATCTCAGCCGACAGTTCTCTGGTGAGTTCCAAAAACTCTTTACCTTTTGCTGTTAAATGCAGGTTTTTTTTGCGCTTATCGTTTTCGTCCTGCGTACGTTCTACGTAGTCAAGATCGATCAATGTATTCATCTGGCGAAGAATAATGGACTTGTCGCGCATAAAATGATTGGCCAAATCTTGTTGCGTTGGTGAATTGTTTTCGTTGATATAGTGCAGAACGATATATTGTTCCGCATTCAATTCGATTTTTTTCTCTTTAAATTTTTCACCCAACCTAAACTTTACCAATTTCATGGTTTGTCCAAGAAGGTATGTTAATGTCTTTTGCGAATTCATCAATAAGTCTTGTTTTCGTGTCGCAAAACTATAATTAATTAGTTGCAGAAGTCAACTAAATTTCGAGAAACAACATTAAAAAAACACAAAATGGTATTAAATGTCTGATTGATAGTTGGATAATGAAAATTGTAATGTTAAGTAAACCTGAAACGGATGGCTGTTTTTGCGAAATGCAAGAGATAGTTCTCAGGGGCCATTGAGATACTGGTGGTTTTAACGAACGAAAACCAGGTTAACCTTTTAGCATGAATAGGAGGAGTTGTGGGAATGGAGCCGAAGTGAAAAGAAATATTTTGTCGTTGATTCTGCAAAATGAATAACTTTAGCAGTCGAAAAATGATAAGAAAATATACCATATATATAGTACTGCTTTTTCTTCTGGTTGGATGTGCCCAAAAAGCACAGAAAAAGCAGTTGAATGAGCTGTTGGTTTTTAGCGGGGCCGGTTTAACAAACGTGGTTGCCGAGCTGGCTGAAATATACGAAGCTGAAAATAATATAGATATTAAGTTGAATTTTGCCTCGTCGGGAACGCTTGCCCGACAAATTGAACAGGGAGCACAACCGGCAGTTTTTATTTCAGCCAACGAAAAGTGGGTGGATTACCTGATTCATCTGGATCTGGTTGTTCCTGAATCAAAAGAGAACGTTGTTGGCACGTCGATGGCGGTGATTGTTCCTTCCGATAGTGAAACGGACACCATTACATTTTTGGATCATTTCCCGGAGCAGTTTAACGGACGCTTGTCGATAGGCGACCCAAAACATGTGCCGGCCGGCGACTATGCCTGGAAAGCGATCGAGGGCGGTGGTTATGCCGATGCTTTATCCGACCGGATGCTTCCTGCAAAAGATGTGCGCTCGGCATTAATGGTGGTAGAATTGGGCGAAGTGGAAATGGGTATTGTATATAAAACGGATGCCCTGAAATCGAAAAAAGTAAAGATCGTTTCCGTAGTTCCCGATGAGCTGCATCCACCAATTGGATTCTATGCCTCCATTTTAAAGAACAAAAACAACGAACAAACCAGGCTTTTTTATAATTTTCTGACCTCGAAAGAAGCAACAGACATTTGGATAAAACACGGATTTAAGATTGAGTGAATTGTTTAAATATACAGCCAGTGAATGGTCGGCAATACAATTATCGTTATATGTAGCGCTAATTTGTGCTGTTATAACCTTGCCGTTGGCCATAGCCGTGGGCTGGTTTCTGGCACGAAAAAGGTTTTTTGGAAAATCGGTAGTTGAGGGAATCCTGCATTTACCGCTGGTTTTACCGCCTATTACCACCGGTTATTTGTTATTGCTGGTTTTCGGAAACCGCGGAGTGATTGGTAAATTCTTTTACGAAACATTCGGCATTCAAATCGCTTTTTCGTTTTACGCCGCTGTAATTGCAGCCATTTTTGTGTCGTTTCCTTTGGTTACTCGCTCTATTCGTTTATCCATTGAATTGGTCGATCAGAAACTGGAAGAAGCTGCCCGTACTTTGGGGGCTTCCAATCTCCGGGTATTTTTCACTATTACACTTCCGCTGGCATTGCCCGGAGTGATCAGCGGATTCATTCTTTCGTTTGCAAGAAGCCTGGGCGAATTTGGAGCAACCATTTCCTTCGCCGGAAACATCGAAGGAAAAACACAAACACTTCCATTAGCCATTTTTTCAGAGATGCAGGTTCCGGGACAAGAAGCTTCAACCATGCGTTTGGTTGTAGTGTCTGTTATATTATCATTGTTGGCAATGATTGCTGCCGAATTCTTAAACCGACGTGTAATTAAAAGTAAAACGGCATGAACGCGGCATTGAGTTTCCATATAAAACTACAGCGAAAAGATTTTGCACTCGATGTAAAAGCTGATATCCCAAACGGGATTACCGGTATTTTTGGCCCATCGGGCCATGGGAAAACAAGTTTGCTGAATTCCATTGCCGGAATTGTTACCCCCGATTCAGGTTATATTCGTTTGAATGGCGACACACTTCTCGATTCGAATAAAAAGGTAAATGTTAAGATCAGGCAGCGAAGGGTAGGTTACGTTTTTCAGGACGAGCGACTTTTTCCGCACTATACTATAAGGAAGAACCTGTTGTACGGAGAAAAGAATCCCGATCCGGAGCTTTTCGATGAGGTGATCGATACCTTGCAGATCGCACATTTATTAAATAAGAAACCCGAACAATGCTCCGGAGGGGAAAAACAACGTGCGGCAATTGGCCGTGCCATTATAAGTGGTTCGAAAATATTGTTGATGGACGAACCGTTTTCGGCATTGGATGTAAACCTGCGCCGCGAAATAATTCCGTATTTAAACAGGGTGCATCAGAAATTCTCGCTACCTATATTAATAGTAAGCCACGATCTTCCCGATCTCTTAAGTCTTACCGATAATTTGTTACTACTGAAAAACGGGCAGTTGCAGGGGCACGGAAAGTTCACCGATTTGTTGGATCAACCCGAGAATCTGGAGTTGATGCACCAGTCGGGCTGGTATAATGTATTGCACCTATCGGTATTAGAGTACCTTGAATCGAAGAATATGGTTTTGCTGAAAAGCCATAAAAGCAACCTGCAGATACAAGCGCTCACGCAAACAATAGGAAAAGATGTGGAGGTAAACCAGGAACTAAAAGTGCTGATCAAGCCGGAAAGCATCGCCTTATCGAAAGAGCCTGTACAAAATATCTCGCTGCGCAACCAGGTAGCAGGCACCATGAAAGAGGTATTTTTAAAAGACGGCCTGGCATTTTGCGTAGTCGATGTAGGCGAAAACATCATCGTAGAGGTGACGGAAGCATCACAAAAAAGCCTGTGTTTGGAGAAAGGGCAGCGGGTGTACTGTCTGTTTAAATCGGCAGCGCTAAAAATTTATTGAAACTCTCCGTTCACATTACCAGTCACTTGCGATTTACACCCCAAAATAGTTGTAGTTATTTTTACCAAAGTGCTTGCATTATTAAAAACCTTGCTTACTTTTGCAGCCGCTTTGAGAGAAGCGATGTTCATAGAAAGAATGGGATTAGGAACGGCAGAGGATGAGCCGGGAGTCGGG
>NZ_FOHT01000034.1:0-61673 GCF_900111425.1 Draconibacterium orientale | reverse complement strand
AAATTGTATTTTTACCCATGTCTAACTTTTTGGTGTGGTAACTCAAAAGTAGACATACCGGGTGGTTCTTTAAAATGTACTGCCCGGTAAATTTTTACCGGACACTAATGATATTTAATAAAATTTCGTGCTGAATTCGAAATATCCGGCTGGTACCAGGGCAAAAGAAAAAAAAGGATTATTGATAAAGGATGAATTGGCAGTAGGCAAGCGCTGTGCCTGGCAGTTTGCAATTTTGCAAATCAGCATTGTTTCAGTTCAAGGTTTAGAATTTATTCAGAATAAAGGCAATTAAAACTTTGGAAAAGCTCGCAAAAAAACATCAACAAAAAATAAGGTTAATAAGGTTATTGTAGGGGTAAAACATTGGTTATTAAGGTTATCTGAGGAGCAAATAAGATTTTACCAAAACACAAAAAAAAACTTCAAGCGTTTTTAACTCCTTAAAGCGTTTAAACAAGAATAAAAATACAATTCATTAAATATCTAATGGGGCAATCTCAGATTATCAATTACGGAATTTAAGATTTTACCAGAGAGTAAAAATTTGGAAATCATAGCGTTTTACTGAGTATAAGATCGACCGTTAAGAGCTACAATATTACAATTTATCCGTTTAACAATTTTATCCATCCAGCATCCAGCATCCAGTATCCAGCATCCAGTATCCGAATGAACGAAGTGAATTGAAAATCGGCCACAGCCAAATCCCGACCGCAAGTGTCGGGACATCCGGCATTCCGGTTTTATCCAAAATGAAAAAGCCTTGCTTCAATGAAGAAGCAAGGCTTTTTTTATGGAATTAAATTGTTGCTAATTTATTTCTTTTGACTTTGTAAATAGGCGGTCGGCAGTAGATATTTCGATGAACGATGCACCTGCATCTTCGCCAAAACGGCCGCCGATATAAATTACCAGGTCGTCCATGTTAACGGTACCCTCGTTAACCAACTCCTGAACAGCCGCTTTCTGGATCTTCATTTTGTTCTTTTTAGCTTCGAGGTACGACGGATGAACGCCAAATGAAAGCGCCAGTTCGCGCATTACCCGGTGTGAGTGGCATTTAACAAAAACCGGGTAAAACGAGCGGTGCGATGAAAGGTAACGTCCTGTTTTGCCGGTTGTGGTTGATGTGATAATCGCATCGGGTTTTAATTCGCGTGCAGCGCGTATTGCCGACTGGGCCAGGTAAGCCGGAATATCAGCTTTAAGTGGAACTGTTAACTCGCGACGGTCGCGGTCTGGTTCAACTTCCTGAGCAATTTTATCCATTGCTTTAACGGCTTCAACAGGATACTTTCCGTAAGCTGTTTCGCCACTTAACATGATGGCGTCGGTTCCCATGTAAATAGCACTTGCCACGTCGCTCACCTCGGCACGTGTTGGTCTTGGGTGCTCAATCATAGTGTGCAGCATTTGTGTGGCAATAATAACCGGTTTTTGGAACAATATTGCACGACGAACCAGGTTACGCTGAATAGATGGGATCTTCGATTCCGGAAGTTCAATACCCAAATCGCCACGTGCTACCATAATACCATAGGCGTGTTCCAATATCTCGTCGATATTGTCAACACCCTCCATGTTTTCAATTTTGGCAATAATTTTAATCGGGCTGTTATGTTCATCCAGAATTTTCTGAACTTCTTTTACATCTTCTTTATGGCGTACAAACGAGTGTGCAATAAAATCGAGTTCGTTTTCGGCAGCAAAGCGAATAAATTCCACGTCGCGTTCCGTCAGCGATGGTAATTTAATTTCTACGCCGGGAACGTTAATACTCTTACGCTTTTTAATAACGCCCGAGTTGCAAACTCTACACAATAAATACTGAATGTGTTTTTCAACTACTTCGAATTCAGTTTCGCCGTCATCCACAAGAATTTTGTTGCCAACATTCAGGTCGTTTACAAAACCTTTATAGTTTACACAAATGTTTTTTACATTCTCAATCACTCCCGTAGAGTATGAAAGCGTAACCAGTTCTCCTTCCTTAACTTCAGTGTCCGAAAGAGTTTGACATGTTCTTATTTCCGGGCCTTTCGTGTCAACAAGAATTGCAATTTTATCTGAAACCGCGCGAATATTGTCAACCATAACTTTCCCGCTTTCGGGAGTAATATGGGCAGTGTTAATACGGGCTACGTTCAGCCCCGCATTATATAGTGACTGTATAAAATCTACGTCACATCGTTGATCCGAGATCGTTGCAACAATTTTGGTCTGTCTCATTATTTCTAATTTTTAAGGGCGCAAAAGTACAATAAAACCCGATTTAACGGTTAAATTAAATTTAATCAGCAATTAAATTTAATAGAGAGTATAGATTACGTTTCAATTTACAAAACTTTGAATTGCCAATCGATATGATTCCAGACCAAATCCCATAATACATCCTTTACATACCGGGCCAATGATTGATTTGTGCCTGAAATCTTCGCGTGTAAGTGTATTTGATATATGTACTTCAACAACAGGTGTTTTTATTCCGGCAATGGCATCGCGTATGGCCACCGAGGTGTGCGTGTAGGCACCGGCATTTATGATTATCCCGTCGTAACTAAAACCATGCTCGTGTAAGGAATTTATAAGTTCTCCCTCAACGTTCGATTGGTAATAGGAGAGGTCTGAATCCGGGAAATCCTGTTTTAATTGTTCATAATAACTTTTAAAACTTTCTGTTCCATAAATCGACTTTTCCCTTACCCCAAGCAGGTTTAAGTTCGGTCCGTTGATAATCAAGAGCTTCATTTCTTCGATTTTAATTTATTTTATAGTAACTTTATTCAAAATGCAACGTAATATTTTTTTGTGTTAATAGTTCATAGGTATAATAACATACATTGCACGATATAAACAGACATAAAAGTAACCTTAATTTGCAATATTATGAAATGGGAGGAATGTAAAAAAGGATATGAAAACTACTTAAAGTTGGAGAAATCATTATCGCAGAACTCAATAGCTGCCTACATTAATGATATCAACAAGTTGGAGAATTTTTTTGAAAAAAGTTTCAAAGGGGTAAATCCTGAAAAGGTAACGCTGAGTCAGTTAAAAAACTTTGTAGAATGGTTAAATGAGAAAGGTGTTAGTCCGAGAACTCAGGCGCGAACTATTTCTGGCATAAAATCTTTCTATAAATACCTGTTAATCGAAGAGAAGATCACCAGTGATCCGACGGCTTTGCTCGAGTCGCCAAAAATTGGCCGGAAACTGCCCGACATATTATCTATGGAAGAAATAGATACGTTAATAAATGCCATTGATTTGAAAAAATCAGAAGGGCAGCGAAACAAAGCCATGTTGGAAACTTTGTACAGTTGCGGCTTGCGCGTATCGGAGCTGGTAAACCTGAAAATGACCAACCTGTTTTTTGAGCAGGGATTTATAAAAATTGAAGGAAAAGCAGGTAAAGAGCGATTGGTACCGGTTAGCGGACGGGCAATTGAAGAGATTAATAAATACCTGGCCAATTACCGAAAAAACCTTCGGGTGAATAAAGACAGTGAGAACATATTGTTTTTAAACCGCCGCGGCAGAAAATTAAGCAGGGTAATGATTTTTACCATTATTAAAAACCTGGCCGCAAAGGTTAATTTAGACAAGAAAATCAGTCCGCATACCTTCCGTCACTCGTTTGCCACACACCTGATAAATGGTGGAGCCGACTTGCGGGCCGTTCAGGAAATGTTAGGGCACGAATCGATATTAACAACCGAGATTTATACCCATTTGGATAAGGATTACCTGAAGTCAACAATCCACCAGTTTCATCCAAGGTCATAACAGACATAAGATAATAATAAAAGAGCGTTACATCCTTATTTGTAGCGCTTTTTTTGTGCCTAAATTAAGAGTAAAATGCCTTCTTAATGACAATCTATTGTTAAGCTAATGTTTAATTGGGGTGAAAAAAAGAGCAAATGGGGGAGGTGACCCCCTCCGATTGGAAAATTATGATATTTTTGTGTCCCGATTTAAGTAGACGAAAAATTGTATTATTAAGTTAATTATTAGGTAGTTATGGCAAATTTAGATTTAAGCAAGTACGGAATTGTTGACGTACAGGAAATTATCCACAACCCTTCATACGAGAAACTTTATGAAGAAGAAATGAATCCTGCTTTAGAGGGATTCGAAAAAGGTCAGTTGTCAGAGCTTGACGCTGTAAACGTAATGACAGGTGAATTCACTGGTCGTTCTCCTAAAGATAAATTCCTTGTAGATAACGAAGCGTCTGAAGATATTTGGTGGACTACTCCAGAATCTCCAAACGATAACAAAAAAGTTTCAGAGGAAGCTTGGTCTTACTTAAAAGAAATCACAGCAAAACAACTTTCTGGAAAGAAATTGTATGTTATGGATACTTTCTTAGGTGCTAACGAAAACTCTCGTTTGAAAATTCGTTTCATTATGGAAGTAGCATGGCAAGCTCACTTTGTGAAAAACATGTTTATTCGTCCTACTGAAGAAGAACTTGCTAACTATGGTGAGCCTGATTTCGTAGCCATGAATGGTTCTAAAACTCAAAACGACCGTTGGGAAGAGTTTGGTATGAACTCTCCAGTATATACTGTTTTCAACTTGAAAGAAAAAATGCAAGTGATCGGTGGTAGCTGGTATGGTGGTGAGATGAAAAAAGGTATGTTCGCTATGATGAACTACTACTTGCCAAAAGCGGGTATGGCTGCTATGCACTGTTCTGCTAACGTAGGTAAAGATGGTGATGTTGCTATCTTCTTTGGTCTTTCTGGTACTGGTAAAACTACTCTTTCTACTGACCCTAACCGTCAGTTGATTGGTGATGATGAGCACGGTTGGGATGATGAAGGTGTATTCAACTTCGAAGGTGGTTGTTATGCAAAAACCATTAACCTGGATAAAGATGCTGAGCCGGAAATTTACGGAGCTATCAAACGTAACGCTCTTTTGGAGAACGTTACTCTTGATGCTGATGGAAAAATTGACTTTAATTCAGGTCCGGCAAACACTCGTGTTTCTTATCCAATTCACCACATCGATAATATTGCTGTTCCATCAAAAGCAGGTCATGCTAAAAAAGTTATTTTCTTAACTGCTGATGCATTTGGTGTAACTCCTCCGGTTTCAAAATTAACTCCGGAACAAACTAAATATTATTTCTTATCAGGATTTACTGCAAAATTAGCAGGAACCGAGCGTGGTGTTACTACTCCACAGCCAACATTCTCTGCTTGCTTTGGTGGTGCTTTCCTTTCACTTCACCCAACTAAATACGGTGAGGAATTGGTGAAAAAAATGGAAGAACACGGAGCAGAAGCTTACCTGGTGAACACCGGATGGAACGGTACCGGCAAACGTATTTCTATTAAAGATACTCGCGGTATCATTACTGCTATCCTTGATGGTTCAATCGACAAAGCTCCAACTAAGAACTTACCAATCTTCAACCTTGAAATTCCTACTGAATTAGCAGGTGTTGATACTGGTATTCTTGATCCAAGAGATACTTATGCTAATGCTTCTGAATGGGAAGAAAAGGCTAAAGATCTTGGTGCTCGCTTTATTAAAAACTTCGTTAAATACACTGATAACGAAGAAGGTAAAGCATTGGTTGCTGCTGGTCCTCAAGTTGACTAATTCAGATCAATCTTTATATATTATAAAAACCTTCTGTCTTTGGGCAGAAGGTTTTTTTGTGCCCTAAACGGTTCCTTTTACGTGCGACAGGGAATGGTTTCTCAACAAAATGCAGCCTTTCGCACTTCTCAAAATCACGTGGCTTAGAAATATCTCCGTTTAAAATTACCGGGAGGAGGTTCGTTTTAGCTCATCAATAATTTTTGATGTTGTTGCCGCAATATTATAAAACAAGCGCAGCTGTTGCCGTTTTAAACCAGCTTCGGTGTTTCTGATTTGTTGCTGCAGTGTCATTAGCAGTTCCGACAGATCGGATGACAACTTCTCTTCGCGTAAGGTACTTTCTTTTCCGGCTTCACTCATCTTATTATGAATTTGCAGAAACAGCGATTCAATGTTTTTGAATCGCTCAATATTGGCTTCGCGATGCGCTCCCAGTGCCGAAATGTGCGAGAGTAAAGCATGATTCAGATAAGTATTGGTGAGTACACTATCCATTTTGTGTTGTTTACTTTTCGGCTCTTGCCTCATGCTGTTCCAGGCCTGTGCAAGTTCGTTATCGGCCAGGTGCGCTTCACGTCGTGCAATGCGGTATTGCAGGTCGTCGCTACTTGCTTGCTGGTATTCTCTGGCAATGGCTTGAAAATAGTTCCTGTTCTTTTCGAGTGCCGCAGAAATAAGCCCGGAAATGCGCCGGTATTGCCAGCCCGGCCACAAAAAGCGAATGGTGAGAAACGACAATGTTGCCCCAAGCAGGGTGTCAACCAAACGCGGAATCATACTGTTTATGCCTCCATCGTTTGAAATAATGTTAAAAGCACTCAGTACAAAAGTGGTTACAAATATTACCGCTACCGAGTATTTTTTTCGCAGCCAGTAGAAAAAGGCCATCGCCGAGCCCATCATCAGTAAAACCTGTGCTGCAGTGGTGGTAAAAATTTGCAGTAATGCGGCGCCGATAACAATCCCGGTGGCCGTTCCCAGTAAACGCTCAAACAGGCGGCGGCGGGTGTCGCTGTAGGTAATTTGGCTAACAAATAAACTGGTTAGCATTACCCACTGGCCTTTATCAAGATCAAGATAAATCTGGAGAATGTAGCCCAGAGCAAAGGTTAAGCTGAGCCGCAATGCATAGCGCATTCGTGGATGACGAAGAGTAAGCTGCTCTTTTAGGCGTTGAAACGGTGTGCGTTCGTCGCGCCGTAAACGGGGAATCGAGGTGCCTTCTTCCAGGTTGTCGAGGTATTTTAACGAAACGTGCGAACGGTGTAAATTGTGATGTAGCAGGATCAGGTCCTGGGCATCTTCCACAGGCATGGTTTGCAGTTTGTCGTCGATGGCTTTTGAAATCCACTCCAAAGCCGGCGGATGATTGTACGACCTTCCGGTAAGCATATTTTCTGCCACCATTCGCGAAGCATAAGCCAACTGGCGAAGCATTTCACCAAAACCTTCCAAAATCTCGATTTGTTCGTTGCTGTTTCCCAGTTTATCGTGGCGCTGGTGGGTCGATGCGGCACGCTCGTGCAAACTTTGCAACAACATAAAACGCTGAAGATAGTTGTTCAGAGGCTCGGTGCTCTTCATTTCGCGGGCGTAGTTGTTCAATACGTTTTTTATGCTCTCAAGTGCATTCACCACATTTACGTTTAGCAAAGCCAGGTCTTTATTTATGTCTTCCTGGTCTTTTTTTAGGCTGGGAAAAAGCAGGGCTTTCTTGTCGAGGTAATTTCCCAATGCCCTGAAACCGCTGGCCATTTGCTGGTCGAGTAAACGCCACGGATTTCGGAAGATCAAAATCAAAGTGAGTATGCCATGAAACAAAGCTCCGGCAGGTAATAAAACTGCCTGCCAATACCAGGCCGGACTGATTTGGATGCCGAGCATTGCGTAAATACCTACTAAAATAGAGCCGAAGGTAATGGCGCGGTACCGTTCGCCAATTCCTCCAATTAAAATAAATATGATGGTGGAGAGGATAAATCCGGCGCCAAGTATCCAGGTGTAATTATTTAAAAGCCCTACCGAGAAACTTGATATAAAAAAGCTGAGAATGGTTATCGACAACGATTTTATACGCCCTTTCGGATGGTCATCGGTTTCCGACAAAGCGCCGGCCAAAGCTCCCAAAGCCAGTGTTACCCCAAAAAACGGCAGGCCGGCAATTATAAATGGTACGGCCAATACACCCATTGAAATTGTGGCGCGCAAGGCAAACAAACGGTAGGGATGCAACAGAAATACATCGCGGAAAAATTTTATGTTCGTTCGCAAATGGCCTTTTTCCTGGTTCTTCATTGGTAATGCGTAAAATTGTTTTTTACAAAGCTAATGAATGAGAACAGAAAATAACGACTAAAGTTTTTAGCTCTTAGCAATAATATTTTGTAAGGTAGCTTTTATTGTTGGGTATTCGAAATTAAAACCTGCGTTTAGCAGTTTTCGGGATGATACATTTGGTGATTGTGTTAGCAATTGGGCTGCCTTGCCAAACACCAGTTTCAAAGCAAAAGCAGGAATAGTAAAAAATGCAGGACGCTTTAATTGCCGGGCAAAAGTTTGGGTAAATTCTTTATTTGATATCGATTCGGGGGCGGTTAAATTAAAAGTATCACTTGTTTCAAGTGTTTCGGTAGCCCAAACGAATGCATTAACCACATCCTGTTCGTGAATAAAGGGAAAAGCCTGCTCGCCCGACCCGATCTTACCCCCGAGGCCCAGTTTAAAGGGTAGCAGCATGTTGTGTATGGTTTTTGCCTCTTTTCCAAAAACAATTCCGAGCCGAAAAACAATGGTTTGCACATTCATGGGTAAAACCCTTAGTTCGTTTTCCCAGTCCTTTACCACTTCTCCAACAAAACCGTCATCAAAGTTTGTGCTTTCTTCGGTGTGCGAATCCCCTGATCTGTACAGGCCAATTGCCGATGCTGATACTACTTTTTTGGGGCGTTCATTTTCGGGTAAGTCAATAATTGCTTTTACCAGGTTGCGCGTGGTTACCACCCGGCTGTTGTATATGTTTTTTTTATTTTCTGCTGTCCAGCGCTGTAAAATAGGGGCACCGGCAAGGTTAATTATCACATCGGCGTTGCGTAATTCTTTCTGAAGATTTGTTGATGCTCCATAAAGTAGGTTGCGATTAATGCCTGACACAGCATGCCCTTTTTTCAGCAATTCTGATGAAATGAGCCGGCCAATATATCCGTTACTTCCTGTGAGTTTTATTTTCATCTTACCCTGGTTTATTAGGATAACAAAATCTTTAGCTTTTAGTTCCTTAAAATTTGTTAATCGCGCTTGCTAATTGTTACTTTTACCAGATCGAAAAAAATGACAAAGCACAGACAGCATATTTTTGTACGATTGCACAGGTGGCGGTTAAAGCACCTGGGCGAGCGGGGTTTTTTAACCGTGCTAAGTATTATTATTGGTGTTTTGTCGGGAATAGCGGCTGTTGTTCTTAAAAATACGGTGCGTTTTACGGAAGAAATGGTTCACAATCTGGTTGCGAATGAAGTACAGAATTATATCTATTTCGCTTTACCCGTTGTTGGAATTTTTCTCGCAATTCTGGTTATTAAATATATTGTTCGCTCGGAAGTCAGACACGGAATTCCCAATGTGTTGTATAGTATCTCAAAACGAAAAGGGAAAATCTCAAGGCATAACTTATTTTCATCGGTTGTAACGGCTTCGTTAACCGTTGGTTTTGGCGGGTCGGTAGGGCTGGAGGGGCCAACAGTTGCCACCGGAACTGCCTGGGGATCGTGGATTGCCAGTATTTTCCGGCTCAACTATAAAAATACGATTTTGATGCTTGCCTGTGCTTGCGCCGGAGCCATGGCAGCTATTTTTAAAGCGCCCATTGCAGCTATTGTTTTTGCTGTGGAGGTAATAATGATCGACCTGACCGTATTTTCGCTGGTGCCGCTTTTGCTCGCGTCATCAACTGCGGTGGTAACCTCGTATTTATTTTTGGGGCAGGATGTACTTTACCCGTTTAATGTGGTTGATGCTTTTGAATTGGGCGATTTACCTTTCTACATTGCTTTGGGAGCTGTAACCGGTTTTGTATCGGTATATTTTACGAAAATGTACTTGTTTGTAGCCGATATTTTTGAGAAATTGAAAAGCAGCCGAATACGTTTGCTTGCTGGCGGTGCCGGTCTGGGAGCGCTGATCTTTCTTTTTCCGTCACTTTACGGCGAAGGTTACGAGTCGATAAACGAATGTTTGGCCGGCGACTTAAACTATCTTTTCGATAATAGTTTTTTCTATTCGTTACGTGAAGAATTGTGGGCAGCCATGCTACTTATTGTAGCTGTAATTTTGCTGAAGATCGTAGCCACATCGCTTACCTTTGGAGCAGGAGGTGTTGGTGGTATTTTTGCGCCAACGCTTTTTATGGGAGTTAATACTGGAATGCTTTTTTCGCTGCTTATTAACCGACTGGGCATACGAGACCTAAATTCGAATAACTTTGCATTAATAGGAATGGCCGGGTTAATTGCCGGCGTTTTACATGCGCCACTCACCGGAATATTCCTGATTGCAGATATTTCAGGAGGGTACAAGTTGTTTGTGCCGCTCATGGTTACGGCTACATTTGCATACCTTATTGTCAGGGCATTTACGCCAAACTCGGTTTATCATATTCAGTTGGCACGGCGCAAAGAATTGTTAACCCACGATAAAGATGCCAATGTGTTGCAGTTGATGCAAGTAAAAAATTTAATTGAAACCGACTTTGAAGTTTTGTCGCCCGATGCAACTTTGCGCGACCTTACTGAAGCCATTACCAGGGGCCACCGCGATTTGTTTCCTGTTGTAAAAAACGATGGAACGATGGTGGGAATGGTAAAAATGGACGACGTGAGAACGATGATCTTCAACCATGAACTATACGATACAGTGAAAATAAGCGAGTTGATGTATATGCCTGAATTTTCGATCGACCCGAATGACAGCATGGAAATTGTTACTGCTAAATTTGAATCATCGGGGCGCTACAACCTGGCGGTGATAGAAGAAGGCAAATACATTGGATTTATTTCGCGGGCACGTGTGTTTACCCGCTATCGTAAACAGATAATTGATGTTTCTCATGTTTAGAATTTTTAGAATTAACAAGTTGTTGATGAGTAAGTTGCTTAATCGACTTGTTGCCTGGCGAATTGCAAAAATACCGGAAAAGAACTTTTTGTATTTGCTAAGTTTGATTGTTGGGCTGGTAAGTGGATTGGCTGCCCTGCTGTTAAAAAACCTGATTCACTTTGTTGCCGAAGAGTTAACCGGCGTAATTTCTGTTGAAGGGTTTAATTACCTCTATTTGTTGTATCCATTTATCGGGATATTGTTAACGGTGTTGTTTGTTCGCTATATTATTCGCGATGATATTGGGCATGGCGTCTCAAAAATTCTGTATTCAATTTCGAAAAAGAGCAGTAAGCTGAGGCCATCAAAAACCTACTCATCGATGATTGCCAGTTCGTTAACCATCGGTTTTGGAGGATCGGTAGGATCGGAGGCACCAATTGTACTTACCGGTGCATCAATAGGTTCGAACCTGGCACGCATATTTAAATTACGGTATAAATACATTACCCTTATGGTTGGCTGTGGAGCGGCCGGTGCAATTGCAGGTATTTTTAATGCGCCAATGGCCGGTATTGTTTTTACCCTTGAAGTGCTGATGCTCGATTTAACCATGGCCTTTCTAATCCCGCTGCTGATTTCGGCGGTGTCGGCCACAGTAATCTCGTACTTTTTTATGGGCGAAAGCGTAATGCTCCATTTTGATCAGGTGGCACCATTTCATATTAATATGATTTGGATTTACATACTTGTGGGAATTTTTACCGGCTTGCTTGGCATTTATTTTACGCGCGGAACCATGTTTCTTGAAAAGCGTTTCGCGACGATAAACAACTGGTTTGTTCGTGTGCTTATCGGTGCTGTTACGCTGGGTATTTTAATTTTTATTTTTCCTCCGCTTTGGGGCGAAGGTTACACCAGTATTAACTCGGTTTTTAATAATCAGGGGGCCGATTTATTGAACAACTCCATGTTCTTTCAATGGAAAGATAATCCGTACGTTGTACTGATTGTGCTGGCCGCAATACTTATTTTTAAGGTATTCGCCATGTCGGCAACAACCGGCTCGGGTGGTAACGGAGGTATTTTTGCTCCAACACTGTTTACCGGTGCAATTGCCGGTTATTTTCTGGTATTTTTGCTCAACACTTTTTTCGATTTGGGAGTGCCTGAAAATAACTTTGCACTGGCTGGAATGGCCGGAATGATGGCAGCCGTTATGCATGCTCCGCTTACAGGAATATTTTTAACTGCTGAAATTACAGGAGGTTATGGCTTGTTTATTCCCTTGCTTATAACTTCAACGGTGGCGTATTTAACCATCATGCGTTTTGAGCCCCATTCCATTTATACCAAACACCTGGCACAAACCGGCGATTTGATTACGCACCACAAAGACAAAGCTATACTTCGCTCGATGGAAGTAAAAAAATTGATAGAGAACGACTTTGAGATTATTTCTCCCGATGCCAGTTTGGGCGATCTGGTAAAAGCCATTTCAAAATCGAACCGGAACCTTTTCCCGATTGTTGATGAAGAAGGTTATATGAAAGGGATGGTGAAACTCTCGAAGGTGAAACACCTTATTTTCGAGCACGAGCTGTATGACCAGGTGATGGTGAAAGACCTGATGTTTATGCCTGAATTTTATATTTCGTCGAAAGACAATATGGAAACAGTGGCGAAAAAATTTGAAACCTCAAACCGGTACAATCTTGCTGTTATCGACGATGGGAAGTATCTTGGTTTTATTTCGCGCGCAGTGGTATTCTCGAATTACAGAAAAACGTTGGAGTATTTCTCGCACGAATAAAGCTTTGTACGAGAATCAATAAAAGGTTATCATTATTAAAAACCTGCCGTGAGCTGATTCCTGGAATACATTTTGTTTACTTTTGAAATCAATTAAAAGTATTAAACTATGATATCCCGTCGTTCCTTTTTAGCAAAAAGTTCGTTAATGCTTGCCGGCGCAGGTGTAGCCACGAAAGCGTTTTCAAATTCGGTTTTTCAGTCAGCAAATAAATTCCCGGTTGTAATCTCAACATGGAATCATGGTATGGCTGCCAACGAGGCTGCCTGGGAGATATTGGCGAAAGGAGGCCACTCGCTTGATGCGGTGGACGCAGGAGTGCGTGTTCCCGAAGGCGATCCAAATGTAATTACCGTTGGAAAAGGCGGAATTCCCGATGCCAGCGGAAAAGTAACGCTCGACGCCTGTATTATGGACGAGAAAGGACGTGCCGGAAGTGTAAGCTATTTGCAGCACATCGTTCATCCTGTTTCGGTGGCTCGTCTGGTAATGGAGAAAACGCCGCATGTAATGTTAAGCGGGAAAGGAGCACTGGAATTTGCACTTGATAATGGTTTTGAAAAAGAAAAGCTGCTAACCAAAGCCCGTAAAAAGGAGTGGAAAAAGTGGAAAAAGGACAACAAGGAATTCACTAACAATATTAATATTGAGAATGTTACTGAAGATAACCACGATACCATTGGGATGTTGGCGCTCGATGAAGACGGACGTATTTCAGGAGCTTGTACCACCAGCGGAATGGGCTATAAAATGCCCGGCAGGGTAGGCGATTCTCCAATAATTGGAGCCGGTTTGTTTGTTGATGGCCAAGTGGGAGGCGCAACAGCTACCGGATCGGGCGAACTGGTAATGAAAACGCTGGGTTCGTTTCTGGTGGTTGAACTAATGCGCAGCGGCATGTCGCCCGACCGGGCTTGTGAAGAGGCCGTTCGACGCATCGCTAAAAAGATTCCCGATTATCAAAGCCATCAGATTGGTTATATTGCTTTAAACACAAAAGGTGAGTACGGTTCGTTTTGTATCCAGCCCGGTTTTAACTATGCTGTAAAAACGGCTGAGCAAACCGAGCTTATTGAGGCTGAAGCCTGGCTGAAGACCTTATAAAGCGATCAGGTTATTGCTCTCTTAAAATAGAAGATGAACATTTCTCATTCAAGAGCTATTTTATTTCAACACCTTTAAAACATTCATGATGCCCGGGAATCACCAACAGGAATGAAAGTGAAGCCTGACGACAGCATTTCCTAAAAGTAGTTGGATAACAAGGCGCATACAGCGATTGTGCCTTGAATAGCTTATTGATTGCGCCTTTGATTTACTTTCATATTACCCCCGGGTTTCACCCAAGGTTAATCCTATTTTATCCCTTCGGGATATGGAACAGAATTACAAGGTTAATACGAGTTAACTGAACAGCGATGTTTGACTCTAAAGCTTTTTATGGCGCTGAAAGCGTAGAATGTGATTAACCCGGTGTGCAGCACCGGGATGAAACGACTGAAGGGAAATCGTTTGGAATAGTTAGCTGATAAAGGATTGCCCGTACTATCGGACGAAAAACGGCTGTCTTCCTTTAATCGACTTTCAGAAAAAAAGGTGTTCGAAAAAACGAACACCTTCTTTTAAATATCTTTCGGGAAGCTTACCAACGGTCGCCACCGCCGCCACCACGACGATCGTAACCACCGCCGCCGCCTCTGCGGTCGCCACCGCCGCCACCGCGACGATCGTAGCCACCACCACCGCTTCTGCGGTCGCCGCCACCACGGTTGTAACCACCACCGCCACCGCGGTTGTAGCCACCACCGCCGCCACCGCGATTAAAATCACGACGTGGACGCTCTTGTGGAGCATTTGCTTCCTTAACTACGATTTGTTTTCCTTCAATTTCAGTTTCATTAAGTGCAGCAATTGCTGCATTAGCTTCTTCTTCGTTTGGCATTTCAACAAAACCAAAACATTTCGAGTTTCCCGTTTCTCTGTCAAAAATAACTTTGGCAGATGCTACTTCTCCGTGTGCAGAGAACAGCTCATTTAAGTAGTCACCTGTAATCGATGAGTCTAACTTTGCAACAAATAAATTCATAAAAAATAGAAAAATATAAATGTATAAATGTAAAAACTGGCGGCTGTATGCCGCTTTATTTTCAAAAAATTATTGTTAAGTAATAAGAACGTGTCAGACATTAAAACGGAAAATCACAAACACAGGTGAAGTGCGAATTAAAATCTTATATCAAAGTAACGGACTAATTATTAGATTATCACAATAAAAACCTTGTTTTTTTAATTAAAATCTCAAAAAAAATATTCAAATAACAGAGCCTCTCCGAAGAAAGGCCCTGGTAAGGTGAGATTTAAATTAATTTCTTCCGGTTTTCGGAAGATGTTTTTCGTTACTTCTTGTAAGCTAAAATAATAAATTTGTTAGAATTCGTAATGAGGAGCGATAATTTTTTTATTCCGTAATATGTTAATTACTGCATCAACTATCTGGTCGTCTTCCATTGTGGCATAATTAAAAATAACGTCAAAATCCTCGTTTTCGGCTTTCCTACCAATAATCTTTTCAATAAAAGCATCTCTCTTTTTGTCGGCTTGAGTAATGTATTCAGCAGCTTCTGTTTGGGTCATATCTTTAATTTGCATTATTCGGTTAATTCGCCACTCTGCAGGTGCTTCAAGCCTGATGTTTAGTTTGTTGGGTATGCTTCTTAAAATTGCTCCTGCCGAACGGCCAACAATAATCGTGCGTCCGTGGTTGGCCAGCCTGCAAATAATTCCTTTTAACGCCGCAATCATTTTATCGTCCGATATATCGTAAATCGTTTCATCGGCAAAAGCTTTTCCAACGTCTTTTAAAAACAATATCGATTCTTCGGCATCCTCATATTCTCCCCATTTCAATTCATCGGTCAATTCTTCTACAACCTCCAAAAACATATCTTTGTCAACATATTTCCATTCCACATCGGTTTTAGTTTCCGACATGTAGCTGTACCCGGTCAGTATTTTCGAAAGCTTAATGGCTATGCGCTTTGCCGAGCATCCGGCTTGTCGCGAAATGGTAAGAAAAGGACTGGGATAATCGCCTGACTCGAGGTTGATGCATTTCGATTCTGTTAGATAACTGTTCAGAAAATTTTTCATATGATTAGCATTGTTGTTTCCAGCCGTTTCATAACCGGAGTACTCGTATTGTTTTTGCAGGCAATTTACAATCAAATTTTGTGGAATAGAAGCTAATGTGTTATACAATAGCATGTATGGCGAATGTTATTCAGCAACTTTTGTGCGGAAAACTTATTTCTGTATTTTTATAATCAAGAATTTTGTGAGTAATAATTTCATTCGTAATCGAACATGAATAATCAGGTTATAGTGGCGTTGGCTTCGTTTGGTATGTCGGGGAAAGTATTTCATGGCCCCTTGTTGAAAGTGAATCCGAATTTCAGGGTAAAACTGGTGTTGGAGCGGTCAAAAGAACTTTCGAAAGCGTTGTTGCCCGATGCGACGATTGTAAAAAGCTACGACGATATATTAACCGATACCGAAGTTGAACTGGTTGTTGTAAACACGCCTGATCGATTGCATTATACCATGGTGAAACAGGCTCTGGAGGCCGGAAAACATGTGGTGGTTGAAAAACCGGCCACCTTGCGGAGTGCGGAATTACAGGAGCTGATTGAGCTGGCACAGGCGAAAGGTTTGGTTTTTACTGTTTTCCAGAACCGCCGGTGGGATGGCGATTTCAGAACGGTGCAAAAAGTAATAAAGGAAGCCAAGTTTGGGCGGCTGGTAGAGTTTGAATCGCATTACGACCGTTACCGCACCGAAATTACACCCGACAGCTGGAAAGAAGAGGGCGATGAATATTGCGGTGTTTTGTATAACCTCGGGGCGCATATGGTTGACCAGGCCTACGTGTTGTTTGGAAAACCGCAAACGGTTACCGCCCATTTAAAAACAGTACGAACAGGAGGAAAAGTGGCCGATTATTACGATATCCGATTGGATTATGAAGGTTTTTCGGCCTTGTTAAAAAGCTCGTACCTGGTAATGGATCCCGGGCCTCGATATACGATAAATGGTGAGTACGGCACGTTTAAAAAGTGGGGGAGCGATGGGCAGGAAGAGCTGTTACAAGCCGGTAATTTGCCCAAAGGTGACGATTGGGGAAAAGAAGAAACCGATTGGTGGGGAACACTGGTGTACACCGAAAACGACGAGCAGGTGGAAGAACTGGTAGAAACCGTGCCCGGTGATTACCGCATTTTTTACGACAAGCTTTTCGAAGCCATCAGAAACAATAAAGCCTTGCCGGTTAATCCGGCTGAAGCGCTGGAGGTATTAAAGATTTTAGAGGCCTGCCTGTTCAGCAATAAACAGCGGCAAACGGTTTGTCTTTAGAAGCCTTTCGGCAGTGCGGAAGAAACAGGTACTTTAACTCAAAAAACAAGCACTTCGAGTCAAAAAACAGGTGCTTTAACTCAAAAAACAGGTACTTCAACTCAAAAAATGACTTCTTCGAATCGGGAAATGTCGATTACATGTTGGAAAATGATTTAGCATAGTCGAGCGCTTTTTCAAACGAATCTTCCATATCAATGTAATCAATAACTTTTGGGCTGAGACGTTTCTCCAGGTCGGTTTTTAGCTGCGAAGAAACACCCGACAGAATTACTTTCACTCCTTGTTTTTGCAGGATTTTAAGCGAGCTCTGCAGGTTTTTCATTCCCGTTTCGTCGATGAAAGAGACATGGCGCATACGCAGAATCAGCGTGTTGCAATTTTCCCCGATTTCCTGAATTACTTCGGAATAACGACGCGCCGATGCAAAAAACAAGGGGCCGCTTATTTCGTAAACTGAAACACCTTTTGGCAACTGCGAATAGTCTTCAATTACGTCGGTGTCAACAATGTTATTAATACGTTTTTCGCTAATGTCAGCCATACGTTTCATAAACAGGATAGCTGACAGTACCACGCCAACTTCAATGGCAACTGTTAAATCAACCAGCACGGTTAAAATAAAGGTGGTAAGCAAAACAATAATATCGAAAACCGATCCTTTCAGAATGGAAGCAAACGAGCGCCATTCGCTCATGTTATAAGCAACAATAATTAAAATACCGGCCAGGCACGACATCGGAATAAGTTTGGCCCATTTCCCCAAAAACAGCATAATCAGCAACAAGGTAATGGCATGTGCAATACCGGCAATGGGTGTGCGTCCGCCATTTTTTACGTTGGTTGCCGTACGTGCAATCGCTCCGGTTGCCGGAATACCGCCAAAAAACGGGGTAACTACGTTGGCAATTCCCTGGGCAATTAATTCGGTGTTCGAGCGGTGTTTTCCACTTATCATACCATCGGCAACCACTGCCGATAACAGCGACTCGATACCACCCAGCAAGGCAATGGTAAGTGCCGGTTCGAGGTAATTCTGCAAATCGCCCAACCGAATCTGTGGTACGGTAAAATGTATTGTATTACTGATCTCTCCAAAATAGGTTTCAATAGTTGCAACCGGTATTTTAAAAAGCTGTACTACCAGTGTAACAAGGATAATGGCCAAAAACGACCCCGGTATTTTTTTTACAAATTTTCCGCTGATTAGCGTGATGCCAATCGTTGCCAGTGTTACCAGCAAAGCTGCCGTATTTACATTACCCAGGTTACTAATATAAACCTGCCATTTTTCCAAAAATCCCGAAGGAAGGTCGGTAATGGTTAATCCCAGTGCATCTTTTATTTGAGTAGAAAAAATAACCAATGCAATACCGCTGGTAAAGCCAACAATAAGCGGGTGGGGGATAAATTTCAGGAGTGTACCAAGTTTTAACACGCCGAAAGCGATAAGCATAACACCGGCCAGAACCGTAGATATAATAAGTCCGTTAACGCCGTACTGCTGTACAATGCCGTAAACAATTACGATAAAAGCACCGGTTGGGCCGCCAATTTGCACACGGCTACCGCCTAAAAACGAGATAAGAAAACCGGCAACAACTGCGGTAATCAGTCCTTTTTCGGGCGAAACTCCTGAGGCAACAGCAAAAGCAATCGCCAGCGGCAGGGCAACAATACCAACAACAACACCGGCTAGTACATCGGAAGTAATTTGTTTTTTACTGATGCCATTTTTTAAAATCGTAAACAGTTTGGGCTTAAATATTGTATTCATGATGCGGATGAAATTTCGCGCAAAATTACATGGAATACTGCCTCATTGTTCTGAACTTAAGTCGGAAAATTGATCAGATCTGTTCTTTGCAGTAAATCAGCATGTTACAAGGTAAGTATTTTTTAACATTGGCCTGGCTTTCGCTAGTTTTATAAATAATACAGCTGTAAACCTTAGTAAAGTTTCTTCAATTCGGTTTCCATTCGCGAAATGTAATTGTCAACCTGATCCTTGGTCTCGAAGCCAACCAGCATCAAGTCAACGCAGCCCAGCCCAAGAACAAATCGCAGCGAGTTATCTATTTTTTTACTGTCGTTACGTAATTGCCCGTTACCCACCAGTTTCATGCCTATAACGCCTTTTCCCGATTGGTGCAATTGCTGAATAACCTCTACCACTTCCTGCGGATCGGGTTTGTCCATGGCAATTCCATACGGATTTATGCGCGCATGCAACACATCAACCCAGGGGCTTTCAACCGCAGCTTTCATGGCATCGAGCGAATGCACCGAAACGCCATGTGCTTTTATAATTCCTTTTGCTTTCAGGTTCGAAAGAATTTCCATTTGAGGTTTTAAGGTTTCTGTCCAGTCCTCATCAACCATACAATGTATTTGTACCAAATCGATGTAATCGGTATTCAGTTCTTTTCGGAAGCGGTCCACCACAACATTGGCATTGGGGCGTTCATTCTCGGGAATGCCACCCGGGCGTGTCCATATTTTTGTGGTAAGCGTCAGTTCTTCCCGCTTCATTTTTGTCATGGCTTCGGCAAAAAGCCCGTGTGTACCATAGGTATCGGCCAAATCAAAATAACGGATGCCTTTGTTGTATGCATGATGCAACAAATCGAGGCTGGTGTTTTTATCCTGTTTGGTAAGAAAACTGGTGCGGTTGGTGGCATGTACGCCGGTTCCCATCCCCAACAGCGTGGTTTTTATTCCTGAGTTTCCCAGTTCAACCAACTGAAAAGGATCGTGACTTCGTGCCGGAATATTGGCTGCATAAAGTGGATTTGAAAATAAAACATGTGCCGTACCAGCACCAAGCGCTGCGATAAATTTTCGTCTATTGATTTGAAAGTTGGCCATAAGGATATTTTTTAGTCATTTAAATTAAAAACAGTAAGCAAATGAATTTGTTGAATATCATTGGTTTTGGCTGTTGTTTGTCTGTTTCGATTATTGTTTTGGCCGGTAATGTCGTTTTAACCAACTGGCCAGGCCATCAAGCCCGGGGAAAAGTACCCGCTCGGTAATATTTGCCTGGTCGAGTTTGTCGCGTATTTCCCATTTTAATTCAGCAGGAATAACAATGCGCCGGAACAGTTCAGAATGTTTAAGCAGCCACTCGTCCAGAATCGAAGTGGCGCTTGTCATCACCGAAAACAGTGCAAACTGGTTTACAATCCGGTCGTCGATCGATGGCGGTTCAAAAAACAAAGCATGCCCTCTGCCAATGGTTTCATCCAGTTTCTGAATTGTTGGGAAAACAGATTCCAGCATTTCCACGGTAAATGCATTGCATTTTTCAAGCGTAAGCAATTCTTTTAAAGGTTCAGGAATAAGGCGGTTTACCTGCACGAAGTCTACCTTCCAAATTACGCCATCCAGGTCATATTTTTCGGTGTTCGATGTGGCAAAATGCATGGCAATGTATGGCGAGTACGTCCAGTCGAGCAAACGGGTAGCCAAACCATGGTGTTGCGCCAGTACCAAAGCCCGCAGTGGGGTGTTCGCCAGCGAAAAATCGTCGATACGGGCATATTTGCGGAAATTACGCAGCATATGGTATTCCAGCTCCGGACGTTCTCCGCAGTTTCGAACAAAGCTGTTCTCCAGTTTATAGTGGCAGTCGGAAAGACCACGAAATGCAAAGTCGGACCTAAACCGGCCAAGATCCGGTTTCCACGACTGGTGGTAAACTTCCTGTGTTAATTCTTCCCAGCTGTTAACCCGAATATCGTTTGAAGTGATCGCGCAATTCATAATACACCAATTCCGATTTTAAGTTATCTAAAGTACAAAAAAACAAAACAGGAAACCATTCACTGATTTCCTGTTTCATTCTTTGTTTTTTATTTCTATGAGGAGGATGTTACATCAATTGTATTTCAGCGCGTGCCTTAAGCTAAACGCTAAAATTACAATAGTTTATGCCGATTGAAGAGGAAAATTATCTTCGATAAAGCTCATCCTGATTTCACATCGGTATTATTCCATACTTTCTTTCGGAGGTGTTTTTTCTTTTTCCGGGGCATCTTTTTTTGCTTCAGTTTCAAAAGATGCATTTTTTTCGGGTTCAGCAGCTTTTACCTTGTGGGTAATAATTTTTTCTACCGGGTTCGATTTTTTTACCAGGTCGATTTTGTTGCTGATCTTCAATCCGAGAATGTAAAAAATTGAGGAGATGAGGATAAGAGCTTTCATGGTGCTTTCTGTTTTAATTCGAACACCAAATTATGTAAACGTCAGTAAATTCCGAAATTATATCTGTGAATGAGCGGAATTACTCTGCCAATGACATAATAAGCTCTGCAAAATGACATGTACGATCGATTTCCGGTTGGTACCAAACAGGAGATATATCGTCTTTTTGTGAAAAATTTTAAAGTTTCAGTTGTGCCAGATACTCGTGATGAGCACCTTTTTCGAGCAAAGTGCAATTGAAATCCAGTTCGCTGGCAATAAGTTGCAGGGTGTTGAAATCGATAAAAAGCCAGTTGAACTCAGCCTCATCTTTCCTGAAACTTACTTTGTACTGCATTTCTCCGTAGTAATTGTTGTTGGCAATATCAACCCACTGAGATCCGTCTTCTTCTTCAAAAAGGTATTTAATATCCGACGAGTCAATTAAAATCTGGCCCCCTTCCAGCAGAAGGCTTTTCAGGTGAGCCAGCAGTTTTTTCAAACCTTCAATTGTTCCGCCTATTCCGGTGCCGTTCATCAGCAATAAAATGGTGTTGAATTGTTCTTCGTTGTAGTCAAAAATATCAGCATGAACTACTTTTACAATTCCCTGTTTGCGCATCACCTCAACCGAAACTTCCGATTTTTCAAGTGCCGTAACGCTATAGCCTTTCTTTTGCAGAATCAATGAATGGCAGCCTGCTGCTGCTCCAATATCCAAAATACGGCCTTTGCAATTTTTTAGGGCAACTTTTTCAATTTTAGGCAGTTCTTTTTCGTTGCGGAAAAAATACGAAGGCGCAATAGTTTCGCCTTCTGTATAATTTGAATCTACCTGAATTTGAGGCGCTTTACCCCGTTCGAAATATTCTTTAATGGCCTGGCCAATCGGATCGTTCATTTTTAAATATAAATAGTGAATATGTGTGTAGTTGTGTTTTTTATCTTGTGCAAATATATACCACTTTCCTTTAAGTTAATCGATACCTTTCTACAAATTATTCTAAATAAGGTTAAGGTGCTTCTTCCAAAATTAACCCAAAGGAATTAAGTGCTTAAATACTAATGGTTCCAACAAGGTAAGTTACGGCTTTGCCACCAATCTCAACGCGATCGCCTAATTGTTTACAATGCAGAACACCACCTCTTTTCGATATTTGTTTAGCCAGCAGGTTTTGTTTATCCAGTCGAGCCGACCAGTACGGAATAAGCATGGTGTGCGCCGACCCGGTTACCGGATCTTCGTTAATGCCCAATGATGGTGCAAAAAAGCGCGATACAAAATCGTATCTTTCTGATTTGGCCGTGCAAATTATTCCGCGTGAAGTGGCTTCCAGCATTTTTGTGAAATCGGGCTCGAGGTTGGCAATGTCGTTTTCATTTTTAAATACCAGCATCAGGTCTTCGCGTCCTTTAAAACACTCCTGCGGATGGATGCCAAACGCCGTTTTTAAGCCGGTGGGAATATATTTGGCTTCCACTTCTGATGCCGGAAAGTTCAGTACCAGTAAATTGCCCTCTTTTTTTACACTTAGTTTACCGCTTCTCGACTGGAAACAAATTTTATCGGCAGCAAGGTTTAAATGCTGAAACATAACATGCGAAGTAGCCAGCGTAGCATGGCCGCAAAGATCAACCTCGGCTTCGGGCGTAAACCAACGGATATGGTAAGTGTCGTTCTTTTTGATAAAAAATGCTGTTTCCGAGAGGTTGTTTTCCATAGCCAGCTTTTGCATCATATCATCCGGAAGCCACTCATCATTCAGCGGAATAACGGCAGCAGGATTTCCTTCAAAAACTTTCTCGGCGAAGGCATCAACTTGATATACAGTTAGGTTCATAGCATGACGAATTAAGTTGCACGGCAAAGTTAAACGATTCGTTACAATAGTTCATATCAAACACCTTACACGCCAAAGTTTTAATGTTGCTTAAACATTACATTATGTAATGAAGTAAATATGTTGCTGTGCGTTAGAATTTTACAGTGAGTTTTAGGTTGAATTTACGTGATGTAAGGTAATTCGGAACCGCATACTGGTCGCCATAAATGCTAGATACCCAGAAATAAGAGATGGTATTGTTGATATCCAGCAGGTTAAATACTTCGAGGCTTAACGACAAATCGGTAATATGCCTGAAGAATGGGCTGCCGGAGCGGTTTGCCCGGCTTATGAATACTTTTGAAAGGCCAAGATCGATACGGCGGTAAGGCGGCATCCGAAATACATCCTGGTAACGCTCGCCATTTGGTGGCCCGGTGGGCAGGCGTGCACCGTAAAATCCCGACAGCTGCATTTTGTATGTTGGATTTCCCGGTAAATAATCCTGGAAAAACAAACTAAAATTCATCCACTGATCGGTAGGGCGGGGAATCATTCCATGGCCATCGCCTTTTATATCTTCTTCGGTTTGCAGGAACGATAAACTGGCCCACGATTGTAATCCGCTCACAAACTCGCCATTTATTTTAAAGTCAACGCCGGTGGCATAGCCGGTGGCTTCTTCTTCGGCCAGGTAACGTATGCGAACATTGTCTATTTGGTATGGAATCAAGCGGTTCATGTGTTTGTAGTAGGCCTCGGAGGTAAAACGAAACGGTCGGTCCCAGGCGGTGAAAAGCAGATCGGTGCCACCAACTACCTGAAACGAGCGTTGTGCTTTCGAGTCGTAATTAATATAGCCGTCGCTTTGTTTCAGCTCCTTAAAAAAGGGCGATTGATGGTACCAGCCCGCCGACAAACGGAACGACATTTTTTTCTCCCACTCGGGAAAATAGTTTAATGTGGCGCGCGGACTTACCAGCAACTCACTGTTAAAATCCCAGAAATTAAAGCGCACTCCGCCAGTTAAATACAAATCGCCATTTGCGGTGGGCACGCTCCAACTGTCCTGAATGTAGCCGGTTATACGGTTCGAACTGATTTTGTTTTTGGCATTCAGCGTATAAAACAATTTAACTTCGCTATCTGAATAAGGAATGGAATAACCGGCAGAATCGCGGTAGATCCACTCGTTTAACTCGTCGTTTATTTTTTCGTGTTGAAATTTAATTCCCCAGTTTACCAGGTGCTTCTCCGAGTTAAAGGCTCCTTTGTGCGAAAAACTGTAAACGGTTGCATCCAGGCTGTTTCGGGCATGGTTGATAAATGTACCTACTCCCAAATTCAGTGTGCTGTCGCCAAACTCTTCCGAGCCCAGATTTCGCTCCAGCTGGTTTAAATAGTATTGCCCCTGAATGTCGTAAGTCTCTTTTTCCTGTGCATGGTAAGCTGATGCAATAAACTTCAGGTTTAGGTTGGCATTGGGATGATAGTTAGCGGTAATCGCGCCAAGGTAAGTTTGAAAATCATCCTGTTCCTGTCCGTCAAAATATATTTTGGTGTTTAGCGGGTTTTGCCACGTACCAAAAGTTGTTTCGCGGGTTTGCGGAATAAAATTGTATTGGTTTTGCGCTACGTTGCCCAAAAACGATAAGTCGAATTTCTCGTTAAACTGGTAAGTTATGTAGGTCTGAAAATCAAGAAAGCGAGGATCGTATTCGCCCTGTTCATCCAAACTACCCAAAATGTAGCGGTTGGTTTTGTATCGAATTCCTGAAATGTGCGAAAGCTTTCCTTTAAGCGCAACATCTTCAAAATGCGCCGTAGCACCAAGCATACTAACCGATGCTGATCCGCTAAAGTCGCTGGGCCTGCGGTATTTAATATCGAGCACCGACGACATTTTATCGCCATATTTGGCATTAAAACCACCTGCCGAAAAATCGATGGTAGAAACCATGTCGCTGTTTATAAAACTCAAACCTTCCTGTTGCCCCGCACGAATCAGGAACGGACGGTAAACCTCCACATCGTTAACATACACCAGGTTTTCGTCGAAATTACCACCGCGCACCGTGTATTGCGAGCTTAACTCGTTATTTGACGATACACCGGGCAGGGTTTTTAATCCTGCTTCAATACCTCCCGAAGCACTCGAAATGGAGTTGATAATTTTCGGATCGAGACTAACAATACTTCCGCCGTTGCGTCGCTGCTCTTTTACAATTATCTCTGCCAGTTCCAGATTGATTTCCGGCATGGTGATTTGCTTGATAACTGTTTCTTCGCGGTTGGCATAAACCGAATCCTGAAAGGTTTGATACCCCAGCGACGAAAAGATTATCGTGAGCTGTTTACGCGCCGGAATCCGAAGCAGAAATTCGCCGTTGGCATTTGTAGTGGTTCCAAGGGTTGGATATTCTTTTAATACCACATTAACCATATCGATCGGAACGCCGTCCTGATCATTGATAACGCCTTTTAATGTTGCATTATTACTTTGTGCAACAGCAACCATTTGGCTAAGCAGTAACAGAAATAAAGTGGTTAAGTTTTTCATTATTAACACAAAGCTATGCAAAGGTGTTTTATATTCAACATTTTATTGTTCAGTAAATTGTGCTGCCGTGATAATTTATTTTGTTATTCCCGGCCAGTCATCGGTTCTAAAAGGATTGGCCGGCAGCAGCTCCAGGTTATACAGGTTTAAATCATCAGGATTGTCGGCCCAGCCAAAACGTACCGCCAACGGATCGGTAACTGCGTACGAATAAACAACCACCGTGTTTTTATTGATAACCTCTGCTTTTGCCCAATAAAACTGACGATCGGCTCCTGCAATTGAAAATGCTTTTACATAGCCATATTTATCTTTTACCGCCAGTCCCGAGCCAGTATTTGAAAAAGTAATGTAGGCTTTACCATCTTTAAATTCCACCGATTCGAATGTTGGGCCGGTATATACAATATCTTTTCCGTAAGCCACTTTAAATGCATTTAATGCCAGTCGCTTCCCAACATCCTGCTTGTTGCGCGGGTGAATATCATTCGCTTCGCCAATATCGATAGCCGAGGCCATCCCGGTATTTGACAGCTCCAGCGTTTTGGTTTGTGCTTCGCGCAATTCTGCCCATTCGCTATCCGTTGGATTTTGTACTGGTTTCATATAGTTGGCCAACTGCACAAAAAGGAAAGGGAAATCTCCCTGCTTCCATTGCGCACGCCAATCGTTTATCAAATTCGGAAATACGCGCTGATACTGTTTGGCCCGGCCGGCATTTGATTCGCCCTGGTACCAGATAACTCCTTTTATCCCGAATGGTACAATCGGATTAATCATTCCGTTGAATAAGAGGGTAGGATACGAGTTGGGGCCAAGGTTTATGTCTTGCATCACGGCCTTTGAAATTTTGAATTTCCAGTCGCCCGAGATATCGATTTTTTCCTGCCCGATAGCTACGTACTGATCTTCGGGAGCGCCCCATATTCCACCGCCGCCACCGGTGTCGTTAACGCGAACAACGATCATATTTTTACCGGGATTCAAATATTTTTTGTCGATGGTGTAAACACGTTCTTTATCGTACTGGTTTTCGGTTTTTCCAATTTCAATACCATTCAGAAAAGTAATATCAGAGTCGTCGATTTTTCCCAAATGCAGGTTCATATTTGTTTGGGTCTGCTCCTCGGTAAGATCAATTTCTTTCCGGTACCAGCCAATTCCGTCAATGTCAATATAACCTTGTTCTTCCCATAATCCGGGAGCTATGATTTTACTCCAGTCTTTGTCGTTTAACTCCGGATCAGACCAAACAGCTTTCCCGTCTTGCATGCCTTCATCCTCTGTTGGAATGTCGCCCCCAAGTATTTTTCTGATCTCAGCTTCCTTGTTCTTCCTGTACTCTTCAACATTCATTTGTTGCAGCTCGATCATTGGTGCCCTGAAGTCCGGATCGTTTTGAATGGTTTGTGCACTGGTCCAGGTTTCGGCTACTGTGCCGCCCCACGACGAATGTATGAGTCCGATAGGTACATTCATGTCTTCCTGCAACGCTTTGCCAAAGAAATAGCCAACCGCTGAAAAGTTATGCGCGGTTTGTGGGGTACATTCCATCCATTCGCCACTCTCCATATCCTCTTCCGGAAATTGTGCCACCCGACGCGGTACCGTAAACAAACGAATATTGGGATGATTTGCAGCATCTAATTCTTCATCGGCATTTTTTACCTGTGCCAGGGGCCATTCCATGTTCGATTGCCCCGAACACACCCAAACTTCGCCAATCATTACATTGTTTAACGAAATGGTGTTTTTGCCTTTTATCGTTAAAGTGTATGGACCTCCGTATTTTTGAGAAGGAAGTGCAACTTTCCATTCGCCATCCTGGTTGGTAGTTGTTTCAATCGTAGTTCCATTCAACAAAACTGCGACTTCTTCGCCTGGTGCGGCCCAGCCCCATACCGGAATTTCAATTCCTTGCTGAAGCACCATATTCGAACTAAATATTTTGGGAAGTTTTACTTCTGCTTTTGTAGTAGAAACAATGGCAAAAAGTAAAACATATAACAAATGGATTTTTGTCTTCATCGTACTATTTTTTCGTTTTCTCAAAGCTAATGAATTTATGCAAAACACATCATGTAAAACAAATCGATACTGATACAAAGCTTTCCAAATTCATCTGCTTTAGCGTTTGCAGATAACGATCATTGGATTTAAATTCGACGTATATTTCGGGTTAAATTTTTCAGGTTTCGCTTTAAAATAAAATAGAAACAAGCGAATAGTTTTATCTTTGAAGGAAAATTAATTTAACCGATTATACAATGGCAGATTTTAAATATCAAAAACCATTTCCAATTTTAAAAGACGATACCGAATATCGTTGTATTACAAAAGATTATGTATCAACCATTGAAGTTGATGGCCGTGAAATTTTAAAAGTTGATCCGAAAGGTTTGGAAGAACTGGCAAAAGAAGCATTTACCGATGTTTCGTTTTACCTGCGTGCTTCGCACCTTGAAAAGCTGGCCAAAATTCTTGAGGACCCGGAAGCAACCGATAACGACAGGTTTGTAGCACACACCATGTTAATGAACCAGGCAGTGTCGGCCGAGGGCGAACTGCCAACATGCCAGGATACAGGTACAGCAATTGTTATTGGTAAAAAAGGAGAAGATGTATATACCGGTGCCAACGATGCTGAAGCCTTGTCGAAAGGTATTTATGCTACCTACGCCGAAAAGAACTTGCGTTATTCGCAAGTGGTGCCTTTTACCATGACCAAAGAAAAGAATACCGGAACAAACTTGCCCGCACAAATTGATTTGTATGCCGAGCAAGGAAATAAATACGAATTTTTGTTTGTAACCAAAGGTGGTGGTTCGGGTAACAAAACCTTTCTGTATCAGCAAACCAAGTCGTTGCTGACCGAGGAGAACCTGACTAAATTTGTGAAGGAAAAAATTATGGACCTGGGCACTTCTGCCTGTCCTCCGTATCACCTGGCGCTGGTAATTGGCGGTACTTCTGCCGAAGCAACATTGGCGACGGTGAAAAAAGCATCAGCCGGTTATTTAGATCATTTACCAACCGAAGGCAACGAAGGGGGCCAGGCTTTCCGCGATTTGGAGTGGGAAGAAAAAGTAACCAAAATTTGCCAGGAAAGTGGAGTAGGTGCGCAGTTTGGCGGAAAATATTTCGTACACGATGTGCGTGTTATCCGCTTGCCACGCCACGCAGCTTCTTGCCCGGTAGGTTTGGGGGTTAGCTGTAGCGCCGACCGTAACATTAAAGCAAAAATTACCAAAGAGGGTATTTTCCTGGAGCAACTGGAGAAAAATCCTGCACGTTTCTTACCGGCAAAAGCACCGGCTATGAGTCCGGCAGTGGATATTGACCTGGATCAGGGAATGGACAAAGTGTTGGCTGAATTAACAAAGTACCCAACAAAAACACGTTTGAACCTGAGTGGTACTTTAATCGTAGCCCGCGACATTGCACACGCGCAGATTAAACAAATGCTCGACGAAGGCAAACCAATGCCCGAGTATTTTAAAAACCATCCGGTGTATTATGCAGGTCCTGCGAAAACACCAAAAGGAATGGCTTCAGGTAGTTTCGGGCCAACAACTGCAGGTCGTATGGATCCGTATGTTGACGAGTTCCAAAGCCACGGCGGATCGATGATTATGCTGGCAAAAGGAAACCGCTCGCAAGCCGTTACCGACGCCTGTAAAAAACATGGAGGTTTTTACCTTGGTTCGATTGGCGGACCGGCTGCTATTTTGGCCAAAAACAGTATTAAATCGGTTGAGGTAGTCGATTTTGAAGATCTTGGAATGGAAGCTGTTCGTAAGATTAAGGTGGAGAATTTCCCTGCATTCATTATTGTTGACGACAAAGGAAACGACTTCTTTAAAGAACTATAAGGAAATTTAAAGAGATAATAGAAACCTTCGGAGTTTATCCGGAGGTTTTTTTATGCTCTGGATTGTACATTTCAAAAGCAAACGGAAAGCAGTCAGCATCCACTCTCCGTTATCAATTATAAATCTATGCGAAAGATTTGGCGACAAATATAATCAAATGTTCGGGAGTTTTAAAAATAGAAATTCCAGAAGGTGTTGTTATTGAGTGTTTTGTAAAAGAGTAAAAAGTTTTTTTATAAAGTTCTATCAGTTGATACGAAAACATAAAGAATAGAAAGTCAGAGGTAAAGGAGTTAATTTATCTTGTCATCTTTATGATAAGAGGTGTTTCTTATCGGGTTATAATCTATAATGTTAATTCATTCTGAACAGTGAACTTTATTGCGGATTATTGCCGAATGAATAATTTTGCTGAATGTGATGAAAACTTTAGTTTTGGTATCCTTAAAATAATAAAATGAAAAAAGATATTACAATTGGTTGGATCGGCACCGGAGTTATGGGGACATCGATGCTGGGCCACTTAAATAAAGCAGGTTACGAATGTATCACCTATACCCGAACAAAAAGTAAGGCCGAATCGTTGCTGGCAAACGGCGTAAAATGGGCCGACAGTCCGGCTGAGGTTGCGGCAGTTTCGGATGTTATTTTTACGATTGTAGGTTTCCCGAAAGACGTTCGCGAAGTGTACTTTGGCGAAAAAGGTATTCTTGCAAAAGCAAAGCCGGGTGCTGTTTTGGTTGACATGACAACCACAGAGCCAAGTTTAGCTGTTGAAATTTATGAGGCCGCGAAAGTTAAAGGTATTCAATCGGTTGATGCACCGGTTTCAGGTGGTGATGTAGGTGCTAAAAATGGCACATTGTCGATAATGGCCGGTGGCGAAAAAGAAGCTTTTGATAAAGTTTATCCGTTGTTTGAAAGTATGGGCAAGCAAATTGTTTACCAGGGGGCGGCCGGATCGGGGCAGCACACAAAAATGTGTAACCAGATTACCATTGCCGGAACCATGATCGGGGTTTGCGAAGCTTTGTTGTATGGGCATAAAGCCGGTCTCGATTTGCCAACAATGCTTTCATCAATCAGTGGTGGAGCGGCAGGTTGCTGGACACTCGACAACCTGGCACCACGTATTGTAAACCGAAATTTCGATCCCGGATTTTTTGTGGAGCATTTTATTAAAGACATGGGAATTGCCTTAAAAGAAGCCGAAGCAATGGGCTTGTCGTTACCCGGACTGGCACTGGTAAAACAACTTTACCTGGCTGTTCAGGCGCAGGGCCACGGAAAATTGGGAACACATGCATTAACGCTGGCTTTGGAAAAATTGTCGGGCTTGTAATTGCAGTTTTAGTTTCTTATTCCTGAAGTGAAAACCGGGGGCGACTGGCATTATTAACGGTTGGTACATGTTGTCGGGGGCGGATTTCGGAGAGCCTGCCTGCCGCAGGCAGGCGTTACTGTACGCCATCTGGCGGACACGGAACTGCGAAACTAGCCCCGAAACTTCGGGGCGCAGTTGGCGTACCACCGAACCCAGCCATGCAATATGTACTGCAAACCGTTTTTTAATTTTCAAATATTTGTCCTAATTCATAGTCCGCGTAAGATTCGCTACACAGTCTATATTTTATAATTTTTCCATCAGGATTTACAAGATAATTCTGCGGAATGAATTTTACATCATATCGTAAAAAAGCTTCATTTTTCCATCCTTTCAAATCAGATACATTAATCCAAGAAATTGAATCTTGCCTAATTGCATTTGTCCAGCTATTTTTATCACTGTCTGCTGAAATACCCAGGATTTCCAATCCTTTGGGGTTATACTTGTTGTAAATCTTTTTAAGCCATTTAAAATCTGTCCTGCACGGACCACACGACGATGACCAAAAATCAATCAGTACATATTTACCCCTGTAGTCTGAAAGTTTTATTGTATCTCCGGTGGGAGTAACTTGCATAATATCAGGAGCCAAATCTCCAACCTTTGGCGGTTCCGGTAATTCAATATATTTTTCAATTTCAATTCCCTTTTCAGACTCTTTTAACTCGCTGAATAAACTATTAAAAGCAGATTGAATTTGGTCTTTCTTTAAGTGCCTAAAGGCAAGGTAGCTTTCTGAATGAAGGATGTTTAATGCCACGTAAGAGTCTGAGTGATTTGTGATGAATTCAACAATGCTATCGCTCAGATTACTTTTCAATTCTTCAATTATCAGTGAATCTGCTTTCTGTTCTTCAGGCGACTTAAAATAAAGCTCTTCTTGTATTTTGTTGATTTCTTTTGTTGCAGTGTCAACCATCTTGCTATAAACATCAAATTCATTTTGGGACACTGATTTTTCAATGGTTACATTTTTTAAGAACTCAAAGTCTCCAATTATTTTAATTTGTGCAGGTTCAAGCCAAATATACTTTTGGTCTCTGAAAGGTTGCTCATTTCTTCGATTATGTAATAAAAAATATTGGGGATGAGAAAGGGGGAAAGAGTAGTCAAACTCTCCATTTACAACTTGAATGGAATCAACAAGAATCCTATTTTCCATATCCAGAAGGAATAGCGTGGTCTTGTCAGGTGCGTTTTTAAAACTCCCTGTTAAATGACATTCTTCTTTCTCTTTATTACTGCACGAAACAACAAAAAAAAGAAGAAGTATTAAAGCTAGTTGCACTTTCATTGGTTTTCGTTTAAAATGGTTTGAAACTAGTTTATATGTATACACGAAAACCGTACAATAATTCCATCTACAGGAAATTATATCAGCCTTAGGCATACAATATTCAATTTTGTAAAAGTTATTTTCTGTTGTTATTTCAGGGCGCGTATTCAACGGTTTTGGTTTTTAATTGTGTATAAAGTTAGCATAATAAAAAAATAAAACAACACTGGTTTAAATCCTCACATATGGTTTATCTCTCAGTATATAAATACTTAGCATCGGGGGCTAAAGCCCACTTTAGAAGCTGAGTTTACTAACCCCGGCATTAATGCCGGGGTTAAACATAGCACGGCAGAACAGGGCTTTAGCCCGTAAGGCTTATTGCAGGCGGGTTTCCGAAAACCTAATGTTGCAAAAACAGCTAACTACCAGATTACAAGAGATCCCAGGAGCTCTATTTGTAACTTTCGCAGGGCTGCGAAAGCTTCCCGGAGTGCTATTTACTGCTTTCGTAGGCGTACGAAAGCTTCCCAGAGTGCTATTTAGTGCTTTCGTACTACTACGAAAGCTTCACTGTGTTCTCAAAACTGTTTTCGTACTGCTACGAAAGCTTCACTGAGTTCTCAAAACTACTTTCGTACTGCTACGAAAGCTCCACCGTGTTCTCCAAAGTCCTTTCGTAGTGCTGCGAAATCTCCAGCGTGTTCTCCAAAGTCCTTTCGTAGTGCTGCGAAAGCTTCCCAGAGTCCTGGTTGCCGCTTTCGCAGGCGTACGCTGCCACCAAATAGTTCTATTTACTGTTTTCGTTACCATGCTGTGGTTAAACATCCGTATAATGTGTGGCGGGTATTTGCTTTTTCACTTTACTCACTACTCATTACTCATAACTCACTACTGAAACGACGATAAATGTCAGCAAAACAGCAGTGTATTGCAGCACTGGGGCCTGTTTCCGTTTTCTTTATTTATTCCTGAACATTTACGATAAGTCTTTGTTGTAAAGGGTGTTACTAAAATATGTGAAAATCAGTATATCTTACTGTGTAAGCTTCGTAGCATCGTTTAAAATCTATAAGAAAACTATAAAAAAATGGCAGTATTTAATCTGAACATCAACGGAAAACAGCATGAGGTGGATGTTGATCCGTCAACTCCAATGCTTTGGGTACTCAGAGATCACCTGGATTTAGTAGGAACAAAATTCGGCTGTGGAATTGCACAGTGCGGGGCGTGCACCATTTTGGTAAACGGAGTTGCAACGCGTTCGTGTATCACTTTTGTCGACTCGGTGGGTGACAAGGAAATTACAACAATTGAAGGGCTCTCGGAAAACGGAGATCACGCGCTTCAAAAAGCATGGATTGAAGAAGATGTGCCGCAATGTGGCTACTGCCAAAGCGGACAAATTATGAATGCCGCTGGGTTGTTAAATGCGAATCCATCGCCTAGCGACGAAGAAATTGAAATGGCTATGCATGGTAACATTTGCCGGTGCGGAACATATACCCGAATTAAAAAGGCGATTAAAACAGCTGCTAATTCATAATCTGCACCACACTGGTACTACGCTTTTCGCATTAACTAACATTAAAATTATTTCACATGACAACGGTTAAGACAAAACTCGATAGACGTTCTTTTATACGAAGCTCGGCATTGGCCGGTGGCGGATTACTGCTGACTTTTAGTTGGCTGGCTCCGGCTTGCACTACCGACTCGCCCAAACAGCTAACCATGCCCGATGAGTGGTATGAGTTAAACGGTTTTTTGAAAATCGGGAACAATGGAGCGGTTACCATAATGTCGCCTAACCCCGAGATTGGCCAGAATGTAAAAACATCGATGCCGATGATTGTTGCCGATGAACTGGATGTCGACTGGAAATTTGTAATGGTGGAACAGGCACCGTTAAATACCGATATTTTTACCCGGCAGTTGGCAGGAGGCAGCCAGTCTATCCGGCAGGGGTGGAACGGACTCCGAATGGCCGGTGCAACGGGCAGAAGGATGTTACGCGAAGCTGCCGCCCACGAATGGAAAGTTCCGGTAGATGAAATTACTACCGAAGCCGGAGTTTTATACCATAAAAACAGCGGGAAAGAAGCCGGTTATGGTGAAATGGCCTCTGCTGCAGCAGAACTGACCGTTCCTGAAGAGGTAGAGTTGAAAGACATAAAGGATTTTACCATTATCGGTACCTCAAGAAAAAATGTGGATGGTCAGAAAATAGTTACCGGAAAACCTTTGTTTGGCCTGGATTATAAGGCGGAAGGAATGTTGATTGCCATGATCGAGCATCCACCGGCATTTGGTATGAAACTAAAATCGTTTGATGCCACCGAAGCAAAGGCAATGCCCGGGATAATAGATGTTTTTTCCATAAAAACGTATAACGACGACTACCAAATGCAGTGGTCGGATGTTACTGCTTTTACCGAATTAGTAGCAGTAGTTGGTAAGTCAACCTGGGAGGTAATGAATGCCAAACTGATGCTAAACGTGGAATGGGAACCGATCGCGGAAGACAATGCGCAGGGTGTTCCTGCAGGTTTTGAAAGCACTGCCGATCATTATAAAAAGATGGAGGAAGCAGCTGCCAAAGCGGGTAGGGAACAGCGTCGTGACGGAAATCCCGAAGAAGCATTTAAAAATGCTGCCAAAGTAATTGAACGAACTTATACCGCACCATTTCAGGCGCATAGCCCGATGGAACCGATGAACTTTTTTGCCGACGTAAAAGATGATTTTGCGCTGTTGGCAGGCCCTACTCAAACGCCGGAGTTTATGGAGAAAACGGTGGCTGCCCGTTTGGGTTTGCCACTTGAAAAAGTGGATGTGCAAATGACCCGTATGGGAGGAGGTTTCGGACGACGCCTTTATGGCCACTTTATGGTGGAAGCAGCTGTTATTTCGCAGCAAGTGAAAGCACCTGTAAAGTTGATTTACTCGCGCGAAGACGATATGTCGTACGGAATTTACCGTCCGGCTTACCATGCCTTATACCGTGCTGCGCTGGATGCCGATAATAACCTGATTGGTTTCCATGTACGAATGGGAGGAATCCCGGAAAGTCCGTTACATGCCAACCGTTTTCCGGCCGGAAGTGTTGATAACTACCTTGCCGAAAGCTTTACGGTAGAGTCCAATATCAGTACCGGGGCTTTTCGTGCTCCCGGCTCCAATTTCAATGCCGTAGCCGAACAATCGTTCCTCGATGAGGTGGCCGAAGCTGCCGGCAAAGATCCTATTCAGTTTCGCCTCGACTTGCTGAAACGCGCACAGGAAAACCCTGTAGGTAGTAACAATGATTACGATGCAGCGCGCTATGCCGGCGTTTTGGAGCAGGTTCGCGAAAAGTCGGGCTGGGATACCAATTCCGAAGGTAAAAACCGGGGTGTGGCTGCCTATTTCTGTCACAATTCGTATGTGGCAAATGTGGTGGATATCGCCAATAAGGATGGAAAACAGGTAATTGAGAAAGTATATGCTTCGGTTGATTGTGGTATTGTGGTAAATCCCGATGCAGCGGTAAACATGACGGAAGGAAGTATTGTGGATGGAATAGGCCATGCCATGTACAGCGAATTGACTTTCAGTGAAGGGCAGCCGGAACAAAACAATTTTGATATGTATCGTTTGATTCGTCATGCAGAAGCACCAAAAGAAATAGAAGTACATTTTGTGGAAAACAATATCGATCCGACCGGGTTGGGCGAACCACCTTATCCACCGGTAATGGGAGCGCTGGCAAACGCTTTATACAAAGCCAACGGAGAGCGCTATTACCATCAGCCATTTGTGAAAAACAGTATTGGATAGATCTAAGAATAGAACGCAGATGACACTGCTCGAACTGATTTTCGCTGATTTATCTGTGATCATCAGTTGAAATCGGCATTATCTGCGTTCCACCTATACTCAAAATGATTCAATCGTTTTCCGAATATTTCATTTAGTAGCTTTTGTGTTTTGAGGTTTGTTTCTAAACTTTACAGATAAATCAGTGAATATCCGCTAAATCAGCGTTATTAGCGTTCCATCTTCACTCAAAACCGAAACAAATTAAACCGGTTATCGCGGATATTAAACACCAATAGTTTTCCGCTGATTACTTCACCGTAACCGGTTATTATTTTTATAATTTCATTGGCCTGTAGCGTACCTGTTATTCCGGGCAAAACACCTAAAAGGCCAATGTCATCTTCTTTGTAAATGCCGTCTTTTGGGGTTGTTGGAAACAGATTGGTATAAACAGGACCGTTCTGATAATTAAATACACTTATTTGCCCCTCGTAATTTAGCACCGAAGCAAAAGCTAGTGGCTTGTTTAAAGCTGCCGATTTTAAGCCGATCAATTGTCGGGTTTTATAATTATCGGTGCAGTCGGCAATCACATCGTATTGTTGGAAAAGCTTTTCCGCATTTGATTCATCCAGTTTTGTGTCAAATGGCTGAACCTCAATTTCGGGATACAAGGTCTTTATCTTTTGAGCAGCGATCTCCACCTTTTTTTGCCCCACTTCTGCTGAGGTATAAAGTATTTGTCGTTGCAGGTTCGAGGTGCTCACCACATCATCATCAACAATACCGATGTTGCCAATACCCGCGGCTGCCAAATAAACGAGTAAGGGACTTCCAAGTCCGCCGGCACCAATTACCAGCACCCGCGCATTTTTCAGTTTTAGCTGGCCGGTAAGGCCAATTTCCGATAAGGAAAAATGACGTGTAAACCGTGTGCGGTCTTCGTTATTCAGCTCTTTCATAGTGGTGATTATTATGGTGGTGATGGTGATCGTCGCTTATGCAATCGCAGTTTTGGCCCCATTCGCTGGTACCGTCAGCAAAAAACTCGTGCTTCCAGATGGGCACCTCATTTTTCACGCGGTCGATAATGTAGCGGTTGGCGTCGTAGGCTTCTTTTCGGTGCCCCGATCCGGTAATCACAACAACGGCACAGCCGCTGATCTCAACACGTCCAACACGATGAACGCAGGCGGCCTGATTAAGTTTAAAACGCGATTTGGCTTCCTCCAATATCTCGCTAATCATTTTATTGGCCATGGGCTCGTAGGCTTCGTATTCCAAATGGGTAACTGCCCGGCCTTTATTGTTATCGCGAACTTCGCCACTAAAGAGCACTACTGCGCCGCTTTGCGGGTGCCTGAAGTTTTCAAACAGTTCGCTGTAACTGATCTCCGTATTTTGAATGTGCTTCATATCGTTCGGTTTATCCTCCGCTTGACGGTGGAATTAAAAACAAAGTGGTTTGGTCTTTTATCGTTTCATCGAGTGGTACAAATTTTTCGTTCACTGCAATCCGGCAGCTGGTCAGTACCTCTTTTGCCTCCGGGTTTAATTCACCCAGTTTTTCAAGTAGGCAGGCATAACTTTCTTCCGGTGCCACTTCAACGCTGGTTTCGTCGCCAAAGAACTTCTTCAGTCCCGCAAAATATACAATCTTTCTATTCATATTAGCCTCCTATATTTCTCATTGATAATTCGCTGCCATGGAATTTCACTGCTTGTTTAAGCAGCAGTAACCCTTTCAGTTTCTCGATAAGCAGCTGGTCGTTATTGATATACGGCATCAGTTTTTCGCCGTGGGCATTGCTCAGACAGCCAAAAAAGTATCCGTTGCTATCTAAGCGTAAACGGTTACAGTCGTGGCAAAAAGGTGTCGATTCATTGGCGATAATGCCAAATACTCCACCCCTGGAAGTACGCCAGTAATGCGCTGTTGATGCATGTTCGCGCTTCATTTCTTTTATTTCATATTTCTCCTGAATTGTTGAAAGAATTTCTTTTTCGGGAAAGAAAAGCCCATTCTCTGAATGGTATAAATGCCCCATTTTCATCAATTCCAGGTAGCGGATTTTTACCCCCAGTTCGGTGGCATAATCAAGTAATGGAACAATCTGCGAGTCGTTTTTCCCCCGCATGATAACCGCATTCAGTTTTACATTCAATCCGGCTTTTATTGCTGCTTCAATCCCCTGGAAAACGCGCGATGTATCCGATCGGCGTATAATTTTCCCAAAGGTTTTGTTATCGATGGCATCCACCGAAATGTTGATTGAGTTTACGCCTGCATTTATTAGCTTTTCCGCATTTTCTTTTAGAAAAAATGCGTTGGTGGTTAAACGTATGTCGTTAATCCCCAGTTTTTTGATGTTTTCAATAAGTGGGTAAAGATTGGAATAAAGCAAAGGCTCCCCTCCGGTTAACCGAACGCTTTTCAAGCTCGTTAAGCGGTGTACTGCCCGTATCAACTGCGTGAATTCTTCAACTGAAATAGGTTTGTCAGCACCGTTTTGATCGGGTTGAAGGTTTGTATTTTCATCAAACTCATTGTCAACACAATAAACGCATGAAAAATTACACGAGTTCAGGAGACTTATCCTTAGCTTTTCAAATCTTCTGCCCAGCTTATCTTCAATTTTCAACATGTCTATTTAACTTGAAAATCGTTGATTTGTTCAGTTAATTCAGACTGACAGGTATTTTGATTGTAATGGTTTGTGTTAACCGGTAATTATCTGCCAAATGTGAGGATTTTATTGAACAGTATAAATCATTTTTGTGTTATAGTGTTGGTTTGTAAATATTTGATGTATTTTTAGTTAGGAGAATTAAAATTTACCTGCGAAACTAACCTTTAACATTTTTGATATGACACACGAACTGAAACTACTCTTCAACACGCTTAAAAACTGGCAACAATTGGGAAAGAAAGCTGTATTCGTTTCGGTGGTTGACCTTGATGGTTCATCCTACCGACGACCCGGGGTTCGAATGCTGATTCGCGAAGATGGTGAGTATGCCGGAGCAGTTAGCGGCGGTTGTGTTGAAAGTGAGATCGAACGTCAGGCACAAAGTGTTTTCCGTAGCAACATACCAAAAGTTATTACTTACGATGGCCGGTACCGGATTGGCTGCGAAGGTGTTATTCATGTTTTAATTGAACCTGTTGAGCTTTCCGATGAACTTCTGAACGCATTTAATAATCAGCTGGAAAGCAGAAGGCCTTTTCAGATGGATTCGTTTTTTTATACCGAAGTGGGTGAGTACGATGATGTTGGTTCGGTGCTTCATATTAACGGCGCAGACTATCCTTTAAATCCCAATTTTAAACGAAATGAAACTGCAGGGCAAAAGTGTTTCTCGCAAACTTTCGAGCCTTTATTCCAGCTTTTTATTTTTGGGGCTGAGCATGATGCCGTTCAGCTCAGTCAGGCTGCGAAGCTACTGGGATGGGAGGTAACAGTTGTTGCATCGCCAGAAGAGTCGAAATCATGTGATTATTTTCCGGGGGCAGCAGCGTTGATTACTCCATCGTTTGATGCCATCGACACTTCGGTTATTGACGAGCAAACCGCAGTGGTTTTAATGACGCACAGCTTTAATAAGGATGTTCAGTATTTAATGGCGCTAAAAGATATTAATCCGGCATACATTGGTTTATTGGGGTCGGTAAACCGCCGGGAGCGGGTAATTTCGATGTTGCTGGAACAGGTGCCTGATCTTCCGCTGGAGTTTATTGAGCAAATCAATGGCCCGGCGGGAATTAATATCGGAGCTGAAAATGCGTCGGAGATTTCGATTTCGATTCTCGCAGAAATATTAAGCGTGGTTAGAAAACAAAAGCCTGTGGCTTTGCGCGAAAAAGTGGGTACCATTCATGAATAATATTCCTATAGTATTGCTGGCAGCCGGTGCTTCCTCAAGAATGGGGCGGCCAAAACCATTGTTGCCATGGGGCGAAAAAACCTTAATCGAACACCAGCTAAACATCTTGTCGGAAACGGGTAGTTCAGTGTTGGTGGTTTTAGGAAAACAGGCTGAAAATATTATTCCATTACTTAACGATTTGCCGGTAAAATTTACCATAAACGAAAACTGGGAGCAGGGCATGGGAACTTCCATTGCTGCGGGTGTTAACTTTGTAAAACAACAGTTTCCTGATTGTAATGGAGTACTGATTACTTTGATTGACCAGCCATTGATTACAACCAGCCATTTAACAACCTTGCTTACCAATTTTGAAGCGGAAAAGCAGCAAATAATTGTATCGCAAGCTGAATCGGGATGGCAGGGCGTTCCGGTAATATTCGACCGGTTTTACTTCAATGAACTCTCGGAATTAAGCGGGAAACAAGGAGCAAAAACGATCTTCAGGAATTATCTGCATCAGGTAAAAGCTATTGCGTGCGGAGCGATTTTAGACGATATGGATACCTGGGCACAGTATGTAAAACTCAGGAATGATCAGTAGCTGAAAAACGGATATTGATAATTGCCTTGTTAATCGTTTGCCAGATTTACAATATGGCAGGCCACAACTCCGGCAGTTTCTGTGCGCAGGCGGGCATTTCCCAACGAAATGGCTTCAAATCCATTTTCCAGGGCAAGTTCCACTTCCTCGGGACTAAAATCACCTTCAGGACCAATTAAAATGAGCACGTTGTCGCCCGGATTGACAACATTTTTTAGATGAGGTTTTTCACCTTCGTTGCAATGGGCAATGAATTTTTTTGTTTCAGTGACTTGTTCTAAAAGGTCGGAAAGTTTTGTTAACTCATTTAGTTTGGGCAGGTATGCTTTTACTGATTGTTTCATGGCCGAAACCAGGATTTTCTCCAAACGTTCGGGTTTTATCACTTTACGTTCCGAATGTTCCGAAAGGAGAGGAGTTACCTCGTCAATCCCAATCTCGGTGCACTTTTCCAGAAACCATTCTGTACGGTCGATATTTTTTGTGGGGGCAATGGCAATGTGCAAATGAAAATCTTTTTTGCCAAATTCAGTTTGCGATTCAATAATGATTAGTTGGCATTTTTTGGGGTTGGCATCGGTGATTCTCGCTTTGAAGAATCCGCCTTTACCGTCAACCAGCTCAATATCGTCGCCTTCTTTTAAGCGAAGCACACGAACAGCATGTTTCGATTCGGTTTCATTTAAAATAACTTCGGCACCTGAAATATCCGGGACATAAAATAACTGCATGGATTCAAAACTTTTTCAAGTGCCAAAGTTAGTAAAAATGTTATTCTGATTTTGTAGAAACAATGATGTCAGGAACAAACAGTATGGTGAATTTACGATTCCGGCTCTTCGCTAAACTTAAATGTCTTATATAAAAATCCCATTGCAGGGAAAATAATCAGTACACCAACTACTAATGCAATCAATAAGAATAGCTGCACTTGCTCGGGTGCCTTTGCGGCCTGAATGGTAATATCGTGGCCGCTATTTGTTTTCACCAGCACCGGAAACTGAATGGCAAACCATCCGGTAACAATCAGCGTAGTTTGAAGCCCGGCAGTTAACCGCAACCAGTTGCCTTTGTTCTTATTCAAAAAATACCAGAACGCCGGCAATGCCAGTGTGGCTATTACAATACAAGCTACGCTTATCGGTGAATTTATAAAGTCTTTCAACAGTGGATGACCGGCAACTTTTGCCGTTGCAAACACAATTGCTCCCATTACAACCAACGAGATTAACAAGCGTTTGGTCATGCGTGTAAAATAAATGATGTAGTCTTTGTCATCGATTTCGCTAACGGTAAAAATACCCGCCAGAAAGGCAAACAACAGCACCATAAACAAACCCATGCTTACCGAAAACCAGTTAAGCCACGGGTGAATGTAAACAGTATAAAATCCAAGTTGATAGTCCATTGAGATTTCGCCCAAAATCAGCCCTCCAACCGTAACGCCTAAAAAGAATGTTGTGAAAACACTGGAGTAGCGAAATATGGCCGAATAAATTGCTTTCGGCGTTTTTTCATCAATATCGTAATGGCGGAATGTAAATGCCGATCCGCGGGCAATAATGCCGAGCAACACCAGCAACACCGGAATGTGCAAAGCCGTAAGAACGGTGGAATAAACCGATGGAAACCCAACAAACAGGATTACAACTACCAGAATGAGCCACACGTGGTTGGCTTCCCAAACCGGCGCAATGGCCCGCGACACAATTTTTGATGCTTTACCTCTTGATAAAAGTTCGAGAATACCGCCGCCAAAATCGGCGCCTCCAAGTAAAACATAAAGCAGTAAACAAATAACCAGTATAATGAGATTAGCTTCAGCCATTTTTCAGATATTTTGATTGTAATAGTTTTATTTGGCGGCTCAACAGCCAGGTAACCACAAAAGTTAGTATGATGTAAACCACACTTATGGTGTAAAAAGTGTACTGGATGCCCGGCATTGGCGTTAACGAATCTTCTGTTTTCATAATGCCGTAAATGATCCAGGGCTGGCGTCCCACCTCGGTAACGATCCAGCCGGCTTCAACGGCAATAAACCCGAGCGGAGTTGCAATGGCCAGCAAACGAAGCCACCATTTTTTCTCCAGCCAGTGTTTCCATTTGTAGGTTCCGGCAAAAAACAGGGCGGCAATCAGCATTAAAAACATCCCAATCCCTACCATCAATTGAAACGAATAGTGGGTAATTGGTACCGGTGGCCATTCTTCTTCCGGAAATTCTTCCAGTCCTTTTACTTCGGCGTTAAAATCGCCGTGCGCCAGGAAACTCAGGAATCCGGGCAGTTTAATGGCGTATTTTACTTCGCGGTTTTCAACGTCGGGAATTCCGCCGATAATCAGTGCTGCTTTTTCCTCTGTTTTAAAATGCGACTCGAAAGCAGCCAGTTTTGCCGGTTGCAGTTTGGCAACATTTTTAGCAGCCAAATCGCCACTTAAAGGTTGAAGAACAGCAGCCACAGATGCAAATGCCAGTGCTATGGTTATGGCTTTGGCGTGAATCTCCAGCTTGTTTTTCATGTATAGAACAGCGTGCACTCCGGCCACTGCAAATCCGGTTGCCGAAAAGGCTGCAATGGTCATGTGGTGTGCCTGCGAAAACCATGCTTTGTTGAACATGGCTTTTACCGGATCGATGTTAAAAGCTTGTCCGTTAATCCAGTCGAATCCCGAAGGAGCATTCATCCAGGCGTTGGCCGAAACCACAAAAATTCCTGAAAGCACACCTGAAATTCCTACAACCATTCCGGTGTAGAGGTGAACCCATTTGTTCAGGCGTTTCCAGCCGTAAAGGAATAATCCCAGGGCGATGGCTTCCACAAAAAAAGCTGTTCCTTCCCACGAAAAGGGCATCCCGAAAATGGGCCCGGCGTGCTTCATGAATGTGGGCCATAACATCCCTAATTCAAATGATAATACGGTACCGGAAACGGCACCAACGGCAAAAAATATTGCCACACCTTTTGCCCAGGCTTTTGCCAGATCGAGATAAACCGGATTTTTTGTTCGCAGCCATTTCCATTCGGCAACAAACATAAACCACGGCATTACCATTCCTATGCAGGCAAATACGATGTGAAATCCTAACGAAACGGCCATTTGCATTCTTGCGGCCAAAAATTCATCCATGTTTTATCCTATTTTCTGTTTACATTGTATGTCATTCCTAACAACAATTTCTTCTTGTAGTTTGAGTTTTTTTGTCGATTTCTCCATTCTATATAAGCAATTCAATCCAAAATACTGACTGATTGGAATATAGCATTGAAAAGTTACGTAAAAGCAATGCTAATTTAGAAAATATAATTAAGTAATAACAGGAAGTTTCAGTGATTTAAGTAAACTAAAGTTTAAAAAGTAATGAGGACACGGCTATTTAAACATACGTGGAACAAGATGAAAAGCCAGTTTTCCGCTTCGCGCTTCTACCTGGTCCCAGTTTTCAACAGCGAAGTTTATTCCAACGGTTGATGTGGTTGGCATGTCGCTGTAAAACTCTTCGAGTAAATTACATACGTAGTAATAAAAGCCCGGATTATGCCCAAAAAAGAAAACCGTATTTGAACTGGGTGGCAGTTTGTGTATCAGCTCCAGAAATTCGTCGGTGGTAAGCCCGTCGTATATGTCCTCAACAGTAATAATGTCCTGGCGTTTGAAGTCGAGGTTTTCGGCAAAGATCATTGCCGTTTTAAACGCGCGTTTGGCAGGGCTTGAAATAATGGTATCCGGAACTATTCCCAGTTTTTTCAGATCCTGACTTACCAGTTTTGCGTCGTTTTTACCACGTTCACGCAGGTCGCGTGTAAAATCATCTTCGTACCCGTAAGGTACGGCTTTGCCATGTCGAACGATTACTACTTGTTTCATCTGTATAAATTAACGACCGGCACCGATACTTTACGGCAGCGGTCTGGTTAGCCTCTTTTATACCGGTTCGTAAAGGTCAATGCTCACTTCTGCCAATGCTCCAATTTTAGGTACGGTACCGGTAAAGTGCGGGGTATTGTTGTGAAAATCGATCGCCGCCTGATCTTTCCATTTCTCAATAAGGCAATAAGTTAAGGGATCGTCCACTTTTTTATGCAGCACGTATTCAATGTTCCCATCCTCGGCGCGCGATGCTTTTCCCAATTCTTCAACGAGTTTCAAAAATGTTGATTCCTGTTCTTTTTGTACTATAAATTTGGCTACAATTGTAATCATCGTGTTCTTTTATTAGTATGAATCTTCCCGGCCAAAACTGAATTATAAAAGGTAAATTCGGTTTTTAATTAAGCTGTAGAAGTTGTAAAAACAAATTTAACTTAATTTGTAGCAATAAGACAAATTTTAATGAGACGAATTGGACTGTTATCGGACACACACGGATTTATTCACGAGCGTATATTTACTTTTTTCGATCAGGTGGATGAAATTTGGCATGCCGGCGATTTTGGAAATATAGAAACGGCAGATCGCTTGGCTGAATTTAAACCTTTGAGAGGTGTTTACGGAAACATCGACGGGCAGGATGTGCGTGTTGTTCATCCGATGCATCAGCGTTTTAAATGCGAGAATGTGGATGTTTGGATGACGCATATTGGCGGTTACCCGGGGCGTTACGAGCGCTATGTAACACCTGAAATTTACCGCAAGCCGCCCAATCTGTTTATTAGCGGGCATTCGCATATTTTAAAGGTTATTTTCGACCACAAACTTAACTGTTTGCATATGAACCCCGGAGCTGCGGGTTACAAAGGTTTTCATAAAGTGTGCACGGCAATGCGTTTTGTTATCGACGGAAAAGATATTCGCGACCTTGAAGTGTGGGAGTTTCCACGTCACGAAGCGGTTCCGCGCAAATAATTTCACTGATTATTTCAGTTCCTGAAGTTCAAACAATTGTTTCCAGAGGCGGTTGAATTCTTCTTCGTATTGTTTAACGATCTCAAATTTTGTGGTTGCCACCAGGTTTTCGTGGTTGTGTTTGGTGGCGGAGTAAGTCCAGTTAAAACTGCCGGTTATGGCAATTTTATTGTCGATAATGCCAAACTTGTTGTGCATGTGGTAATGCGAATGATCAATTTTTGTCGGGATTCTGGCTTTGGCAAGCTGTGCGATTTCCGAACCATTATCCTCCATTTTTTCATCGTCGGTAATGATACGTACTTTTACCCCACGTTTATGGCAGGAAATTATTTTACGCGCCAGCTCGTTGTCGGTAATGGTAAAAATGCAAAGGTCAACGGTTTGTGTGGCGTGATCGAGCAGTGTTTTTATCTCATTTTTTATGTCGTTTCCCGGACTGAAAAATACCCGGTTAAAGTGAAATGCATGCGCGTTAATAAGTGTGATGCAGGTTTCTAACCACGAAATAACATGCTTGTGGCCCGATGTTTCCAGCTCTTTGCCCTTGTCTATCAGCATCTTTTTTAATGCCTCTCTATCCTTCCGATTGAGTTTTTTTAATCTGCCGGTGATCGATTTTGGAACCTCTTTCTCATGCAACGAATTGCTGCGTTTCACAAAGTAATTAAAAAGGTCTTGCATGACATTTAAGTTAAAAGTAGAAAGTAAAAAGGCAAAAGTTAAAACTGTCAATCTTTAATCAATCTGTATTCAATCTCCATCAATCTATTTTCAATCTCCATCAATCTGGTTTTAAAAACGAATGAGCTACCCAGTTATTTTTCTCCACAAAACCGGCATCTTTCATGCCCAGCGATTCTGCTTTTGATTTAATATCTTTAATGTCTTCGGTATAAAAACCACTCATAATCAATGTGCCGCCATCGTTCAGTACTTTGTGATAAGATTCCATATCGTTCAGCAAAACATTTTTATGAATGTTGGCAAAAATCAAATCGAACTTTTCATTTCCGAGCAGGCTGGCATCTCCCAGTTTTGCATCAATGTTTGTGATGTTATTCAACGCCGCATTTTCGCATGTTCCTTGGTACGACCATTTATCGATGTCGATGGCAGTAATTTGTTTGGCACCTTTCATTGATGCCAAAATGCTGAGAATTCCGGTGCCGCAGCCCATGTCGAGTATAGTTTTGCCGCTTAAATCGTTTTGCAGAATCGACTCGATTATTGTGGCTGTGGTTTCGTGGTTTCCGGTACCAAAAGCCATATTGGGCTCAATTACAATTTCGTATTTCGCGTGGGGATATTCGGTATGAAACGGTGCCCGGATCATACACTCGCCGCCAATTACCAAGGGCTTGAAATAGTTTTTTTCCCACTCTTCATTCCAGTTCTGATCGGCGATAAGCTCCGATTTTACATCAAAAGAAAAATCGCCGGAGAAACCTTCCAGAACTTCATTCATACTTTCTTCAGCGTATAAAGTTGCCGGAATAAATGCATCGAATCCGGTTTCGGTTTCCACAAAACTATCGAAACCAATTTCGGCAAGTTGCGCATTTAAAACGTCGCGTAACCACTCTTGAAAAGGGCTAATTTGAATACTTATTTTTTGGTAATCCATTTGTTTGATATTTGTGGCGAAGGTATAAAAAAACGGCCACCGACGCTTGTTTCGGGAAGATTGCTTCTTCTTTAATCGATAAATTTATTGGGAAAGATATTTACGGCGATAAAACCGAATATTCCTGTAAAGGCAATAATTATCAGGTCAATAATTTCGGCTCTGATTTTTTTCTTTTGTAGGCGGATAATGAAGTATTGCCCGGCAATTAGAACAAGACTAAAAATTAGCCACCAATACGATTGACTCACTGTCAGGAAGAAATTTACAAAGCTGGATTTATCATCCGTGATTTTTAACTCGGCCGGAAACAGAAACTGTGCAAGTTTTCCCTCGGAGCTTGATTGGTAAGTCGGGCGGGTTTCAGTATATTCATCAACCTTGTTATGGTCGCGGTTTAAAACCTGCGTTCTGATAAACCCGCTGCCAATTGTTATAACGTTGAAATTAAAATAATCGCCGTAGATTCTGATCTCGTATTCATCCGGATTAATATCATCTACCTCAAATTTTTCCAGCATATAATCGTATGGTGTCAGCACGTACAACTCATTATTTTCGGTAAATAAATAGGCGTAATAAAGTTGGTCGCTAAAATCAACACACTGAATGGTTTTGAACTTCATTTCCCCGGGAAGATCAACTTTTCGGACAAAAGGTACGCCTTTGGCCATTTTTACATGAAATAGCTGGTTGGCTGAATCGATAACCAGATAACCTTCGTCGCACGATTTTCGGGTGGTTGGAATACCGTTTATCGATTTTGCGGGGAATTTAAAACCCCGGTTATAAAGAACGGCCGAGAACATCCGGCTTTTCTCTTCAAGAATTTTGTTGCTTTTGGCATCGATGAATTCCATGCGCCAGGTGATGCGGAAAAAGTCGCCGGGCATTTCCAGGTTTGCGCGGCCCGATTTCGATTCAAACAAAGGATATAGTTTGGGTTTTGGGGCATGAATTTCATCGGGTGTTATCCGGAAGATTGAGCGAAAAATTCCGGTGTGCTGGATGTTTATTTTTTGTCCGTTTATAGAATCGGGCATTGTTCCATCCATTACCAATTGACGTGTGTACATCAGCGGTAACTTCTTTTCGTAGGCCTCACGCGTTAGTTTTGTTCCTTCACGGTTTGTCCATTTATCGTCAGCATCCGGTCGGAAGATCATAAAGTCATGGTCGATACAGCTGTATTGTATTAAAGGAGTTTTGGTTGGTTTTTCAAAAGCCATCCTGTAAAATTGAGGCAGTACAACCGACAAACCAATAATGGCTGTAAAAACTAAAATATATCTGCTGATTTTTACCATATTACATTTCTCCTTTTCTAAACCGGTATCCCGAAAATAACAAGGCAACAGATAACAGAACTGTAAACACAATTAACAGCGGAAGGGCAGGAGAGTAGGCTCTTGCAGCGGCTGTTTGAAGGTAGATGGGCACAAGAGTGGCGGCTACCAAAAGGTATAAAAAACGATATTTCCACACCGGCTCCAATACTATTAATGCAGTTAGGAAATAAACGGTAAAACCGCATAAAAACCAGGGAGCTACTGAGATTAAGGCTGATTGAATAATTTCGGAAGGAAAATACATCCCGCTCAGGCCGGTAAAAAGTACAACCAGAACCGCAGCAATTGCCAACAGGCAAAAGGCACCGAACAACATCATCGCCAGCAATGCTTTGTTTTCGTTAAGCGGCAAATGAAACGTGAGCTTAATTCGTTTGTTTACGGTTTCGGGGAAATACTGGGCAAGTGCAATTACCAGGGCTCCCAAAAGGGGCACAAATTTGAATAAGCTGTATTCGTAAAACTGATTTCCCTGAAAAAGGATGCTATACCAATAGTTTTCTGCCTGGCTGAATTCAAAATCATGCTGAACTTTAAGAAATATGTTTCCAACAACCAAAATACCAAGAGCCGCATAAATAAATGCAAACCATCTGATTTTTAGCCATTCTTTATATAGTATCGATTTCCACATTTTGCTAATATTTTCCGGTTAGGCCAATAAATGCATCTTCCAAACCCATTTTTACCTGCCTAAAGTTTTTATGTGCAATTCCGTTATTTTTCAGGAAGTTCAGAATCGTATCTTCCGACTCGTAAGTATATAATTCCAACTTGTTGCTCACTTTCTCGCTATTTATTACAAAATCCTCATTTGAAATATCGACTGACGGATCATCAAGCTCCAGGTAAAACTGTTTAAACTCCTGCATAAACGATTTTACATCGCGTTGCGCCAACACACGGTTAAAATCCATTATCAGCAAATCGTCGATCAGTCGTTCCATATCCTGAATAATGTGCGAAGTGGTAAAAATGGTTTTGTTCTTTTCTTTGGCATATTCGCGCAGGTAATCGATAAAAAGGCGACGATAACCGGGATCGAGCCCCATTGAAAAATCGTCGAGAATAAGTAGGTCGGGATCCTGCGCCAAAATAAGTCCGAGTGCCACTTGCGAACGCTGTCCGCACGACATTGTGGCGATTTTTTGCTTTGGCGAAACCTGAAGTTTCGACATGAGTTGCCAGTAGGGGGCGTTATCCCATTTCGGGTAGAATTTCGAATAAAATTTCTCGATTTGATGTATGTTCATAAACGCATACTGAACGTGCCCTTCGATAAGAAAACCAATGCGCGCCTTGTTTTGCGGCGATAGGTTTTGCGTGTTTTCTCCGTAAATCAGGCATTCTCCGTTTTGGGGGTGCAGAAAGCCATTTAAAATATTAATGGTAGTGGTTTTGCCCGTTCCGTTTTTGCCTAAAAGCCCCAGAATACTTCCTTCCTTTACGTTAAAACTCAGTTTTTCGTAAACCAGCTTTTTGCCGTAGTAATGGGTTAGGTTTTTACATTCAATTACATTCATCTGAGTACGTTTACTTCTGTTAAAACATAAAGCCAAGTTTTGCAGTTAAGATTCCAATGTTTTCATTTGAATTGATAACTTCCCGGAATTCGTATCTTATTTTTAAAAATAGTTCGTCAATATTTTCCGATTTTGGCAACTTGTATGTACAATTTATTCGAGGAGAAATATTTATAAAATCGGCTGTGTCGTATTCAAAATCATGTATGTAAAGCTGTTTGTTTTGCCGGCGGGTAATTGTTTCGTCGTTTGAAAGGTTTAATTCCTGATCAAGATTGTGACGATAATTTAGTTGAAGCCCGGGAGCAAAACACATTTTTCCAAAGTAAAAGTCTTTTTCAAAATTTACGCCAAGCTCAATGTTCGCATAATCGGCATTAAAAATTTCAGGAATGTAATAATACTTTTCCGTTTTTAACTTGTAATGGGCGTAAACACGGCTTTCCCAGTTAATTTGTTCGTGGTTGTAAAGCTTTAAAAACTTATATTCTAAAGTGGCATCAAACTCTTTCCGGTTCAGTTTTAGATTTTTAGATAAGGTAATGTATTCTGTTTGATTGTCGTCATTTAAAATGGCATCCTGTATGTATTCTATTCCGTCTCCATTGAAATACGAGGAGCCAAAGGTAATTTTCTGTATGGCCGATTGAGTGTATTTGGTAAACTGCTGATTGAGCTCAATTGTAAACGTTTTCCAATCGCCGGCATCCGCTTTTTTTATTGTGGTTGTTCCGTCTTCTGTAATTTCTTTGCTGTAAGTTGCTCTGATTTCTGTTAATGAGCTAAATTCACTAAGTTTTGTGTCAAGCTGTACTCCGGCTGATATACTATTTTGATTAAAGAATCGTGATTTTGTTTCTCCTGTTTCCGAAGAGTAAAATCCCATTCCTTTAAACATAAAATAGGTTGGGTCGGGATCGTTTGTTACCACCTGTAGGTAATCAATATCTTCTTTTTTGTTTCGATAGGCCAGGTCAAAACCCAGATTATTAGTTGGAAAATGAATGATAATTGATGGATGAAGAGAAAAGTCGGTAATCACAGTTCGTGGTCGTGGATCTTTTTGTTTTGCACTTTTTCCGATATGGTAATCTGCTAAAAGACCAAACGACAAATTATCCGTTAGTTTTTTTGCAACACCCCCAGAAAGGTTAAAACTTTCTTTATGAATATTGGCTCCGGGAATAGAATCTCCAATTATATAAGGATTCCCTCTGTATGGATTAAAAAGCCCGGTATATAAATTCCCCGTTTCGTCACTATTTTGGTAGGCTAATTTCCCAAAGAAATAGGTATCGTTTATTACCAGGTAACTCTCAGTAGAAAGCGAGTAGTTATCTATATGAGAAGCCTCCCGTACTCTTTTGCTATCTCCATCTGCCAATTTATACTCCCCGAAAACTTCCCCGATGTTTTGGTTTGCATTAAATGTTAAGCCAGCTATATTTCCGCTACCAAGCCATTGGTTTTTTAGTGTGAAAAGTTTTAATAAATGGAACGAATAAGTACTATCCTTTTGCACACTATTCGCTAATCCTCTTTCTGCTGTTAAAAAGGATAAAGACAGAATAAGTGCAATCTGAAGTTTAGTCATCTTAATCGAAACATTAAAAGTTCGAGCTGTAGGTTGTGGCAGTTGATTACTGTTATGCCTTTTTTATTCGTCTGCACTTGTTGGATTTACTCCCGGAGTTGGTGTTAAATCATGCAGAAAATCTTCCGAAGAATTATTGGTGTCTTTATAAATTACGCGGTCACCGATAATCATTTTGGCTTTACGGCGAACGGATAACGAAGATTTGTTACTCGCTTCAATATAGGTATATCCGGCATCTAATTCGGCAGGGAGACGTTTGTAGATCTCTTCAGCATCAAATCGGGCACATTCCACTGCATCAACAACAAATGATTTGTCAATCATGAGGTACTCAGTGGTTCTTGTACTTCCTGGTTTTGCCATAAAATTGTTTGCATCCGAAACGTAATTTTCCCAGTTATTGGAAGGCAGTCTGAAAATTACTATGGCCGGACCTAAACTGGAAGCAGTCCAATCATACATCGTTGTACTTGTTGCATACACCAATGTCAAATTCGATACTGCAGAAGCATCCAGGTCTTTACCCGACGATTCAACATAAGTTTCCCAGTCGGCGTTTCCCAGGTTGACTGGAGAATTGGGATTGCCGATTTCATCAGTTTGATGGTCAATTCCATCCTGAGCAATAATAAAACTTTCTCCCGGAAGAACAGGATGTTCCATTCCATTTCCCGGAACAATCCATGTGTGAAACGTTAGGGGGATTCTATCAAGTAATTCGCCATTATCGTCAACCCATGAGGTTGGTGATGAGGTTGTGGTAGTTTCATGAACGGCAATACATAAACCATCGGCGTATAAGGTATCTCCTGAATTGTTGTAAATTTCAAAAAACTGATCGGAATAATATCCTTTGTCTTCAACAGTTAATGACCCTGCATAATAGATTTCTTTGAAAATAAAACCACCTGTATTATCTGCTAAAACCAGGTTCATTGTAGCGGTAGACTCGGAAATTAAAGAATAGTTGGATATTATGCCGTTAAAAATATATTCCTCCCCATCGTTGCCGTTAACAGCAAAACTTGCCGTAAAATTGTAGTTACCTTCAACCAATTCAAAAATGGCATAACCGTCGGACGCGGCTGTAACCGTCGTGGTTCTTGTATTATTGGTGTTGGTTGCCGTTACAACAACATCTGACGGGAAGTTGGCAACAGTAAAACCATCAGGGTAATTTACTTTTACGGTTATGATATAGCTGGGTGTAACATCATCTTTGCAGTTTATTACTAATAAACTCATTAGTAAGCATAAGGATATAAGTGCAAATTTTCTCATAATATGATTTATAAATCGGTTCTTTATATTTACAAGCTAAATGTTAGGTCTGCTCCGAAGTAGGCAATTTGATTTAATCGGGTATAAGACCCACTTCGTTCATTTTTATATAATGGTCGGTGATTAAACACATTGTATGCAAAAAACGACAACTTCGCAAATTTTTCAAATTCCTTGGTTAATTTTAAATTCAGTTGCCAGTTTATCGGATACGATTCCTTGTCATAAAAATCATCGTCACGTTTCTCTACCATTGTTGAGTAGGGAGCTTCATTCGAGTAATTATCCTGCCATTCGTGGTATTGCATATCCATATCGTAAAAACCTACCGGATCTATATAAATAATTTCTCCCGCAGGAAACTGGCCGTATAATTTGTCGTTATTTTCGTCTCTGGTATAGGCAACAGGCGTTCCGGATTTGTTTTCCCAGAAACTTTCAGTCTTATTCATCCAAATCGTTTGGAGGTTGAGTGAAAAGATCATTTTCAGTTCAGGAATATGGGTGATTGTCTGGAAATTCGAATTTAAACGTTGAGAAACGGTTCCGGAGTTGCCCGGTAATACAGATAAATACGGGAAATAATCTCCCTGGTACGAAGAAGTTATTCTTTCCACCACAGGAACTGCATGTCTTGATCTTTTTATGTAGTAATATGCCCCGTCAACCATGAGTTCTGTTTTAACTGGGTTTATGCGACCAAAGTTAACAACATATTCTATCCCTTTCTTGTCGACGCTGTAGTTATTTTTTGGAGTTTTAAATTCTTCAAATACACTTTTTTGCTCGTAGCCCAAGGTATTGGTCGCTCCATTTTCCTCGTATGTAATTTCTCCATTTTCAAATACGGGTAAAAATCCCTCACCCAATTGATCCCATTTGCGGTAATTCATTACAAAGTATTGGTTTTCCCAACCAAAGCCATTTCTGATTTTTTCGCGAAACCCGGTGAGGATAACGTTTGTACCATAAATATTGAAATCAGCTCCCAATTCATATTTGTTATTTGTCATCGGTTTTAAATCAGGATTGCTAGTGTCTTCAATTATTTCTGTTGTTGAAACAACTAATTCCGGCGAATAATTAAAACTCAATTTATCAATGTAAGCGGCATCCGGATACATGTGCAACATTGTAGGAGTTTTTGATGTTTTTCCGAAGCCTCCTCTAATAGTCAAGTTTTGAGAAATATGGTAAGCGAAATTAATTCGTGGTTCAAACGATGTAAATCCATTGGTAGAGAATATACCTTGTGGAAGAAAGTTATTGTAACGTATTCCTATTTGTGTTTCCAAAGAGTTGTTGCCAATTGGTAAATTAATTTTGTCTTCAGCAAAGAGAGCCAGCTTTCTGCTTGCCGGAATATCTTTAAATGCCCGCGGACGGGTTGTGATGGCATCTCGTGGGGGCTGGTTTAAATCGTACTGTCTGCCTTTTCCATTGTTACCTGATTGCCGCCAATCTAAACCATACATAACAGAGTTGCTTATACTTCCAAGCTTAAATCTTGAGTCGAGTTTTACTGTTGCAAAATAATTGTACGGTTTCCCATCAACGCTTAGTTCAGAGTAATACTCTGAAGGTAAAATGTCCACTTCGTATATGCCTGCCGTGTAGGTTGTTGGGATAGGAGTTGCCTGAGCTGAATTGAGTGCATAGCTGTAAAAATCCTGTTGTGTAAAGCTACCCGAAAAGTTATAGGTAATGTTGCCAATCCACCATTTCTGAAGCGACCATTTTCCATATAATTTTAAATTTACCCCTGATTCTTTTTCTCGCTGACGTTCCAGTTGACGTTGATCAGGATCTTTCTTTTCATTGTCGATTGTCTGGAAATAGTTTCCTTTAAAATTAATACTGAGAGGCTTCTGTTTCTTAAACAAGGTATTTGAGTAGCCAAACTGGCTGTTTAGTCTTTTATAACTTCTTGCAGGCCTACGCAGATCATCATATGAATGCGTAATATCGAAGTCGATATTTATGGCACCTTTATTTTCGCCCTTTAGCAAAAATCCTTTTGAAATTGCTGCCTGCTTAATCTTAGGATCTGCTTTCAGTTTTCCTTTAAAAGGCGTTTTGCCTGATTTGGTTTTTATCAGCACGGCGCCGCTTGTTAAATCTCCATATTGTACCGAGGGAATACCGCGGATAACCTCAACCGATTCGATATAATCGGTAGATATTTGACGAAGATCGACACCTCCTCCTGCTGTTGAAAATTCACTTGATTGGCCCTGCCGGGTTGTATTTAACGATTGCATATTCGCATCGTTGTCCATTGGTGTTCCATCAATAATTATTGCAGTTCCCAGAGCATCATTGGCATTCGCCTGCCTGGTTTTGTCCTCACCCGAGTAGGTGTTTATATCCCTGATTGTTACCTGGTTGGCTTTTGATAAATCGGGATTTAACGAGATCTGTCCCGGTATTAATTGAATGATATCCGTTAGACTTGTGGGTTGTGAATGTTCAATAGCGGCATTTTCAATAGTTGACGATGAACTTAAATTGGTATTTTCACTTGCAACAACGGTTATTTCATCCAGACCAAGCGAACTTGCCAGCATATATAGTTTATAGTTTTCTGAATCCTGTTTAATTTCAACAGCACTTTCATAGCTTTCATAACCTAAACACGAAGCTTGTATCGTATATTTCCCACTGGGAATATTATTAAAATTAAATTCTCCATTTAAATCAGATGTTGTCCACCTATTCAGCTCTGTTAGCTGGATGGCAACCAGACTAATGTGTTCCTTGGTTTTTATGTTTTGAACTACTCCGGAGAAATTATAATTATTTTGGGCAAGCAGATATAAAGGTAGCAGGGTAATTATGAGGGTAATTATATGCTTTAAAGTCTGGTTCATAGTTACTATTCAATAACGACTTCTTTATCCTCTGCTGTAATTTTTCTTTGTTATCATATTATTAAACGAATGTACAGTTTTTGAATGCATTTCGATGACGAATTTAACTTTCCTCTGTGAAAATTTAAATATAATCAATATTCAGCTTGTCGATTTGACTTTATACCGATTACGAATTTACGTGTATAAAACGAATAGTATAAAGATGATTGAGAAATTGGTTGGTTATGATTATAAACAATGTTTGAAAAGGAGATGAGCAGTTATTCCTCCCCATAAATGCCCATTTTCTCAAGCACCTCAACCGCTTTGTCAAACGTGTGGTAAAGGTCGCCTTCTTTTTCGTCCCAAACCTGGCCTTTGTTTATTCCTTTCAAGTTGCGGTCTGGTCCTTCGTAAAGAATTACCGTTTCAAGGGCTTTCATTTTTACCGAATTCTCATCAATATGAACCACTTTGGCTTTTGCTGGTTTTCCCGAAATGGGTTTTCCCCCTTTGGTTACCTGTATTACGAGGCCGTAGCAGATTTTTCCTTCTTCCACCCAAACAGGAATTTTTACCCGCAGGGCATCGCTCATTTCAATTTTTTTCTCCTGGTAGGTGTATGACGCTATTTCTTCCGTATTTTTATAAGAATGACAACTGATAATGCATAATGAGGTGAACAGAATGACTAATAATACCAGTTTTTTCATACAGTTAAAATGTTTGCTTTTGGCAGTGTAGTATAAAACTCGCATGCTTTTAAATACTCCTCCCGGGAGTACTGTATTGCCTGCTCGTTTCATGCAACAAAAAATTTGACTCAACAAATAAGATCACGATCCTTTGAATAACAATGCGACTCTGGCAGATGTTTCGAAAGACCGGGAACAAATGTAGTAAATATGAATTTAAAATGGCAGGTGCCAGATTATTGTTACCAAAAAAGCCATTTCCCGACTGTGCAGAAAATGGCTTTTATGTATTTTGCAATTTGATAGTTTCCTTAGAAACCGTTGATGATTCCGATGAAGTCTTCAGCTTTTAACGCAGCACCACCAATTAAACCACCGTCAACATCTTTGTTGGCGAACAATTCTTTTGCGTTGCTTGGTTTGCAGCTACCACCATAAAGGATTGAAGTTCCTTCAGCAACTTCTTCGCCAAATTTAGCGGTAATTGCAGCGCGAATGTTAGCGTGCATATCTTGTGCTTGCTCAGAGCTGGCAGTTACACCAGTACCGATGGCCCAGATTGGTTCGTAAGCAATAACGATTTTTTTGAAATCGTCAGCTGACAGTTGGAATACTGTTTCTTCCAATTGGTTAACAACATATTCGTTGTGTGTACCGGCTTCGCGAATATCTAATGCTTCACCACAGCAGTAGATCGGAGTTAATCCGTTTTCAAGTGCAAGGGCAACTTTTTTGTTCAGGATTTCACTTGTTTCGCCATAGTATTCACGACGCTCAGAGTGACCTAAAATTACGTACTCAGCACCTGTTGATTTTACCATCTCGGCAGAAACTTCGCCAGTGAAAGCGCCTTTTGCTTCAGCAGCACAGTTTTGTGCAGCAACACCAATTCTGTCGGTATTTACGGTGTCAACTACTTTTGTAATGTGTGTAAATGGTGTTCCCAAAACAACCACCACATCGTCAGCAGCTTCGCTTGCTACAACGGCATCAACAGCTTTTGCCAACTCAACACCTTCTTGTAAAGTGGTGTTACATTTCCAGTTTCCTGCAACTATCTTTTGTCTCATATTATTGAATTTTAGTTTATTCGGTTTTCAAAAATCGATCACAAATTTAACCGAAATTATTGATTCGCGGGGCATTGAAAATAATGCTTAAATATTATTAACTATTTGTTTATTTAAAATTGGTTGAATGAGAGGCTGGAGGCTTGATACTAGATACTGGATACTGGATACCGGACTTTATACTCTTGCTACCGACGCTACGCTCAACTTTTTCTTTTTTCCTTTACACTTTTGCCATGAGGCTTGATATCCGATCCTATTCATCGCCTGTAAGATAACGGTTATCTGGTAAAGGTTTATAGTCATCTAGCGGCAGCGATTCATTTCAAAACGTAATACGGTCTCCTTCTTTTATAAGACACACGCCATCTTTCTTCCGGTTGCTTTTCTCTAAAAGAAGATAATCGTAAAAAAACATCAGCGAGGGTTTATCTCCCATAAGATAATGATGCGCTGACATCTGATAGTGATTCTCTGAAAGAAGAGCAAGGCTATCTTCCATAAGATAATGCTTCTCTGACAGGTTTTTGAGATTGATGGAGATTGGTTTGAGATGAATAGAGTGAGCACTGAGGCGGTGAGATTTAATGTGATTGCTAAATAACAAAACTGTTAAATTGTAAACTGTTCTTCTCGATGACGTTTTTCCTTTCTCTTCGTGGAACTTTGTGCTAAGAGAAGATTGATAGAGATTGATATAAGATTGAAGCAGATTGCTAAATTGTAAAATAGCAAACAATAACTGCGACTGCAAACTGTGACTGCAACTCTCTATTCAAATTCAGCCTCAACCTCTTCGGGCGAAGGAATATCGTTGTAATGCCATTTATCAAGAATGGTTCCGTCTTTCATAACAATTAATCCCGGGTTCGAACGAATCATTGTTTTTAAGGTAATTTCATCGCAATTAAAGAACTCGTAAGGCGCATCGTTCTGCGCAGCAAATTCCATTGCTTCATCCTGCAGTGTAGAGGTAAGGCAAACAAACGAATACCCTTTATCCATTGCCCAATTCGCCAGTGTGTTTATTTCTTCCTGCGACTTGGTGCTGGTTTTATGCAGGTCGTAAGCCACCAGCATAAACACATAATTTTCGTCGTAAATAAAAAAGTCTTTTATGTCATCTCCTTCGGGCGATTCAATGGTAAAATCATGAATGGGCGGTTCGTAACCTTCCTGCACCAAATTCGATTCCATGTCGTGGTATTCCCAGTTAGTGGTGTCTTGCCACGGATAATTTTCTTCGGTGAATTCTTTTACCTCGTCGGTATTTTTGTTCTTGTAATAAAATATATTCTCGTAGATTTCCTGTGGCGCATCATCAGGAATACTCATTGCTTCCGGAATGTTTGTTCCCACTTTGTAAGGTCTGAAATCAAAAATTGGCAAGTGGTTGTACGAGTGGTAAACTATACCAAAGTAAACGATAAAAATACCTATACTCAGTATTCCCGGAACTATACTTTTTACTTTGTCGGCAAACCAGTTTCGGTTAACAACAACAATAATTGCCAGTGTAATGAATACCAGGTTTTTATAAAAAGTTTCCCAGTTCGAGATTACCAGTGCATCGCCAAAACAACCGCAATCGGTAACCGGATTTTTTAGTGCGATCCACAGTGTTAACGGTGTAAAAAAGGCCATAAATAACAAGCCCAGCCACGAAAATAACCGTATACGCCAGTTAAAGAAAAAGGCCACACCAATGGCAAATTCGGCAAAAGCCAGCAAAACTCCCAGCGGAAATGCTGCCCAAAGCATCCAATCCAATCCCATGGCATTAAAGTAGTCGGTAAATTTGTAGGCCGATCCCCAGGGGTCGATTCCTTTTACAAATCCGGAGAAAATAAAAACAATACCAAAAAGAATTCGTGCGAGTTGCTTAACAATATTCATAAGATGAGTTTATTCGTTGTTTTCAAATTCAATTTTAATCATGGCAAAAACCGAATAATTGATCATGTCCATATAGTTGGCATCAATTCCTTCCGAAATAAGTGTTTTCCCCTGATTATCCTCTATTTGTTTTGTGCGTTGTATTTTCATTAAAATCAGATCGGTGTACGAACTGACGCGCATATTTCGCCAGGCCTCGCCATAATCGTGGTTTTTATCCATCATCAGCGTTTTGGCTTCGTTAAAATACTTGTCGTAAAGCTCCTGGATGGTTTCGTTTGGCACTTGCTTGTCCGACGGCCCCAGCTCCAGCTGGATCAATCCCATAATGCAGTAGTTTATAATACCAATAAATTCGGGTTTTACACCTTCGTCAACTTTTGCAACACCTTTTTCTTCAATGCTTCGTATGCGCTGTGCTTTAATGTAAATCTGGTCGGTAAGCGAGGTCGGACGCAATATTCGCCATGCTGTTCCGTAATCGGTCATTTTCTTCGAAAATATATTACGGCATATTGAAATTACCTGGTCGTATTGCTGGTTTGTTCTGTCCATTATTTTGTGTCTTTTTTTCTTCTTCTTGAGCCAATTGTGCTTAAATCGCTAAGTTCTGTGTATTTTTGTATGCTCAAATTGCCGGATAAAAGTAGGAAAAAATGGCAAATTTGGCCTGTTTTATTCTACATTTGTAGTTAACGACAATAAATAGATAGTTAATGATTTGTTAAACATAAAAGCTCAGTTCTTATGTTGATTACGCAGTCTGCGGGTAAATTTCTAAAACGAAACAGTACATTACATCTTGGCGAAAAGGAAGTTGATTTATCCATTCCGGTAGTTGCCGGAATTGTAAATATTACGCCCGATTCGTTTTTCGATGGTGGAAAAATGGAAGATGAGGCCACCATGTTAAAGGCCGTTGAAAAGATGGTTGCCGATGGCGCCGGAATTATTGATGTGGGTGCGGTTTCCACGCGTCCCGGGTCGAAAACGGTTTCAACAAAAGAGGAGCTGGCGCGTTTGTTGCCCGCAGTAAAAGCCATTCACGCGGCTTTTCCCGATGTGGCACTTTCGGTAGATACGTTTCGTTCGTGGGTTGCTGTGCGTGTTATTGATGAAGTTGGGCCAATAATCATTAACGATATTTCAGGTGGATCGCTTGATAGCAATATGTTCGAAACTGTTGCAAAATTGCAGGTTCCATACATTTTGTCGCATATAAAGGGCACGCCGTTAGATATGCAGGAAGATCCTCAATACGACGACCTGATTCGGGAGGTGGCGCAGTATTTTGCAGAGCGTGTAAAAAAGCTGAATAAACTGGGCGTAAAAGAAGTTATTCTTGATCCCGGTTTTGGATTTGGGAAAACGGTTGACCACAATTATGAATTGCTGAACAAACTCGATGCCTTGAAAGTTTACCAGTTGCCGGTAATGGTGGGATTAAGCCGTAAATCGATGATTTGGAAGGCACTTGATGCTCAACCCGAAACGGCGTTGAACGGCACGACGGTGGCCAACACTCTGGCGTTAATGGGTGGGGCTGACATTTTGCGTGTACACGACGTAAAAGAAGCGGTTGAAGCCGTAAAAATATTTTGTGAAATTAAAGCAACAATCATTTAATGCTTGCATTTATATCCATAAGATTTCTTGATATTCTCGATATTCTGTTGGTGGCATTTTTGCTCTACCAGCTTTACCGTCTCATAAAAGGAACGGTAGCTTTTAATATTGTAATCGGTCTGTTTTCACTCTACCTGGTTTGGCTGATTGTGAGAGCGCTGAACATGGAGTTGTTAGGGTCAATAATGGGGCAGTTTATCGGTGTTGGTGTGCTGGCGCTTATTATTGTTTTTCACCCTGAGATCAGAAAGTTTCTGGTGTTTATCGGCACTAATTATAATGTTAATAAAATTCTGATGCTCGATAAATTGTTTAGCCAGGGAAGAACTAAAAGTATCAATCATCAACAGATTGATAATATTGTTGATGCCTGCCAGTCGATGGGAAAAACAAAAACAGGTGCGCTGATTGTTGTGGCTAAAGAATCCGAATTAAACGACCAAATAAATACCGGCGAAAAGATCAATGCAAAAATATCATCGGCGCTTATTCGCACAATATTTTTTAAGAATTCGCCACTGCATGATGGTGCTATAATTATTAAAGGAAACCGTATTGTTGCAGCAGGCTGTATTCTTCCGCTAACCCAAAAGGAACTCGACAAAGCTTTGGGGCTTCGCCACCGCGCAGCTGTTGGTATGACCGAAAATACCGATGCCCTTTGTATCGTAGTTTCGGAAGAAAGAGGATCGGTTTCGGTAGCGCAGAAAGGTGAAATTAAACGGCGTTTATCAAAAGAAACGCTCGTGCAAATTCTGGAAGAAAACATCATTGAAGATGACGAGACTGCCGGTCATAAAAAGTAGTTTCAGGGAATAAGCGAATCACTCCTAAATTTTTTTAGCACTATTTTTTTGAACCTCTGCGACTGTAAAATCGTTCAGCTTAATGTTAATTTATAGAAGTTGTCAAAAGTTAACTGTTGAAAAGAAAGAATGATATTTCAATATTGAGACACAATATTTTATATCATTCTTTCAAAAAATCGTGTTGAGT
>NZ_FOHT01000010.1:0-136201 GCF_900111425.1 Draconibacterium orientale | reverse complement strand
TGAAAAAGCAACAATCTAAAATCTGGATGAAAAACTACTATTCTGAAATTGCAGCATAAAAAAAGAGACCGCCTTTTTGGACAGCCTCTTTTTTTTAGGTTCTTCCTGCCTGCTAAAACAAATCAGAACTTTTAACTAACTATTAATTAACTTAAAACAAAAAATCCTTCTTAACCTATTCTTCAACACCAAATTTGTAGATACAAACCGAGTAGTACTCATCGCCCGGATTTACAATAACACTCGGAAATTCAGGCTTATTAGGACTATCAGGGAAGTGTTGCGTTTCTAAACAAAATGCACTTCTGAAATCGTATTTAATATCTTCTTTTCCTGCTGTTCTTCCATTAATGAAGTTACCGCCGTAAAACTGAATACCCGGTTCGTTGGTGTAAACTTCCAATACTCTTCCCGACTCCGGATCAACGACTTTTGCTGCCAAAGCGCTTACATCGTTATTTGTATTTAATACCCAGTTGTGATCGTATCCACCTCCAACTTTTAGCTGTGCATTATCAACTTCCAAACTGTCGGCAATGGCTCTTGGAGTAGTAAAATCAAATGGAGTTCCGGCAACTGCTGCCAATTCGCCTGTTGGGATTAAACCACCATCAACAGGTGTATAGTAATCGGCATTCAGGTACATCAAATGATCGTTAATCGAAGTTCTTCCACCATCTTTTAAGTTGAAATACGAGTGGTTAGTGAGATTCAATACCGTTTTTTTATCGGTAGTGGCAAAATACTCAATTTTCAGCTCGTTTGCAGCTGTTAACTGGTACTTTACTTTCACCTCCACAGTACCCGGGTAACCGGTTTCCATATCGGGCGAAACCAGACTAAAAACAACTTCGCTGTCACTTAGTTGTTCGGCATTCCAAACCTGGCGATGGAAACCATTGGTTCCGCCGTGCAAATGATTCACGCCGTCGTTTTTCTGTAACTGGTATTCAACACTATCAATCGAAAATTTAGCATCGCCAATGCGGTTGCCGTAACGACCGATCACTGCTCCGTAAAAATTCTCCGGCTTTTCTACATAATCTTTTCCCGAACCGTAACCTACAATTACATCTGCCAACTCACCATTTTTGTCGGGGGTAAACAAACTCACCACCCTTGCGCCAAAATTGGTTAACTGACAAACAACTCCGTTATCGTTTTTCAAGGTAAAAAGTTCGATGGTTTTTCCATTGTAATCAAACGCAAAATCCTCGCTTGATAGTCCTACTGTGGCTTCTTTTTGTGCACAGCCAAAAACCATTAAAACTAAAGCTATAATTCCTAAGTATTTCATCGGTTTTATTTTATTGGTTATTAATTCAAATCAAATTCAATAAACTTACCCAGCTTATTGTATTTCTCGTAAAGCGCTTTGTATTTCTCTACATTTTCAGGAATTGGATGGTATTCCATTTCAAATCCGCCACCCATTTTTGCCTGCGCTTCGCCAAGGTTTTCGTAAACACCGGCTGCCACTGCGGCTGCCATCGCAGTACCCAATGCACAAGCCTGTTCAGAGCGAGCTACTTTAATTGGCATATCCAGTACGTCGGCAACAATTTGCATTACCAGTTTCGATTTTTTGGCCACACCACCCAGTGCAATCACTCCGTCGATGCGGATTCCTTCTGAAATGAAACGGTCGTTAATGGCTTTCGAACCAAAAGCAGTAGCTTCAACCAATGCACGGAAAATACGCGGTGCATCCGATCCCAGATTCAAGCCCATAATCGCTCCTTTTAATGCCTGGTTGGCATCCGGGGTTCGACGACCATTCATCCAGTCGAGTGCTACGATTCCACTTTCAGCGATTGGAATGTTTTCAGCTTCCTGGCTTAATTTCGCGATGATCTTACCTGAAGTTTCATCGATCAGTTTTTTCTTGGTAGCCTCATCAATCAAATCAGAGTCAGCCAGAATATTTTGCATGGGCCATTCCAGTAAACGACGGAACCAGGCGTAAATATCACCAAATGCCGATTGTCCGGCTTCCAAACCTAACATTCCGGGAACGATCGAGCCGTCAACCTGGCCACAAATACCGCTTACCAGTTTATCACCCACTTCTTCAAGCGGCGCAATCAACATATCGCAAGTTGATGTACCCATAACTTTCGACAAGTGATAAGGCTCGATTTGCGCGCCAACAGCACCAAGGTGAGCATCAAAAGCTCCTACCCCAATTACCACGTTGGTTGATAAGCCCAGTTTCTTCGCCCACTCCTCGCTCAGTGTTCCTGCCGCTACATCGCAGGTGTATGTTTCTTTAAACAAACGGTCTTTTAAACCGCTTAACATAGGGTCAAGCTGAGTCAGAAATTCTTCTGACGGCAAACCACCAAAAGCTTCGTGCCACATTGCTTTATGCCCTGCTGCACAACGGCTTCTTTTTAATGTTTTTGGATTTGTATCTCCGGTAAGCACTGCCGGAATCCAGTCGCAATGTTCCACCCACGAGTAAGCTGCACGGTAAACACCTGCATCTTCGCGTGTTACATGCAATAACTTGGCCCAAAACCACTCTGACGAATAAATTCCACCTTCGTATTTGGTGAAATCGATATCCGATTTTTTAGCCAATTCGTTAATTTCTGCCGCTTCTTTTACAGCTGTATGGTCTTTCCAAAGTACGAACATCGCATTTGGATTTTCTTCAAAACCCGGAGTTAATGCCAGTGGTGTACCTTTTTCATCAACCGCTACCGGAGTCGATCCGGTGGTGTCAACAGAAATACCCACAACATTTTCGGCTACACCCTCGGGAGCTTGTTTCAGCGCCTCCACAATGGTGTATTCCAGCCCTTCCAAATAATCAAAAGGATGCTGACGAAACTGGTTGTTTGGCGCATCGCAATATTCTCCTCGCTTCCAACGCGGGTATTCAAACACCACGCTTGCCAGCTCTTCGCCGGTCTCTACGTTTACGATTAATGAACGAACCGAATCAGAACCATAATCCAGTCCAATTGTATATTTTGCCATTTTTTTTTGATTTTATGCGGAGCGAAAAGCCGGTGGAAAATTCGCTTCTCCACCAACTTTTCGTCCTTTATTTTTTTGTTACAGATGAACAATTACTGTCCGTAGTATGCATTTTTACCGTGCTTGCGCAGGTAATGCTTATCTAATAAGAATTGATCGATCTCAGCTCCCGGAGTTAACTGTAAAGTAGTGTGCGCCATTTTTGCCACTTCTTCCATAACTTTTGCGTTATGAACGGCATTGTGGGCACTTGTTCCCCACGAAAACGGACCGTGGTTATTTACCAGAACTCCCGGAATTGCAACCGGATCGAGCCCGTTGAAAGTTTCCACAATTACATTTCCGGTTTCCACTTCGTATGCCGTAGTTACTTCCTCCTCTGTTAATTTACGCGTACATGGAATTGCACCGTAAAAATAATCGGCATGTGTTGTACCCAATGCAGGAATGCTTCTTCCGGCCTGTGCCCAGCTGGTTGCCCATGCCGAGTGCGTGTGTACAACTCCCGATATTCCTTCAAAAGCTTTGTAAAGCACCAGGTGAGTTGCGGTGTCGCTCGATGGTTTCAGGTTTCCTTCAACCACGTTTCCTTCCATGTCAACCACTACCATATCGCTGGCTTTCATATCTTCATACGAAACACCGCTTGGCTTAATTACCACCAAACCTTTTTCGCGATCAATAGCACTCACATTTCCCCAGGTAAAAATTACCAGGTCGAGTTCTACCAGTTCCAGGTTCGCTTTAAAAACTTCTTCTTTTAACTGTTCAAGCATAATTTATTCTTTTTTATTCTACCAGAAGTAGATGTAAAAGGCTACTGTTAATCCAAGGATAACAGCGGTATGGAATACATCCCAGCCATTCCAGCTGGCACGTGTAGCCGCTTTTTGTTCCGGTGTATTAGTTCCAAATACCAAGCCCTGAATTTTTTCGGCGCTTGGCGCTTTGGTTAACAAACTAACAACAATAACAACGACCAAACATACCAGCAACATCCAACCGCAGAAGAACAACCAGTTCATATCGAAAAACAGACTTTTAAACAAGTTGTCGGCTGCCCCCTGAACGTTCTCGTAATATACTTTTGCCCCCAAACGGGTAATACCAATTATAAATCCTGCCATCAGTCCCCAGAATCCACCTTGGGCAGAAGCACGTTTCCAGGTTATACCCAGCAGGAATGCTGCGGCAATACCAGGAGCCAGAACGGATTGTACGTCTTGTAAGTATTCGTAAAGCACATCGCCAATACTTCTCATAATCGGAATCCAAAGAATTCCCAGAATTACGATTACCACTGTTGCCACCTGACCGATTTTCACCAGTTTTTTCTCCGGAGTTTCCGGTTTGAATCGTTTGTAGAAGTCGATGGTGAACAACATGGCCGAAGAGTTAAACAGCGAAGCCAGCGAACTCATTAAAGCAGCCAAAATACCGCAAACCACCAAGCCTTTAATACCGGCAGGAAGCAACTGGGCCACCAACGATGGGAAAGCAGCATCGGGGCTTGGCAACACATACTCTTGTCCGTTTAGCATAATTCCTCCTTTGGCACTCATTGCATAAGCAATCATACCAGGAATAAGGAAAAGGAATACCGGTAACAATTTCAGGTAAGCGCCAAAAATTGTCCCCCTACGGGCATGTTTTTCGTTTTTACCCGAAAGTACCCTTTGTACAATAAACTGGTCGGTACACCAATACCAGAAACCAATGATACTGGAGCCGATTAAAGCACCCAGCCATGGGAAATCGGCATCGCGGTTATCCCTGATCAGATTTATCATACTGTCGCCATATTCGTTAACCTGAGTAGCTCCGGCAATTTCCAGTACCTGATCCCAGCCACCAACAGCTTTTAAACCAAGCACCACAATTACCAGCGATCCTCCAAGCAGAATCGGCGTTTGAAGTACCGAGGTGTATAACACCGATTTCATTCCTCCGAAAATGGTATAAAGAGCCGTTAACAACACCAGACCGATAGCAGAAATCCAGAAGAAATCGATTCCCCACATGGTTTCGATACCGAAAACCTGCTGGAAAACCAAACCACCAGCATAAACAGTTACCGCAACTTTAGTTAACACATAACTCACTAAAGAAATAAGTGATAACACTGTTCTTGATTCAGGGTTATAGCGGCGCTCCAAAAATTCGGGCATGGTAAGTACCATACTTCGTGAGTAGAACGGTACAAACACCCAACCGAGTATCAGTATCATCCATCCCTGAATTTCCCAGTGTGCCATTGCCATACCACTTGATGCTCCGGCTCCGGCTAATCCGATAAGGTGTTCTGATCCGATATTCGAAGCAAAAATCGAAGCTCCAATGGCAATCCATGAAGCATCTCGTCCTGCCAGGAAATAGTCGCCAGAAGTTTCTTCTTTCTGACTTAACACCCAAACGATAATGCCGATAAGTGCCACACCAAAAAGGCCAATTACAATCCAATCTAGTAATTCCATAAAAGTTGATTTATTTTTTTGATTTAGTTTCTAATTATAATCCTTTGGCCAAATGATAGTAAAGGTCGTTCCAACGCAGTTCCTTTTTAAATTTAGGAATAGTAGTGTCCTTATCGATTACAACCGCTTCGATTCCTGCAATTTCAGCATAATCCAATAAATCTTCAACGCTTAAGTCGTAAGAGAAGCTAGTGTGGTGCGTACCACCCGCTAAAATCCATGCAGCAGCTCCTACTTCGAAATTAGGTTGAGGAATCCAAAGTGCGCTGGCTACCGGTAATTTTGGTAAGTCTTTCGACTCGATACAATCAACGGCGTTAATAATCATGCGGAAACGGCTTCCCATATCTACTACTGTAGCGGCAACACCTGGTCCGGTTTTACTTTTGAAGATAACACGGGCAGGATCGTTTTTACCACCAATTCCAAGAGGAAGTACATCAAGTGTTGGTTTGCCATCGGCAATTAACGGACAAACTTCCAACATGTGAGCCTGCAGAATAGCACTGTTTTCGCCGTCGAAGTTTAAGGTATAGTCTTCAAGGAAAGAACATCCTTTGTAGCCTGGCATTTCCTGACTCATAAACCACATGGTACGGTATAAAGCAGCTGTTTTCCAGTCACCTTCTGCACCAAATCCATAACCATCGGCCATTAAACGCTGCGATGCTAATCCCGGCAACTGATCAATACCTTCCAGGTCGTCGAAGTTTGTAGTGAAAGCTTTTGCACCTTTTGCTTCCAGTAAACGACGCAATGCAATTTCAATTTTAGCGGCGTGAGCTACCTGCGCACGGTCTTTTCCACCTTCTTTACAGTTATCTACAAAATTGTATTCTGCTTCGTAAACTTTTACCAATTCAGCTACTTCTTCATCGGTAACTTCATTTTGTACGGCAACAAGTTCAGCTATAGGACAGTAATCAACGTGATATCCGAAAACTCTTTCGGCATCAACCTTATCACCATCGGTAACTGCCACGTTATTCATCTGGTCGCCAAATCGAACAATTAACATATCTTGCGAATCGGCCCAGGCAGCAGCTACACGTGCCCATGAGGCAACTTGCGATACCGTTTTAGGATCCTGCCAGTGACCAACAACCACTTTAAGGTTGTAACGCATACGTGCGGTAATGTGGCCAAATTCTCTGTCGCCATGTGCACTCTGGTTCAGGTTCATGAAATCCATATCGATTTCGTCCCATGGAATTTCTTTATTGTACTGAGTGTGCAGGTGCAACAAAGGTTTGTTTAATTCTTTCAATCCGTGAATCCACATTTTTGCAGGAGAGAAAGTGTGCATCCAGGTAATGATACCGATACAGTTATCATTGCTGTTTGCGTCTTTACAAATTCGGTGGATTTCTTTTGATCCGGTTCCTGTTGGTTTAACCACAACTTTTACCGGAATTTCGGTAGATGCATCAAATGCAGCAGCAATTTCTTTTGAATGCTCTGCAACTTGTTCCAATGTTTTAGGCCCGTAAAGGTGTTGGCTACCTGTTACAAACCATACTTCCATTTCTTTTAATGTACTGCTCATATTCTTTGATTTTATTTTAAATGTATGTATTACTTTTATATGCTTTTAAACTTTTACAATACGATCGAGGCCACGTTCGGTAACTTCATTTTTGCAGGTGTAATAAAAAGCACCTTTTTTTGATTCTGATAAATCTTTTTCATTAAGGCGTTCCAACACATCAAGCGATAAAATTTTTTTTCTAAAATTTCCGGGATCGAATTCGCGCTGAAATATAGCTTCGTATAATTTGCGTAGTTGAAGTAAGGTAAACTTGTCGGCCAGCAACTCTTTTCCTATTAAGCGATAGCCGGCTTCCTGTTGCAGTTTTACCAGAGCCTGTTCCACCATTTTGCCATGATCAAAAATCATTTCAGGCAATTCAGAAATGGGCCACCAGTGTGCACCATTCTCTCGAACACAGGCCTTATCGTGTTCATCCATTCGCACCAAAGCATAGTAAGCAAGACTAATTACCCTTGCTTCCGGATCGCGGTCGGGATTGGCAAATGCAGCCACCTGCTGCATAAAAATATCTTCAAGACCTATGGTTTGTTTTAATACGCGTTTTGCCGCATCATCCGACGATTCGTTATCCTGTATAAATCCCCCCATAAGTGACCACGCTCCTTTTACCGGCTCGAAACCCCGCGGGTAAAGTAACAAACAAAGCTCCCCTTCGTTGTAACCCAGTATTACGCAGTCAACTGCTACAAAATGCTTCGGATGTTTAGTATAGTGTTTCATAGTAATATCGATGGACCAAATCTATAAAAGTATTTTTAACTTTTATTATTAAAGATCCGACAAAATAAATATTTATGCTGAAAAACATAAATAAAAACCATTGTCAAGCCCCAGAACCAATGCATCTCAACAAATTAATTTTCTGAATATTACAATCGCGTCGCAAATTATAAACATATCCTGAAACCAAGCGATTTTTGTTTTTTCACCGGTGGCATATTTAAATTGATTCTATAAAAAAAAGGAGCCCAAAAGCTCCTTTGTTACGAGTACGATGTACTATTAATATCATTCCGGCAACGTTTAAATAACCAGAACAACTCTTAACTTTTCCTTTTTTAACGGAATTACATATTGCCCAATCTCATTCTTTTCAAAACCGACAACACGGCATTTTGCAGTTTCATCGCCGAATATTTTAATCCGGAGATAAGCATTTGTAGTAAATTCGTTTGCTTCGTTTAACACCAGCTCAACCTTTTGGGTTTCCGGATTATAAGAAACAGCTTCAAACTTACCGGCATCAAGCGTTAACCACATTTTTAACGGAGCTACATAAACACGCGACTTCGCAGCTGTTGTTAAATTAACTTTCACCGCATCGCCATCTTTAGTAACATTACCACCAAAAGCCAACCAGCCAAATTCGTCGTCGTGCGTTAAATAGGTTGATGTGTTTATGGCATAACCGTAATAGCCGGTTCCGTGGTCGCCTGAAATGGCATCGTTTTTAAGCGTTGACGGGAACGAATGAAATGCTGCCGGTGCAAAACCATCTTGCGTAATATTCGAAATAGCTCCCATTAAACCACCGTAACCAACACGCAGCAGGTACAAATCTTCGGGATGTTCTTTGTATTCGTATAAAACAGGAATGGCATTCAATGCCGAGCCATAGTGGTGAATCTGACGCTCGACACGCGAAAGTTTGCCCCCGTAAAGGAAATCCCAGTAACGACGCGCATTACCGTTGTAGGCCCAGTGAGGGATTGTTGGCATGTACGCCAAAATTGCTTTTAAAGTTGTTTCAGCTTTTTCACCATAACCAAAATAACGCGACCACATATAAACTTCTTCCTGACCTGTAGAATCCCAGGGCATTTCGCTACCAAACGGATAGTTTAACGACGCCCAGTGATCGGCACGACGTTTCATCATTCCTTCCAGTTTGCGGGCATATTCCCACAATCCTTCTGCTTTTAAATCATCTAAAATGTGAACAAAAACACTACCTTCCATCTGGCCGAACTGTGCATAATAAGGCGCCAATTCAACCATCGCCATCGAGGTTTGGTAAGCACTCATCAGATACCAATCCCAGGTTTGTTGCGACACCAAACCTTCGTAGTTTCGGGCCAAACGGTACATTACCCAATATGCAGCAGCAACGTGCGGGTAATTGTACGAACGCTCCACGGTTTCGGCATGCTCTTTATTCCAGGCAGCCCAGGTATTGTAATTTACATCTTTGCTGTACGTACCGTCTGGCATTGAATCAGGTTCGTAGTAGAACATACTTTTCCGAACACCGTATTTTTCATGTCCTTCATTGTACTGAATTCCACCCCAGATGGTTTTCTGGACGAAGTCTTCCAGCATCGCCACCTCTTTTTTATCGGGTTGGATCAGTTGTTTCATAATGGCATTTAACCAGGCACCGGCACCTCCTTCATCACTCAATCCGCAAATCCAGGCACGACTATCTTCTGTCACCTGTTTTTGCTCTTCGTAATCGTAGGTGATAACCGACGGACCACGATCGAAAAGATCGTCTTCGTCATCAAACCACTGTTTTGTCATCAAGAAGTTTCCGTTGTCGGCAACTACCTCTTCTTCAGGTTTAATAACTTTGTAGTTAATGGTTTGGGTTAAGCCATCTTTATAGTTGATGGTTAAACGTGCTCTGCCCCATGTTTTTGCGGCAACAGCATATTTTACCCAACCATTTTCTGTCGTTTCCAGTTTTTTCAGTTCCAGCGCACCTTCCGGTTCAACCTGCATGCTTTTTACTATTTGGCTGTACTTCACAAACAAATCGGCATTTACATCTTGCGGAACAACGTAACCAGGCACACCAAATGCAACCGGACGATCGTTTTCAATTAACGCCGATTCGATGTTTTTAATGGCATCAGTAAGAACAAACTGCACACCATAACTAACCGATTTTCCGGGTTTTAGTATTTTCGATGAAGGAGTGTTCCAGGGAGTAGCTTCTTTCCATTCGTTCTCGGCGTAAGCTTTAGTTAAGGGCATCCACTCGTGAAAACCTTCGAAAGTAATTCCGCGTCGTGTTGGATCGTCAAGCAGCGGATTCCACGCCTCAAAAGGTGTTTCGCCATGTGGCAACACCAACAAAACCGGCCCGCTTCCTTTTAAACGGATTACCTGCAAATAACCTGCATCCATACCAATGTACGGATCGTAGAAAACATTTTCGGCATGTGCTTCGTCCAGTGTTTTCCGGTCGTGATTATTATTGAAAATCAATGGAATTCCTAAGGCTCCAATTTCTACATCTTCAGATGAAGTGTTTTTTATTTCGAAACGCAGAACAAGATGTCCGTCGTGCTTTTCCCAGTAACGCAGTACCTGAACCGGGCTGTTTTCAAAAATTCCGCTTAAATCGGAAACGGCCAGTTGGCTGTCGTTTTCAGGAGCTACGGTTCTAACACTTTTACGCGAAGCAGCTGATGAGAACGATGCCCAATCGCTGGCACTTTCTGTTTTTACACGAAAGTTAATATCGCCAAGATGATAAAAACCTGCTTTATTCCTTTTGGCCAGCAATTCACCCGGAGTAAAATCAAATTCCGGCTCCGAAACCGGGTGCAATCCGGCAACGGTATGCGATGATTTAACTAACTCAAGATTAAAATCAGGAAGACCAAACGTTAAAACACTCTGATTATAATCAATGGTATCGTTTTTTACAGATTCAGAAATCTCACCTGCCAGCAGCCTACTGCTGCAAAAAAACAACACATTAATGATAACGAAATACGAACCTAATACTTTTCTCATCACACTAACTATCTTATTAATAACTTAATTATTCCATGCCCTGCACGAACTTACATTATTTTGACATTTGATATCCAATTTAGAAATAAAATGTCTTCAAACTTATACAAACAGAAAAGCTGACCATAAGGATCAGCTTCCGTAATGCTTAGAAAAACATTTCTAATTTTATTGATTCTTACAATTCTTCGAATCGTATTTTTCTATTTGCCAATTTTTACACGGCACACATAAAATGCATTTCCCTGAACTTTCAGTTTAAAGCCACTTTCATCAGCCCAAACCGATGAATGCGTAGGCACCAGGGTATTCGGTGCTTCGCGTGTATTAATTGCGCCGGGTTGGTTACTGTGTAAACAGGTTATTTTCACTTCAGCCTTTTCAATTGAATGCTTTAGTCCTTTCAAGTCAATATCAATATCCTGCACCTCATCCGAAGCATTTATCACTTTCACAATCACTTCAGAAGTATTTTCATCGATTACGGCACTGGCGTAAAGACTATCCTGTCCGGTAATATTCGCACCGTCAGCAGTAATATTTAATACGTTCGTTCCGGTGTTGTGCGCATACATTTGCTGCACATAGTAATTCGGCGTGCGCACCACCTGTAGGTTATCAAACCAAATCATATCGGGTTTCCATTGCCAGGCATCGTAATGTGCAAATAGCGGCGCGTAAGTTGCCAGCTGAACAATATCGGCATTGCGTTCCAAACCGGTCATAAAAGCAGCTTCCGAGATGGCTGCACGCAGGTTGTTATCGCGGGTTTCGTGATGTGAAGCAAATTCGCCGGCAAATACTTTTGGTCCGTTGCGGTCGTAACTGTCGTAGCGTTCGGCGTTTGCCAAAAACCACTCCGGACTGCGGTAATAATGTTCGTCAACCAGGTCAACTTTCAGCTCTGTCATTTTTGGCCACAGAAAATCAAAATTCTCTCCGTCGGGTGTAGGGCCTGCTGTTCCGATGATTTTAATCTCAGGGTGTTTCTCACGCAATACTTCCATAAACGGAATCAACCGCTCTACGTATCCTTCGCCCCACTGCTCGTTTCCGATGGCCAGGTATTTCAGGTTGAACGGCTCGGGATGCCCCATTTCGGCGCGTACTTTTCCCCACTCCGAGTCAACCGGTCCGTTGGCAAATTCAATCAAATCTACTGCGTCTTCAATATAGGGTTCCAAATCATCAACATGTACACACTCGGTGCTTTCGTACTGGCAAGCCAAACCGCAACTAATTACCGGCAGTGGTTCTGCTCCCAGGTCTTCGCTCAGTAAAAAGTATTCGTAAAATCCTAAACCGTAGGTTTGGTAATAATCGGGGAAAAAGCGGTGTTTAAAGGTATAATTCCAGCGGTTTTCATTCAGCGGACGATTTTCAACCGGGCCAACGCTGTTTTTCCACTGGTAGCGGGTTTCAAGTGTATTTCCTTCAATGATACATCCGCCGGGGAAACGAAATACACCCGGATTTAATTCGTAAAGCGCTTCTGCCAAATCTTTGCGCAAACCGTTCTCACGGTTTTTCCACGTTTCGGTTGGAAACATCGAGATGTGATCCAGATCAACTTCACCGGCCGATCTCAAAACCACACGCACTTTACCTTTTGCATCGGTAGCATTCGATTTTATAATGCACTGGTATTTTTCCCAGCTGTTACCCGAAACAAGAATCTCTCCCCTGCCGATAACTTCTTCACCTGAACTTACCAGCTCAATTCCGAACTTCTTTTCGCCACCATCCAACGAGCGGGCGTAAAACGAAAAACGATAGGTATCGTTCTTTTTATAGCCAATTCCTCTGAAACCATTATTTTCAAGTCCGGTTCCACGTCGCAAACCGGTTTCGTTCAAACGCACATAATTCGGATTACGATCAAAACAAGGATTTTCATTTTTCACTTCTGCATTTCCGAAAGGCAACCAGCCCACAAATGGTTGGTCGAACTCGAACGAACGGTTTTTAATTAACTCGGCATAAAGGCCGCCATCGGCGCCAAAATTTATGTCCTCGAAAAACACCCCGTACATGTCAGGTTGTACTTCGGCTCCCGTTTCTTTTACATCAACTACAAAATTCTTTTGGGCAAACAAACTTTGGCTGCAAATGGCCATCAGAAAAATAATCGCTCTTAACTTCATCTATTTTGGTTTTAGTATTTCTTTCTACTATTATGACGCAAAAAGGCTGCGGGAGGACTACGCGAACAGCTATATTTTTTACGATGATCCGGGGCGAAACATCTTCTTCAAATATAAATTGTTATAAATCCACACAATTTTCACGTTGTTAATGGCAACGAAATTACAAATATTCGATAGCCGGAGCTAATAGTTTTTCAGCAAAAAAGATCACAAATTCAACTCCAACCACTTTTTACAGGATAAAAACAGATGCATATGCCCCATATTTAATTGCGCCGAAAAAAAAAGAAAAGCTTCAGTTGGCTCCATCATCAGAATCACCCTACGTAAACTTTCACAATCCGTCGATAAAATCAGCCAGTTCTTCTATTCTATTCTTTTAAGCAATTCGGCACCAGTAGCTTTATACCCGAAATAAATAATAAAAAGCTATGAATAGAATAAAATCAATCTTCTTCGTAATCGCGGTTAGTCTTCCGACTTTGTTGTTTGCACAAAACGGCACAACAAATAAAGCCTGGAGCCTAAACGATTGTATCGATTACGCCCTAACGCAAAACGTTTCGGTGCGCCAGAGCATTTTAACCAATGCATCGAACGAATTGAACAAAAATCAGGCGGAAGCCAACAAACTTCCTTCGTTAAGTGCTTCGGCACGCCAGAATTTTAGCTGGTCGAAATCGAAAGATCTGCTTACCGGCGATTCTGATTTTTCAGGAAACAACAATACCAGTTACGGATTAAACTCGAGCGTTACCATTTACAACGCACAACGTTTGAATAACCTGATTAAACAGGCCGAATTAGATATGCAAAGTGGAATTTACGATTCGGAAACCATAAAAGAGTCAATTTCGCTGAGCATTTTAAATGCTTTTTTGCAGGTTGTGTTTTTAGAGGAGAATGTAAAAAATGCACAAAACCAGTTAGACGCTACTACCGAGCAACTGAAGCTGTCGGAAGCCCGTTTACAGTCCGGCATTATTTCACGCTCCGATTACCTGCAGGTAAAATCGCAACTGGCAAACGAGAAACTGAGTTTAGCCAATGCGCAGAGCAACTTTGCCATTTCAAAAGTAAGTTTGATGCAGTTAATGGAGCTACCGGTTGACGACAACTTTGAGGTGCTTCGTCCGAACCTGGAGGAATTAGCAAATGAAAATCTTACTCCGGTTGCATCAGATGTTTATGCCACTGCACTGGCCATTAAACCACAGATTAAAAGTGCCGAGTACCAAAAAGAAAGTGCTGCGCTGAATGAAAAAATTGCAGCGGCCGGTTTTTATCCAACCATCAGTGCCGATGCAGGTTTGTCAACCGGATATTCGAGCTACAATACATCCAATTATTTCGGACAATTGGGCGATCAGTTTACACCATCGGTTGGCGTTTCAGTATCCATTCCTATTTTCCAGAAAAAGCAGATTAAAACGAGTGTAGCACAGGCAAAAATTGGTTACAGCAATGCAGAATTACAGGAAATTGATACCAAAAACCAATTACGTAAAGAGATTGAACAAGCTTGTGTTGATGTGCTTTCGGCACAGATTGAATTTGAAGCCAACCAGGAGAGTTATTCATCTTACGAAGAATCGTACCAACTGGCGCAGGAAAAATTCAATAACGGACTGATCAACTCGGTTGATTTCCTTTTCGAGCGAAACAACCTGATCACGGCAGAAAGTCAGCTGTTACAATCAAAATTCAACCTGATATTCAGCTATAAAATCCTTGATTTCTACCAGGGCAATCCAATCACTTTATAAACCGAAATAATTAAAACGAAATATCATGAAGAAAAAAACAATCATCATTATCGCATTACTGCTTATCGTTCTGGTATCGGCAGCATTAGTTTTAAAACCTAATAAGGTTGATATAAGTCAGATCGATATTCAAACCGCAAAAGCAGGAAAAGGAAACATTAGTACTATTGTGGAATCGACCGGAACATTGGAAGCCATTACAACCGTTGAAGTGGGAACACAGGTTTCAGGAATTGTAGATGAACTTTTTGTTGACTACAACTCGTATGTAAAAAAAGGCCAGTTGCTGGCAAAAATCGATACCACAAACCTGGCAGCACAATTGGAGCAAAGTCAGGCAACGTTAGACAATGCAAAAGCGGAACTCGATTACCAGCAGGCTACCTACAACCGTATGGCGCCGTTGAACGACAAACAATTGATCTCACAAACTGATTTCGACCAGTTGGTTTACAATTTAAACAAAGCAAAAGCCAGTTACAACAATGCTATGGCGCAACACAAACGCAATAAGATCAATCTGGATTATGCGCTGATCTACTCGCCTATCGACGGAGTGGTTTTGAACAAAGAAGTTGAAGAAGGACAGACTGTTGCAGCAAGTTTTAACACGCCTACCCTTTTTACCATTGCCAACGACCTTACGCAAATGCAGGTTGAGGCCGACATTGATGAAGCCGACATAGGCCATATAAAAGAAGGACAACGTGTTGAATTCACTGTGGATGCCTATCCGGAAACAACTTTTGAAGGAGAAGTTACTCAATTGCGTTGGGAGCCAACTGTTACCAACAATGTAGTTACCTATACCATTATTATTGACGCGCCAAACCCGGATTACAAACTGATGCCGGGAATGACAGCCACTATTCAGGTTTTTATATTGGAGAAAAACGATATACTGGTGGTTCCAAGTAAAGCACTTCGTTTTAATCCCGACCAAAAACTACTAATGAGCTACATGAGCCAACAGGCTAAACCTGAAATGCCGGAAGGACAAACTCCTCCTGAAATGGGAAGTATGCCTGAACAAGCACCAAGCGATGCAACAATGGTTTGGGTAAAAGAAGGCACCAATATTCATCCTGTTCCGGTTAAAATAGGAATGAACGACGACATTAACGCTGAAATCCTTTCGGGAATAAAAAGCGGACAGGAGGTTCTGCTCAGCATGGAACAAAAAGGAGCAAATGAATCAGCAGCCAGATCAGGCGGCAATCCATTTATGCCAGGCCCTCCGGGAAGAAGATAGGAATTCAAGGAAAAAGGAAAAAGGATAAAGGCAAAAGGATAAAGTTAAGGACGGTTTAACCGGACGAAATCCAGATCGAAGCATCGGGAGCAAAAGTTACTGTCATCACAACGAGGAACGAGGAGAGATCTGTTGCAAGTTGCAATTTCGGATAACCAGCATCCGGTATCAAGTATCAAGAATCAAGTATCCAGAATCCAGAATCAAAAAAAAGAAAAAAATGAGTAAAGCAATTATAAAAGTATCAGAACTGCGAAAAGATTACCATGTAGGAGAAATGACCGTACATGCACTTCGTGGAGTTGATATGGAAATTTACGAAGGAGACTTTGCGGCCATTATGGGAGCCAGCGGATCCGGCAAATCTACCATGCTGAATATTCTTGGCTGTTTGGATAAACCAAGCTATGGCGAATATCACCTGGATGGAGTAAACATGGGAAAAATGAACAAGAACCAGCTGGCCGGATTGCGCAATAACAAACTGGGATTTATTTTTCAGTCGTACAACCTCCTGCCGCGTACAACGGCTCTGGAAAATGTGGAACTGCCACTTTTCTATAATTCAAAAGTAAAATCGAAAGAACGAAAAGAACGTGCCATTTACGCGTTGGAGCAGGTGGGCCTGGCCGACCGGATGGATCACATGCCCAACCAACTTTCAGGTGGTCAGCAGCAGCGTGTGGCCATCGCCCGTTCGCTGGTGAACGACCCGGTGGTTATCCTTGCCGACGAGGCGACAGGTAACCTCGACACCCGGACTTCTTACGAAATTATGGAACTCTTCCAGCGGTTAAACGACAACGGCAAAACCATTGTATTTGTAACACACGAATCGGACATTGCCCGTTTTATGAAACGCAACATCGTTTTCCGTGACGGCCGGATACAAAAAGAATCGGCGGTAACCGATCGATTTAATGCGACACAGTTGATCGAAGCACTTCCGGTAGATGAAGATTATGAATCTTAAAAGCAGCGAAAAATGAACTACACAAATCTCACAAAAATAGCAACCACCGCCCTGAAACGTAACAAATTCAGAGCAATACTGACCATGCTTGGTATTATTATCGGTGTTGGCTCGGTAATCGCGATGCTTTCCATAGGCGAATCATCGAAGCAGAGCATTCGCGAGGAAATGTCGGACATGGGCACCAATATGATATTTGTAATGCCCGGTCAGCAACGTCGTGGCGGAGTTATGATGGGGAATTCAAATACAAAATCGCTTACCCTAAAAGACATTGATGCACTTCGGAAAGAAGCAAAAAACATTACCGAAGTATCGCCACAGGTAAGCACCAGCGGACAGGCAGTTAACGGCAACAACAACTGGCCAACGACTATTTATGGTGTTAATGCCTCGTACCTCGATATCCGGAAATACGAACTGAAAGACGGACGTATTTTTACCGAAAAGGAAATTAAATCGCTGGCAAAAGTGTGCATTGTTGGGCAAACTGTTGTTGAAAATGTTTTCAACAACAATGTCGACCCCATCGGACAAACCATTCGTTTTGGCGGCATTCCGCTTAAGGTAATTGGCGTTTTAAAAGAGAAAGGTGAAAACGGCATGGGAATGGACCAGGACGATATGATTATTGCCCCGTACACATCGGTTCAGCGACGAATGCTGGCCATTACACACATTCAATCGATTTATGCATCGGCAGTAAGCGAAGAACAGTCGGAGGCAGCCATCGCAGAAATTGAAACAATTTTACGTCGGCAACACAAATTACAGGAAGGCGACGACGATGATTTCGAGGTACGTTCGCAGGCCGAAATGGTGGAAATGGTTTCATCGGTAACCGATATGCTGACTCTGCTTTTAGGAGCTGTAGCAGGAATATCGTTGCTGGTTGGCGGTATCGGAATTATGAATATCATGTTTGTATCGGTTACCGAACGCACCAAAGAAATCGGGCTGCGCATGTCGGTTGGCGGACGAGGTTTCGACATCCTGATGCAGTTTCTGATTGAAGCCGTTCTGCTAAGTATTTTAGGCGGAATAATTGGTATAATTTTTGGCACAGGGCTCTCCTATCTTGCATCGTTTGCCCTCGACATGCCTTTTGTTATCGACACGCAGGCAGTAGCCTTATCGTTCCTTGTTTGTAGCGTAATTGGCATATTTTTCGGTTGGTATCCGGCACGAAAAGCTGCTAACCTCGACCCGATTGACGCCATACGACACGAATAAATATAAAATTTGCTTTGGCTGCATTTTATTTAACAATTGATTTAACTTTGTTGAAAACCACTAAGAATGAACAAACTTCAGGCAAAACGACATAGTCTTCCCATTATAATGCACCTGCTGGTGTGGCTGGTTTTAATTATTTTACCGCAAATTATAATAAGCCGTTATTCAGGAAACAACAATTTTATTGCCTGGGGTTTTTATGTAAATGCCTTTATTATAGGCGTTATATTTTATATTAACTATTTCTGGCTCGTTCCAAAGTTCTATATGAACCATAAAAAGGCATTGTTCTTTCTTTTGGCCCTTGCTGTTGTTGTTTGCTTTTATTTTGTGCTCGATTACTCTAATCATATTTTTCATAATCCGGAGCGCGACCGACGAATTGCCGAGTCGATTGAAGAGCAGGCACGCAACGAGCAACGATTTCAGCGCCCGCCATTTAAGCTCATGCAAATTTATGGCTTTAGCCTGCTGGCCATTGTTATTGTTGGTTTTTCAATTGGTTTACGTGCCATTGAGCAATATACGGCCAGCGAAAAACGCCAGAAAGAACTGGAAAAAGAGAAACTTAACTCGGAGCTTGCCTTTCTGAAAAACCAGGTAAGCCCACACTTTTTCTTTAACACGCTGAACAATATTTATTCGATGGTAGCCATAAATACCGACGATGCGCAGGCTGCCATTTTAAAACTATCGAAACTGATGCGCTACCTTTTATACGAGTCGGAACACGGCGAAACCCTGCTTTCGGCCGAGGTAGAATTTATGCGTCATTACATTGATTTAATGCAGTTACGCGTATCGCAAAAGGTCGATATCCACATCGATCTTCCCGGTAAACAGAACGACCTGAAAATACCGCCACTCCTTTTTATTCCATTCATCGAAAACGCATTTAAACACGGAATTAGTTACCGCGATAAATCGTTTATAAAGGTGGAAATGAAAACAGAAGCTGAAAAAGTATATTTCAGCTGCGAGAACAGCGTGGCCAAAGAAAAAACAGAAAAGCGGGAGGAAAACCATTCGGGAATCGGACTCGAAAATGTAAAAAAAAGACTGGAACTTTTATTCGCCGGAAAATACGATTTATACATCGAATCTTCAACAAATATATTCAGCGTAAAACTTGAAATAGATACCGCAAAATGATACGAACAATTGCCATCGACGATGAACCTCTTGCACTTCAACTGGTAACTTCTTATGTGGAAAAAACGCCAACACTGGAACTGGCGGGTGCTTTTGATAATCCCATCGATGCCATGGAATTTATGGATCAGAACGAGGTGGATCTTATTTTTCTCGACATTGAAATGCCCGATTTAAGTGGTCTGGAATTTACCCGTATTCTTACCAACAAACCAAAAATTATTTTTACAACGGCTTACGAAAAATACGCACTGCAGGGTTTTAAACTCGATGCTATTGATTACCTCTTAAAACCATTCAGTTACGAAGAGTTTTATAAAGCCGCCGAAAAAGCAAAAAAACAAATTGCTTACGAACGCGCCGATAAAAAAGGCGATGAAGTGGATTCGAATAACGAATTTCTGTTTCTGAAATCGGAATACAAAATCCGCAGAATTAATTTTAACGACATTATTTACGTTGAAGGTTTAAAAGACTATGTTAAAGTATTTCTTCAGCACGAGGCAAAACCGATTATGTCGTTAAGCTCGCTAAAAGCACTTGAAGCCAAACTTCCTGAAGGGAAATTTATGCGCGTTCACCGTTCGTTTATCGTAAACCTCGAAAAGATAGACACTATTGAACGAAGCCGGATTGTTTTTGGAAAAGTTTACATTCCGGTAAGCGACCAGTACAAAGACAACTTCAATAATTTTGTAAAAAATAATTTCCTATAACAGAATATCCTGAGCGATAATCCAGTTGTATTAAAAATTTCATCTCCTTCGCACTATTTTAATTCTGTCTAAATAAAATTTATAATTTTGTCGTCAAATTATTATCCATGGGATTAAAGCAGGAACAAATTCAGAAAACCACAAAAATGTCGAAACTGCTTTTCAGCCACCCACAGTTAATCCTGGTGTTGGAGCGGTTTGAAATAAAGTTAGGCGTTCGTGAAAAAACTGTTGAGGAAATTTGCCTAGAAAACAATATCAGCCCCAAAGTATTTTTAATGGTGGCCAATCTTAACATCGACAGTTCGTACCATCAGGATTTGAATTTCAGCGCTCCTGAAATTAAACAGGTCGTAAATTACCTGATGAAATCGCATGCCTATTATTCGGCAGAGGTTTTCCCGGAGATTATTCAGAACATTCATTTGATGAGCGAATTCAGCCAAAAACCGGAAATGCAGCTTGTTGAGCGTTTTTTTAATGATTACAAACACGAAGTTGACCAGCATTTTGATTATGAAAACCACACCGTTTTCCCGTACATTTTAAACCTGATTGAGGCCAACGCCGCCGGGAATTATTCGGTGATTGATTACCGCGAACATCACGATGATATTCAGGAAAAACTCGACGATGTAAAAAAACTGCTTATCGAGCATCTTCCGCAAAAGGCTGACAACAACCTGAGACGTAAAATATTATTTGCGCTCTTCGATTTAGATGCAGATCTGCAAACGCATTCAAAAATTGAGAATGAGATTTTAATTCCGCAGGTGGAACAACTTGAAAAACAAGGCCTCGTATAATTGGGAACGCGCTGTAAAATACTGATCATCGAACCTTCGGCAATTATACGCGAAGGAATTGCTGCCATTCTGCATCAAATGAAAGACAGCATTGAACTGTCGTTTGCCGACACGCTGGAAGAGGCATTGAGATTCGGGCAATCCGATCTTTTTAAAATTGTATTCATTAATCCGGTTACCCTAAACAATTCGAGAAAGAATTTGAACAACCTGCTCACGCTTTATCATAAAACCAATGTTGTGGGTTTGATTTCCAACCACTACGACCGCACGCTTTACGATAATTTTGCCGATAATATTTTTATTACCGACAGGTACGAAACCATTACACAGATTATTTCGAAACGGTTTAAAACAACACCTGCCGGAAACAACGACATCGACAATACCTTAAGCGAAAGAGAAGTAGATGTACTGAAGCTGCTGGCCACCGGAAAATCGAATAAAGAAATTGCTGAACAACTGTTTATCAGTATCCACACCGTTATTTCGCACCGCAAAAACATCAGTAATAAAATTGGCGTAAAATCAACAGCCGCACTGGTTATTTATGCTGTGGCCAACGGTTTAATCGATGTTGATGGCTTTACCGAATAAAAGCTTCATTATTTTCCCCACTTTAAAATAAGAAAGAGCAAAGGAGCTACAATCATTATGGTTATCAAGGCTTTGCTAATGTATTTTCCTTTTTCTTTTCGGAATAAGGCCCACCCGACTAACCCTGCAATGATGAGATAAAATGAAAAATCGATAAATACCGACGACACCAATTCGTTTTGCGATGAGTTAACCGTGAGTGACGATATAAATGAAAAAATCATACGCTTGTCGTTTTAAAATTGCCCCTGTAAAATTCAGTGTTTTTTAACGGGCTGACAATCGCGTAAAATGATGATTTTGATTCAAGATCACTACCTTAAAAAGGGGAATTCAGACAAATTAATCTCTTAATGTGCAAGCAGTTCCGCATTATTGCTGCAACATTCGTAACCGGCCTGCAGCGTTATGTGCTCAATGCCAAATTTATCGTGAAGCAGTTTCTCGGCTTTTGCGCGAACTTCCATCAACTCCAACATGCTAATGTTGCTTTCCATATTAATATGCGCCTCTAAATGAATCTGGGTATCATCGAGTTTCCAAACATGAATATGATGAATATTGTCGATCCCCTGAATCTTTTCAACTTCCTCTTTTATACTTCCCAAATCAATATTTGTGGGTGTCGATTGCATTAAAATATCTACCGTCTCCTTCACCACATCCCAGGTGTGATAAATAATATAAATCCCCACCAGAACGGTAATCAACGGATCGATCCAGAAAACTTCGAATTTCCAGATGGCAATACCACCAATAATTACGGCTACCGACGAAAAGGTATCGCCCAGTAGATGCAGGTAAGCAGCGCGTACATTCAGGTTATGGTCTTTATCTTTATTCAGCACAAAAACCGAAATAAGATTGGCCAGCAAACCAAAGGTTGCCACAATAAACATGATTTTGCCTTTTATCGGCTCAGGATTTACAAACCGTTCGTAGGCTTCAAAAAACAGGTACAAACAAATGCCAATCAGTACCACTCCGTTAAAAAGAGCGGCCAGTATTTCAACGCGTTTATACCCAAAGGTTTTTTGTTCATCCGAAGGTTTGCGGCTTCGTTTACCCGCCAGGAACGCAATAAAAATTGCCGACGAATCGCCCAGATTATGCAGTGCATCAGATAGTAACGACAAACTATTGGAAATAATTCCACCGATAATCTGCACAATGGTAATCGAAAGATTTAAAACCGTTACCCAAAGTAATTTCCTCCCTCTTATTTCGTGATTATGGTGGTGATGATGCCCATGATCGTGATGATGACCTGCCATTTTTTTCGTTTTAAAGTAATACAAATATTAACAATTATAGTTTAAATCAAATCCCTATTAATAGGGATATTATTAATCGTTATTTACTACTATTTTTGTAGGATAAATTGGTTTAGTTATTGTTTTATTGTAAAAGGTTAGTTTATGGATTTAGAAAACACTTTCAAAACAGGACGATGGTGTAAAGTCATTGAAGTGAAAGATTTTGTAACTTTAAATATCACCCCGTATACCGGCGATCACAAATTTCTGGAAGGCCCCACGGCGCGCACCAGCAAATTATGGGATATCTGCAAAGAAGCCCTTAAAGAAGAGCGCCAGAACAATGGTTTACGCGATGTGGATGTAAATGTAGTTTCGGGATTGACGGCTTTCGAGGCCGGATACATCGACAAAGAAAGCGAAGTGATTGTTGGTTTGCAAACCGACAAGTTGCTAAAACGTGCCATGAAACCTTACGGAGGTTACAACGTGGTTAAAAAAGCATTATCGGAACACGGTTTAAAACCCAACCCGATCATTCACGAGAGTTTTAGCAAATACACCAAAACCCACAACGACGGTGTTTTTGATGCCTATACCGATGAAATCCGGAAATTCCGCTCGCTGGGTTTCCTAACAGGCTTACCCGATAATTATGCCCGCGGGCGAATTATTGGCGACTACCGCCGTGTAGCTTTGTATGGTATCAACCGCCTGATTGAAGCAAAAAAAGAGGATCTGCAAAAAATTACCGGCCCGATGAGTGATGCTACCATTCGTTTGCGCGAAGAAGTTTCGGAGCAAATCCGCGCTTTGAGCGACATGATTGAAATGGGTAACATTTACGGTTTAGATCTTTCGCGCCCGGCACAAAATGCACAGGAAGCCGTTCAGTGGACTTACATGGCCTACCTTGCAGCGGTTAAAGAACAAGACGGTGCTGCAATGTCGTTGGGAAGTGTTTCATCGTTCCTCGATATTTTTATTGAAAAAGATATTCAGGACGGAAAAATCACCGAAACCGATGCACAGGAATACATCGACCAGTTTGTAATGAAACTGCGAATGGTTCGCCACCTGCGCATGGAAGCTTACGACCAGATTTTTGCCGGCGACCCAACCTGGGTAACCGAAAGTATTGGTGGTTTGCTCATCGACGGACGTAGCAAAGTAACCAAAACATCGTTCCGTTTCCTGAATACGCTTTACAACCTGGGGCCGTCGCCTGAGCCAAACATAACTATTCTTTGGTCGAAAAACCTGCCAAAAGGTTTTAAAGATTATTGCGCCAAAGTATCCATCGAAACCTCATCAATTCAGTACGAAAACGATGATTTGATGCGTACCAGCTCAAATTGCGACGACTATGGAATTGCATGTTGCGTATCGATGCAGGAGCTTGGAAAACACATCCAGTTTTTTGGAGCGCGTACCAACCTGGCCAAAACATTGCTTTTAGCCATTAACAGTGGCCGCTGCGAAAATACAGGAACGCAAATGGTGGATGGGATTCCGTTTATTGAAGAGGAATACCTGGATTACGACAAGGTAATTGCCAACTTTAAAATAGCCATGAAAGAAGTGGCGCGTGTATATAACGAAGCGATGAACATCATCCACTTTATGCACGACAAATACTACTATGAAAAAGCCCAGATGGCGCTTATCGATACCAACCCGAAAATTAATATCGCGTACGGTATTGCCGGATTATCGATTGTTGCCGACTCGCTTTCGGCCATTAAACACGCCAAAGTAAAACCAATTCGCGATGAAAACGGCCTGACTGTAGATTTCGAAATCGAAGGCGATTTCCCGAAATATGGTAACGACGACGACCGTGTTGACCACATTGCCCGCGATGTGGTGGAGCATTTTAACCTGGAGCTGGAAAAACTTCCGGTGTACAAAAATGCCATGCCAACCATGTCGGTGTTAACCATTACATCGAATGTGGTTTACGGAAAGAAAACCGGAGCTACTCCCGACGGACGTGCGAAAGGCGTTGCTTTTGCGCCGGGAGCTAACCCGATGCACGGACGTGATACACACGGAGTAATTGCGTCGTTGAATTCGGTGGCCAAAATCGATTATAAAGATTCGAAGGATGGTATTTCGAATACCCTTTCTGTGGTACCTAAATCGCTGGGAGCAACACCTGAAATGCGTATTGAAAACCTTGTTCGCACGCTTGATGGTTACTTTGGCTGCAACGCCCAGCACTTAAACGTAAACGTGCTCGACCGCGACACGCTGCTTCACGCTATGGAGCATCCTGAAGATCACCCGCAGCTAACAATTCGGGTTTCGGGTTACGCCGTAAACTTTGTTCGTTTAACCCGCGAACAACAGCAGGAAGTGCTTACGCGCTCGTTCCACGAAACAATGTAAATTTTCACAAAATACTACACTTGCATGCCGGCCGGTTTAAACTGCTGGCATGCTTTTGTGTTAAACAGTATGTCTTCAACTGAAAATAAATTAATCGTCCATTCCATCGAATCGTTTGGCACACACGATGGTCCGGGAATTCGTTTGGTGGTATTTTTACAGGGCTGCAACCTGCAATGTAAATACTGCCAGAATGCGGATACCATTGCCTTAAAAGGCGGAACACCAACCGAAATGGAGAGCCTGGTAAAACGTGCCGTAAATATGAAAACGTACTTTGGCGACGATGGCGGAGTAACGGTTTCGGGAGGAGAACCCATGTTACAAAGTAAGGTATTGATTCCCTTTTTTGAAGCCTTGAAAAAAGAAGGTATTCACACCAATATCGACACCAACGGATTGATACGAATACCGGAAGCCAAACAGCTGATTTCGGAACTGTCCGACCTCGTAATGTTTGATGTGAAAGCCACAACTGAAGAAGGTTTCAAAACGATTACAGGAGCAAAAGGACTTGGTCGGTTGTTGGAGAATATTCAACTTCGTGAACAAAGTAAAAAACCGTACTGGCTGCGTTACGTGCTCGTGCCCGACTACACCGACAGCGAAGAATCGTTACGTTGGTTAATCGAAACTTTCTCCGGGAATAAGTACCTGGAAAAACTTGAGATACTCCCCTACCACAAACTGGGAATTTACAAGTGGGAATCGTTGGGAATGGATTATCAGTTTAAAGAAATAAAAGAGAATACGCCCGAGCAAATCGAACGGGCTTTTGAAATGCTGAAACCGCATTTTAAAGACGTAATTGTGAAATAAGTAAAAGGCAAAAAAACAGTAACCGCAAAAGAAAGCCACAACAAGTTAAAAGTATCGAGAATCCAGCATCTAGTATCCAGCATCTAGTATCCAGTACTAGTATCTAGTATCCAGTACTAGTATCTAGTATCCAGTACTAGTATCTAGTTCTGGCATCAGGTATCGCAAAAAGAAATATCCATGAGTTTATATTCACCAAAAGAAATAATTAACCAGGCCGGAAAACTGGCCATTGCAAAAGACAGCTACTCGGCAAAAAAAATACTGACACTGGCATTTTTAGCCGGAGCTTACATTGCTTTTGGCGGACTGCTGGCAATTTTGGTTGGTGGCGGTGTTCCGGAAATAGGAGCTGAAAACCCGGGAATCCCGAAGTTTCTTATGGGGGCCATGTTCCCCGTTGGACTAATGATTGTTGTTATGGCCGGGGCCGAACTTTTTACCGGCAACAACGCCTATTTCATGCCCAATGTATTTAGTGGCAAACAACGCTGGACCGCACCGCTTCGCAACTGGTCGTTGGTTTATGTGGGAAACTTTGTAGGCGCTGTATTTGTTGCCTACTTTTTGGTGCACCTCACCCATTTGGTCAATGCCGCCCCCTGGATAAATATGGTAGAAAAGATTGCCATTGGAAAAATTTCCAATCCGTTTTTCACTACATTTTTAAAAGGGATTGGCGCTAACTGGCTGGTTTGTCTGGCACTGTGGATGGGCATGTCGGCGCAACATACCAGCGGAAAAATTTTAGGCATCTGGTGGCCCGTTATGGCTTTTGTTACCATGGGTTTCGAGCATAGTATTGCCAATATGTTTTTTATTCCTCTGGCCATTTTTGAAGGAGTAGATATTAGCTGGGTAACCTTTGTGGTAAAAAACCTGATTCCGGCAACACTTGGAAATATTGTTGGAGGCGGCTTTTTTGTTGGCACTTTGTACTGGTATGCTTATGCCAAAGAGAAATAGCAAAAATCTGGGATAATGATTCATCTTAACTTTCTGAATTTTCAAAAAAAGTCACATTAAATACTCCACCCTGAAGTTGTTTCAGGATTCTGTTTAATAAATACAGCTTCCTCTCGAACAGATGCTGAAACAAGTTCAGCATGACATTTTATCAATGGAAAATATAGCAACCGACGATTTTAGTTTAAATGCGAGGTAAACTCCAGCCCACCAGCTTTTATGGTTTGCTGAAAAAACGCTGAATCTTTCTTAAAATTAAGCAAGCTTCTCAGCTCATTCAGCTCCTTGCTATCAAGCAATGCATTAAAGATATGACTGCCAACGGGAATAATAATTTTTCGCTTAAAGTTTGATGTTTTGTTCCGCAATATCCACTCTTCGCCATCAAGATTTTGGATATAACTGGCAAACTTCCAGAAGTCTTCTTCCTTGAGATTGAAGTTTAGATTTTTGTACTCAACATGTATAGCTTCGCATTTTACGCATTTAAAAATCTTCCCATTTTGTGTTTCTATTAGTACTTCCATTTGCTGAACTTTTCTTTGATACAACACAAAATAAGCGCAAAACGAAATACAAATCAATCCCAAGAACTTGTGATTTTTTAGTAGTGATACCCTCACTTTGAGTGAGAGCATCACTATAATTTATACCAATTTGATTATAAAATGCCGTATTGGATATGCCGGTTATTTTCTGTTTGTACAAGGCGAAAAATTTTAGCATAGCTGGGGCTACGTTATAGTTTTTCAACGCAGTAGAAACGGAAAAGAACAAATTTATATGCGGCATTTTGTGGTCAATTTGGTATTACAAAAGTGTATCCACTGTTTTGCCTTCGGGTTTTTTAAGCATGCGTGCCGAAATACTGCTTTTAATAACCTTTTGTAAGGCATCAACCTGCCGTTCTTTGGCAAAACGTTTGGCAGTTATCAGGCTGATTTCGCGAACAGGTTCGTTGGGCACGATTTCCTTGATTAGCTCTTCCTGCCCGGCCGGAATATTTATTGTTGCCAACTCGGGAATAAAAGTCAGGCCACTTTTATACTCCACAATACGCCGCAACGATTCAATGGAGTTACTGTGGTACACCAGCCGTTGTTTGTTTTTCTTTTGCGGATTGATCTGGCAAATCGAATTCACCTGATTCTGAAAACAATTCCCCTCCTCCAGGTACCAGATCTCTTCCGGGTTGATTGATTTGATATCGATAGCATCCTGCTCAAATAAGGGATGATCTTCCGACAAGTAAGCATAAAACCGCTCGTAAAACAGTGGTGTTACAGAGATATTTGTTGCCGAAACCGGCGTAGAAATAATGCCACAATCAATATCGCCCATTTTAATTTCATCGATGATTTCCTCGGTTTTCAGCTCGTATATTTCCAGCTGCAAAGCCGGATAATCTTTACCCAACTGATGAATAAAAAGCGGAACAAGATAAGGCGCCAGCGTGGGAATAATCCCGACTTTCAGGTTACCGCTCACTTCTTCGCTTATATTGATGGAAATCTGTTTCAACGCTTCAATCTGCTTTAAAATTTCCAGCGACTTTTCGTAAAACACTTTCCCCTCATCAGTAAATTGAAAGGGCCGTTTCGTGCGGTCGATCAATTTGAAATCCAGCTCTTCTTCCAGTTTCTGTATTTGCAAACTCAAGGCGGGCTGTGTAACTCCCAGCCGGTCGGCAGCTAACGAGAAGGAACCAGATACATAAATTTCTTTCAGATACTCCAGTTGTACGATATTCATAGCATAAGAATTACTAATAACACCATAAATATAATAAATACTGCTAATAGTATATTTGTGGTGTTAAAACAAAAGAACAAAAATTAAAACTTTAAAAATTAATTATTATGAAAGCAAAAAATCAGCTTACAGTAGAGAAATTGAATCAGTTATTAGCAGATTATCAAATTCATTACCAAAACCTGCGCGGTTTACACTGGAACATTAAAGGCCAGTTATTCTTTGCGCTGCACGCCCGTTTCGAAGAATACTACAACCAGGCATCAGAAGTTGTGGATGAAATTGCAGAGCGTATTTTAATGCTGGGAGGCCAGCCTTTGCACACTTTCGAAGACTACACAAAAACGGCAAAACTGGGTGTGGTAGCTAACGTTTCGGAGGCGAAACCAGCTGTAGAAAGTGTTTTGGAAAGCCAGCGTTATTTCCTGAATAGCTTTCACGAAATTCTGGAAGTTGCCGGAGAAAACAACGACGAAGGAACTGCTGCACTAATGAGCGACTGGATTGGACATACTGAAAAAGAAATATGGATGCTGGAATCATTTTTGGCATAACAAAGCAATAGAAAACAGAAACAAAAGCCTCGCAATTTGCGAGGCTTTTTTTCATTTCCTGTATCATTACTAATCATCGATAGCTTGAAATACCAGCTGGCCGAATTTCCAACCAGTAACATCGTTAACCGGCCCCTGAGTTTGTTTCAGAATTATTCCGATTACGTTCTCCCCGGGATCGGCAAAATACTGCGTATTAAAATAACCACCCCAGCTGAAAGTCCCCTCACTTCCCATACCTCCTTTACTCTCTCCTTTTGCTGTTAACAGTCCAAAAGCCAGGCCATATTTGCTATCCGAATCAACCCAAAGATCTCCTATTTGGTTCGAAAGAATAACATCAACGGTTGTACGGCTCAATAAACGAATCCCGTTGTATTCGCCACCATTCAGGTACATTTGCAGAAAAATGGCATAATCTTTTGCGGTGCTCGACAAACCGGCACCTCCCGAAAAAAATGTTTTGGCTCCTTTTACCGGATAATCAGCATCGTAGAAAGTTACCGGATATTTTTGCCATTCGCCATTAACCACCTGCAGAACATCAACTACGCGATCGATATTTTTTTCGGGTTGGTAAAACCAGGTGTCTTCCATTCCAAGCGGATCGAAAATATGTATTTTCAGATACTGATCGAATGGCATTCCCGAAACCACTTCAATGAAATATCCCAACACATCAAGCCCTTCGCAGTATCTGTACTGTGTTCCAGGTTCGCAGTGTAATGGCATTTTAGCCAAATTTTTCACACTCTCTTTAATGGTAATATTTTTTGTAGTGAACAGGTCGGTAACACCAGCCTTTTGGTATAACATCTTAAAACGTTCATCGCTATCGATAATTCCGTAACCAATACCCGAAGTATGTGTCAATAAATGACGAACAGTAATTTCGTTTTTTACAGGAACGCCTGTCCAGGTGGTATCGCTGTAACGGAAATTCGTTAAAACCTGCTGATTTTTAAATTCCGGAATGTATTTTGAGATCGGATCATCCAGCTGAAATTTTCCTTCTTCCCACAACATCATCACCGCCGTTGAAGTAATTGCTTTTGTTTGTGAGGCGATACGAAAAATAGCATCGCGTTTCATTTCATCGCCATTTTCATTGGCAACTCCGTAAGCCTTCCAATGAACGATCTTTCCGTTTCTTGCCACCAGCGAAACAATTCCTGGCAGGTTACCTTTAGCCACTTCCTCTTCACACATTTTATCAATACGAGCCAATCGTTCAGCAGAAATACCGGCACTTTCGGGTGCCGCTTCTACCAGCTTAGACGATTTTAATATTGAACGGGTTTGGGCATCGGATAAGCTAAATAAGAAAAGGGATAGAACAAAAAGTAGTGTAAACTTTTTCATTGATTTAAAATTTTGTAACCCATTACCTACAGCAGATGGGCCGTAATACTTGTTTGTTATTTTATTGTTTCCAAAAATACAAATACTTCAACGGAATAAGCTGACTTATTGTACAAAATACAAACTACGCATTAATTTCTATCTGCATTTTCCTGGTTCCGAGAACAATAAAGATCACAATTCAATATAACTTCGTTAAAACAGCACAGATAAACTATCTCGTTCCAATAGGTTTTCAAGGGCTTGCTACTGCAGCTAATTTGTATGTAGAGCGAAAGGACACTTGCTGCCCTTTCACTCTTATTTATATCCTTTTACGACTATAGCCTTACAACATTTTTCGGGCTTCGCGATCGGGATCATTTTTGGCCTCGCAAACATCATTCAGAATCATCACCTCGCCATTCTCCACCGTAAATTCTGGCCACGCCGGCATAGTTTCGCAATTCGGATTTCCGGTCTTCATAAATGCAAGCAGCGCATCCGACATTTTTTCCGACAATTTACGGGGCCGGGCACCTCCTCCGGTGTGTGTCAGCATCAGGTCGGTGTTGTAAAACCAGAAACAAATATCGAGGCAGTGGAAGGCCCGCATTCGGTTATCAAACAAGGGAGGTTCCCAGCCAAACCAGGCCATATAAACCGGGGCCTGCTGATTACTTTTTGCAGTAGCTGTTTCAACCGCGCCTTTTCGGTTACTGGCAACCAAGGTCATAATCTCAATAGGTTTGGCATCCGGAAATACCTTTGCATAGGCATCGTAAACTTCCGGTGCTTTGTCGCCCAGGCCCCCTCTGAAACCGGCTCGTTCCTTCAACATTTCTTTGGCCTGCTCAGCTGTCATTTTTTCCAGTTCGGGCATGGTACGCGCCATTCCCCACTCGTGAAAAGTAGTACAGATCAGCATTGGCACATCCGAAGAAACACCATTAGCTTCCGAATAAAATGTTCCTTTCGGTATATTTACTCCATCGGCAACAGGGGCAAATCCGATACGTACCAATCCGCTTCCACCTTCTTCTTCACGCATTCTCTCATTGGCTTTATTGGCAATAAGAATGTATTCTTTCCAGGGAATTTCCTGCAATTTATCAACTTCCGAAGGTTTTAAACCGGCTTCTTTCAGTACATATTCTCCGAGCTTTTGCGCATAGCCCTGATTCATGCCCTCGGTGGTTGAACCACTTAACGGAACAGCTTTGTGCACCAAACCTTTTGCAGCAGGCATGGCGGCAAGCGTACAAACTTTGGCACCTCCGCCCGATTGGCCCATAATGGTAACATTCTCAGGGTCGCCACCAAAATTGGCGATGTTCTCGTTCACCCATTCCAATGCGGCTACCATATCAAGCGCACCAACGTTGCCCGAGTGTTTATATTTTTCGCCACCAACACCCGACAGATCAGAAAACCCGATTGGCCCCAGGCGGTGGTTAATCGAGACAAAAACAATATCGCCTTTTCGGCTGAGGTTTTCGCCCATGTAACCGTCTTGCTCAATACCATTTCCGTTGGTGTAACCGCCGCCATGCAACCACACCATAACAGGGCGTTTTTTATCATCCAGAGCCGGTGTCCAAACGTTCAGGCGCAAACAATCTTCGCTTACATCGTCGTAATTCCAATGGTCAACAAACGAAGAATAAGCGTTGGCATAACGGCCATCCATTAACTGCGGAGCGGTATTTCCCCACCACACGGCAGGTTTAATGTCATTCCATGGTTCAGGTTTTTGCGGAGGCATAAAACGGTTTTTGCCACCGGTATCAGCGCCGTAAGGAATGCCTCTGAACTGCGTTATTCCGCGAAGTATAAATCCTTTTACTTTTCCGTACGCCGTGTCGGCAATGGCAATATCGTCGCCAATAAAAAGAACTTGCTCGTCGTCGGCTGCTGCTGTAGATTCAGCGGGGGCTGCACATGAGGCCAGCGGTAATGTTGAAGCCAGTCCAAATCCGGCGGCTCCGGCTCCCATGGTTTGAAAAAAGGTCCTTCTGTTAGTCTTCATAATTTTTTGGTTTTAGTTAAATTGTTAAGATATTATTTAAACAGTAGTGGCACAAATTCCGACAGGTAAATCCGCCAGTTTCGCCAAATGTGACCACCGTTGGTTTCCGTATAGGCATATTTCATTCCCATGCTATTAAGCTTTGCTCTGTATTCTTTATTTGCATCGTACAGGAAATCGGGTTTACCAATCCCTATCCAATAAAGTTTATAAACATTATCCATCTGCTGTTTTAGCGTGCCGTCCATATCATCATAAAACTTTTCCGGTGGCATCTTCGCGGGGCATTAATGCGGCAGAAAATAACCCCACATAATCGAAGGTATTTTCATCGTATCGTGAAATATGGAATGAATGCAGGCCTCCCATTGAAAGGCCTGCAATTACACGATTAGCTTTATCTGCTTTTACGCGATAGTTGCCTTCTACAAACTTTATGATATCCATAAAATTGGCTTTATAGCTTCGGTCCATGGTTTTTGACGCCATAAAATTTGGCTTGTAAAAACCATCATGTCCTTTTCCGGGCGCTGCATCTATCTTTTCTTCATAATTGGGTCGTATTTAAATTTTAGAATTGTATTCACCGTTTTATATTAAATATGATTTGTTTTTGACTACAAACAATGCAATATGTTTAAATGACACATTAAAAATATTCAAAAAAACAGACTTTTATAGAATGATAAAAACCTTCCGGTTAAAAACAAGCTATTCGCCCTCTGCTTCTTCACTAAACAACTGTATAAAGCAGAACCATTTACGCTTTACAGTGCCTCTTTTTTGAACGAAATAACCAGTAGCTCCTTAACATTTTATACACTTTATTTTTACATCTTATACCGTAACATTATCAAAATACCCCCCGGCACGAAACAAATTCTCAGGCATTTTTCGTCATTTCAATCTATTTTTACAGCAGCAATAAAATAAGATTACCTAACCAAAAATCGTTTTTAATGGAACAAAGTTTTTACCAAGGGTTTCACCCTTATTTTAAAAACAGAACAAAATCATAAGTTCAATAATTAAGTTAGTTAGATGTTTTACATGGATTTAAGTTCGGGCAGGTTACACAGGCCTGTCCGAAGCTTAGATCCTCGGAAAACAAAACTGACACAAAAATGAAAATCCCTGTATCCATAGGCGTTTCATGCAAATAATCCATAACTTTAATACAAAACAAATATCTATACAAAATGAAACAACTATTTCTATTCCTGTTCATCGGGATTCTGGCTGTTTCCTGTTCGCAAAAGAATTGGGAAAAAACCCAGGATGCTGTAATTGTTTACCCCCAACAAGCCGGAAAGCAACAGGCGCAGGCCATTAAAATTACACCGGTACACGACGAGATTATTAAAGTATCGGCAAGCGCCACAAAAACTTTTGTCGCGAAGGAAAGCCTTGTTGCACTTCCGCAAAACGAAACAGTACCTTTTACAGTTGAAGAAAATGATGATCACCTGATCATTTCAACCACCAAAACAAAAGTTAAAGTATCAACAGAAACCGGCAAAATCGATTTTCTGGATGAAAACGGAAATCCAATTCTTGAGGAAAAGGAAAACGGTGGAAAATGGTTCGAGCCGATTGAAGTGGATGGCGTAAATGCTTATTCCACGCGCCAGGTTTTCGAATCGTCAAACGATGAAGCCCTCTACGGACTTGGCCAGCACCAGGCCGACGAAATGAACTACAAAGGAAAAAACGAGGAGCTTTTCCAATACAACACAAAAGTATCGGTACCGTTTATTGTTTCAACAAATAACTACGGTTTGCTTTGGGACAACTACTCGCTTTCGCGTTTTGGCGATCCGCGCCCTTACGGACAAATCGATCAGTTTAAACTTTACGATACCGAAGGTAATGAAGGCGGTTTAACTGCTACCTACATCGACAACAACGAAAACAACCACGTTTATACAAGTCGTATTGAATCGACAATTGATTACGAAAACCTGGAAACCATCGAGAATTTCCCTGAAGGCTTCGATTTTAACCAGGCCCGCATAGTTTGGGAAGGCGATATTGAGCCCGAAGAAAGTGGCATCTTCCGTTTTCTGTTGTACTACGCTGGTTACACCAAAATTTGGGTGAACGGCGAACTGATGGCCGACAAATGGCGCACAGCATGGAACCCGTCGGTGGCTAAATTTCAGTACGACATGAAAGCCGGCGAAAAGTACCACGTAAAACTCGACTGGATTCCTGATGGTGGCGTTTCGTACATCGGATTGAAAGCCTTATCGCCGGTTGATCCTGATGCGCAGAACAATATTTCATTCTGGTCTGAAATGGGCGACCAGATCGACTATTTCTTTATGAAAGGAAACAGCATGGACGATGTGATCAGCCGCTACCGCACACTTACCGGGAAAGCGCAGGTAATGCCAAAATGGGCCATGGGTTTCTGGCAAAGTCGCGAGCGCTACAAAACGCAGGAAGAACTGGAAAGTACGTTAAAGGAATTCAGAAAAAGAGAAATTCCTATCGATAATATTGTGCAGGACTGGTCGTACTGGGAAGTTGACAAATGGGGAAGCCACGAGTTCGACAAAGCGCGTTTCCCCGATGCAAAAGGCATGATAGACATGGTGCACGACAACCATGCAAGAATATTAATATCGGTTTGGCCTAAGTTTTATTTAGGAACCGAACACTACAACGAATTTGACCAAAATGGCTGGATGTATAAACAAGCCATTAACGACAGCATTCGCGACTGGATTTATCCGGGGTATATTGGTTCGTTCTACGATGCTTACGATCCGGGAGCCAGAAAATTGTTCTGGGAACAAATTAACGAGCACTTATATTCGCTGGGAATCGACTCGTGGTGGCTGGATGCTACCGAACCCGACATTCTTTCGAATGCAAGCATGGCCTACCGTAAAAAATTAATGAATCCAACTGCGTTAGGATCATCAACGCAATATTTTAACGCCTTTGCACTGATGAACGCCAAAGGAATTTACGAGGGGCAGCGCGAAGAAAACCCGAAAGACCGCGTGTTTATTCTTACCCGGTCGGGGTTTGCCGGCATGCAACGTTACGGAACAACCACCTGGAGTGGCGACATTGGCACCACCTGGGAAGATATGAAAGCGCAAATTTCGGCAGGTATCAATTTCTCCATGTCGGGACTCCCCTACTGGACCATGGACATTGGCGGTTTCTGCGTGCAAAAGAAATTTGAGCGTGCCACCGAAGGCAGCGAAGCCATGAAAGAATGGCGTGAATTAAATACCCGTTGGTACCAGTTTGGTGCATTTGCACCGCTGTTCAGGGTTCACGGCCAGTATCCTTACCGCGAAATTTACAACATTGCGCCTGAAAATCATCCGGCCTACAAATCGATGTTGTACTACAACAAACTGCGTTACCGTTTAATGCCTTACATTTACAGTTTAACCGGTGCCGTTTATCACGACGATTATACCATTATGCGTGGTTTGGCGATGGATTTCGCCGACGACCGCCGCGTACTGAATATTGGCGATCAGTTTATGTTTGGCCAGTCGTTGCTGGTTTGCCCGGTTTACGAATATAAAGCCACAAAACGCGACGTATATTTCCCGAACAATGGTGGCTGGTATAACTTATACACAGGTGAATTCCTGGCCGGCGGCCAAAAGTTAAGCGTTGATGCGCCCTACGAAAGAATGCCGCTGTTTGTGCGCGAAGGATCAATTATTCCTGTTGGACCTGAAATTCAGTACACCGACGAGAAAAAAGGTGCACCGATTGATATTTACGTCTATACAGGAAAAGATGCTTCGTTTAAATTATACGAAGACGAAGGTACAACCTACGCTTACGAAGGTGGAAAATTCAGCACCATTGAATTTACCTATTCAGAAAGTGATAATAGCCTGGTTATTGGCGCACGAAATGGCGAATATCCGGAAATGGTTAAAAACCGCGAATTCCGAATTGTTAAAGTTTCGCGCGATAAACCAGTAGCTATGCTCGGAAAAGCAAGTAATGTTAAATCAGTACAATATCAGGGAAAAGAAATTAAGGTAGAATTATAAACAACAAGATTTAGTTGATTTTCAATTACGGGAAACAGAAATGCCATTCTGTTTCCCGTTTTTATTTTTATGCTTACATTCGCAAGAGTCTGAAACCGGACTTTTTGTATAACCGATTGTAACCTGAAATGAACGCTTTACGGCATAAACTCTTGTTGTTTTTATTCATTGTTAACCTTGCACTATTACCTGTACGAAGCGCTAAGGCCACTTCCATTCCCGGAAACGAGCCTTATAAGTTTATGCACCTTAACATTAACAACGGTTTATCAAATAACGAAATAAGGGCGATAGTAAAAGACCAACAAGGTTTTATGTGGATTGGAACGGCGCAGGGATTAAACCGCTATAATGGCGAAAGTTTTAAAACCTTTCTGCACGATTTTAACGACAGCACCTCGATACCATTTAACGGAATTGAATATTTGTTTGAAGACTTTGACGGCCGTTTGTGGATTCGCTCCTATGCCGAGTTTTCGATTTACGATCCCGTCCTCGAACGCTTTTCTGCACCGGGAAAAAATTACCGGGAAACCAGTATTCCCGTGGCCGGTTTGCATTCGTTATTTACCGATAGCAAAAAAAACACCTGGCTGGTGAATGCCAACTACGGTTTATACAAATACAATCCTTCCAGCCAAACTGTTGATTCCATTCAATTCGTTTCAAAAGTTGACAGACCTGATTACGATAACTCCTTAAGCGATATTGCTGAAGATAGCGCGCACATGATTTGGATTATTTCCCGGGCCGGCGAGCTCTTGCAAATCAACCCGGAAACCCAACAAACCGAGCAGACATTTTTTCTGGGCGATGAAGTGCTGAACGAACACAATAACTTCCGGCTTTTCATCGATTCCGATAACGATATCTGGATTTATTCGCCCGGCCTACCTTATGGCGTGTTCTTTTTTGATCATCAAACCAAAAAAATAAGCAAATATACCCAGTCGTCATCCCCGTTTAAGCTCTCGGCCAATTTGGTTTCGTCGGTTATTGAAGACGATAACGGAGCCATTTGGATCGGTACTGATCACGGCGGAATTAACATCCTTAACAAGCACAACAAAACCATTACCGCTTTACAAAACAATAACCAGAATACATTTGGAATTGCACAAAACAGTATTACCTGCCTGTATCGCGACAACGAAAATATTATTTGGGCCGGCACCTATAAAAAAGGCCTTAGCTATTACCACAAAAACCTTATTCCGTTTAACCACTACCGGTACTCGGCCGAGGTGCCAAACAGCCTGCCCTACAACGATGTAAACTGTTTTGTTGAAGATAATCGGGGCAACCTGTGGATTGGTACAAACGGTGGGGGGTTGATTTATTTCGACCGCAGTAAAAACACCTTCAAAAGCTACCTGCACGATGCCAACAATCCCAACTCCATTAGTGCAAATGTTATTGTTGCGCTGCACATCGACAGCAAAGGAATGCTTTGGACCGGAACCTACCAGGGCGGATTAAACCGTTTTAACGGAACAACGTTTAAACATTACCTGCACAACCCCGACAATCCCGCCTCATTGTCGGATAACCGCGTTTGGTCGGTTTTCGAAGACTCGAAACAAAACCTTTGGATTGGCACATTAAATGGCGGCTTGAACCTTTTTAACCGCGCTGAAGAAACGTTTATTCATTACACAACAAACGAAGTAAACTCGGTAAACTCTAATTTTATCATGTCGATAATGGAAGACAGCGAGCAAAACCTCTGGCTGGGCACTTCCGGCGGGCTTGATGTGTTAAACCTGAACACCAAACGTTTTACACATTACAATGCCGATGCAAAAATACCCGGACAGTTAAGCGACAACAATGCAAACGACATTCACGAAGACCAAAGGGGCTTAATTTGGGCGGCAACTGCGCAAGGTTTAAATGTTTTAAATAAAACACAGGGCACTTTTAAAGTTTATACCGAAGCCGACGGGCTGGCCAATTCAAACATAAAAACCATTCAGGAAGACGAATACGGAAACCTTTGGATTGCCACCTTAAAAGGCATATCAAAAATCAGCATCGAAAATTATGCGCACCAGCTGCCCATTGCAAACCTGGAGGTTGATATCGAGAACTTTGGATTGCACGATGGCCTGCAGGGCAACGAATTTAACCAAAAGGCTGCCTATCGGACACGTTCGGGAGAATTGATTTTCGGTGGGGCCAACGGCTTCAATTTATTTCATCCCGAAGATATTGTGGTACAAACCCCAAACGAAAAAATAGTGCTTACCAATTTCAAAATTTTTAATCAGAATATTGAAGTTAACAAGCCTTTCCATAAGAGGATTATTCTGGACAAATCGGTTACCTACAGCAAGCAAATTACCTTAAAGCATAAAGAGAATGTGTTCTCGGTTGAATTTGCCGCCATCGGCTATTTTCATCCCGAGAAAAACAATTTTCAATACCAACTGAGTGGTTTTAACAACCAGTGGATGGAAGTTAACCGCGGAATGCACGAGCTAACATTCACCAACCTTAATCCCGGCGATTACCAGCTGCGCATCAGGGTAAGCAACGATAATTCCAACTGGCGCGAAATGAGCCCACCTTTAAGCATTAAAATTCTTCCGCCATTTTGGGAAACCGGCTATGCCTACCTGCTTTATTTTTTGCTTATTGCCGCCTTGTTATTTATTACCTGGAAGATTTTGGCCGAACGTCAGCGCCTGAAATTTGAGGCCGAACAAGAACATCGCGAAGCCGAACGAATTCACCAGGTTGACACATTAAAAACCAGATTCTTTACAAATATCAGTCACGAATTTCGCACACCACTTTCACTAATTATCGCGCCCATCGACAAGTTAATTGAAAGCAGTAAAAACGACGACGATAGAAAACACCTTATTTTAATTCAGCGAAACGCCCGCCGGCTAATGGCCATGGTAAACCAGCTGCTCGATTTCAGAAAAATGGAGCTTCAAAAAATTAAAGTAAAAAAAGACTGGGGCGAAATAATCGGCTTTATTCACGAGATTTCAGCGTCGTTTCAAGACCTGATGGAAAGTAAAAATATCGCGTTTCAATTTTCAAGCAGCCACAAAAGCCTTTATACCTATTTTGATCAGGACAAAACCGACAAAATAGTTACCAACCTGCTAAGCAATGCCTGTAAATTCACCAAAAACGGCGGAAAAATAAACGTGGCAATTGAGCTGAATTCATCGGCCGAAAAGCCTGTTTTAACCATAAAAGTTTCGGATACCGGAATTGGGATAGCACCCGAGCAGCAAATGCAAATTTTTAACCGCTTTTACCAAACCGATAATTCGGAAACTGAAATCAACCAGGGCTCGGGAATTGGCCTGTCGATGGTAAAAGAATACCTTACGCTGTTAGGTGGCGATGTAAATGTGGACAGCCAGCTGAATAAAGGAAGTACATTCACTGTTGAAATTCCGGTGGAATTGTTTACCAACGAAGAAATTGCCGCCAACAAGCAGCTTGAAACGACAGAACGCAAAACCTACAAACAGCACACATCAGCAGCAACCGATAAAACTCCGGCTTTCGACCGGGCGAAAAAAACGCTTGCCATTGTTGAAGACAGCTCCGATTTGCGTTTCTATTTAAAAGAGAATTTTAAACATACCTATAACATTATTGAGGCCGAAAACGGCGCTGAAGCCTGGGCGAACTTTGAAAAACAATTGCCCGATATTGTAATTAGCGATGTAATGATGCCCCAAATGAACGGCGTTGAGCTGTGTGCCAAGATAAAATCGAACAGGAAAACCAGTCATATTCCGGTTGTTCTGCTAACGGCAAAAACCGATTCCGCTCCGGTTGTTGAAGGATACAAATCGGGTGCCGATGCCTACCTTACCAAACCTTTTGATTTTAAAGTGCTGGAATCGCGCATTGAGAACCTGCTGCGCTCGCGCGAACAACTGCGTGTTTCGTACCAGTCGATAACAGGTTTAAATCCTGAAAAAATAACGATCGACTCGGAAGACGAGAAATTTATTAAAAAGGCTTTAAAAATTGTTGAAACCAACCTGGCAGAAGCGTCGTTTACCGTTGAAGATTTTGGCGCCGAAATGGGCATGAGCCGCGTAAGTCTTTACAAAAAACTATTGGCTTTAACCGATCGTACACCCATCGAATTTATCCGCGTTATCCGGTTAAAACAAGCTGCTCACCTGCTCGAAACAAGTCAGCTTTCGGTAGCAGAAGTGGCTTATCGTGTTGGATTTAATAACCCGCGCTATTTCTCGAAGTATTTCTCGCAAGAATATGAAATGCTACCATCGGAATATATTGAGAAAAACCGCAAGACCACAAACGATCTGTCAGATGATGTAAAAGACAAATTTTCTTAGTGAAAGGCAAAAGCCTAAAAACAACTGTCATCTCGAAGCGCAGCGAGAGATCGTTTACAAGTTCTCAGTCGCAGTTTTCAGATTTACAATTCAAAAGTATTAATCACAGAGTTTTCCCATTTACGCATTAAAGCATTTCGGCATTCATGCATTCAAACCTTCAGTCCTTCAATCCCTCTGTCCTTCAATCCCTCTGTCCTTCAGTCCTTACAAAAAATCCTCTCTCATCGGGCTAAAAACATCGATCAGAATTCCCGGCTCCAAACAAAGCGCTCCGTGTAACATATTGGGCTCTATGTATAAACCATCGCCGGGCTCAACAATTACTTTTTCGCCAGCCATGGTAAATTCAAACTTACCGCTTTCGCAATAAGTAGTTTGCGAATGAAAATGCGAATGTTCGGCACCAACGGCACCCTTCTCGAATTTTACTTTTACCATCATAATCTGGTTATCCCAGCCCATGATCTGGCGCGCCATGCCATTGCCAAGGTCTTCCCAGCGTTTACTGCTTCTTAATACTTTCTCGCTTGCCATAATCTATCGCTAATATTTAAAATAGTTGACCACACAAAACTAACAGATTTCCGGTACTGTTTTTAATTTTGAGCACCTACAAAACCATGCTATTGTACTTTTTATAAATGCAAAATATTTGATTATATTTCCACCTGTTTCACATTGGACGCATTAAATGTTGGTTGCGCTAAGTCCAATGTTCGTTGCAAAACTGATCGATAAAATGAATTACACATTAAATCAAAAACTTACTCTGTTTCTGTTAGTCATTTTCATTTTTACAACAGGAAAAATACAGGCACAGGCCGAGCTTAGTTTCGATATTTTTACACTTGAAGATGGTTTGCCCAATAACCAGATACAGTGTGTTTACCAGGATCACAAAGGCTGGATTTGGATTGGAACCAGCCAGGGCCTTAGCCGGTTTAGCGGTTATAATTTTACCAACTTTTTGCCCGATTCGGAAGACTCATGTTCCCTGAGCGGACACCTCATCAGGGTAATAAAAGAAGACGCTAAAGGAAATCTGCTGGTTGGTACCGAAAATGGCGGACTAAATATTTTCGATCGTGAAAAAGAAATTTTTTCGCAGCCCTTTAAATACGATCCGGTTTATGGCGATAAAGATTTTTCGGTGAACGACATTGTTGAAAATCCCGACGGCTCGTTTTGGCTGGCCAGCGATTTTAACGTGCTGAAAATGGACAGCACGGGAATGATTACACCGCTCAATCCGATAAAAGGAAAAGAAACTGCAGGCATCGAAGAAGTTTTTATCCGCAACCTGGCTTACGATAACCAGGATAATTTGTGGATCGGAACAAACAATGGCGTGTATATTTACAACAAACATACTAATACGCTCGAACGCTTTGAACTCCCTTTCGGATCGGCACAAAACAAAGAAATTTGGGAACTGTTTTTGGATAACGACGGCGACCTTTGGATCGGAACCTATTCAATCGGTTTGTTTATTGTAAACACCAGCACAAAAAAGCTCAACAAAATAAACCTTAAGCCTGCTGCCGAACGCACCGAAACCATAAAAGCCATTTCAAAAGGCGTGTTTGGCGATTACTGGATAGGCACCCGTGGAGGACTTTTTCTTTATTCTAAAAAAAGCGGTGTAAAAGGTTTTTACCGGCACAACATTCAGGAACCGCGCAGCCTTTCCAACAATTCTGTGCTCAGCATTTTTCACGATAACAAAGGAGAAACTTGGATTGGAACGCGTGGAGGATTAAACCTGCTGGCCAGAAGCAAACAGGTTTTTCATAGTTTTACGGCTCAACCCGACGATAACCGTTACCTCAACAGCAGCGCCATTTATACTTTCTGGATGGATAAAAGCGGCCGGCTTTGGTGCGGTACCGAAGATGGGGGAATTAATATCTACAATCCGAAAACCGGAACCTACCAATACCTGACAACCGAAGGAGAACCGGGATACACCATTGCACAAAACTGTGTTAAAGCCCTGGCTCCTGATAATAAGGGAAATCTTTGGGTGGCAACTTTTCTTGGTGGCATTGACATAATCGATCTGGCAACCGGAAAAATAAAAAACCATCGTCACCAGGCCAATGTTCCCGGAAGTTTATCCGACAACCGGGTGTGGGATATTTGCATCGACGAAAACGAGCAAATCTGGATCGCCTCTTCGAAAGGAATTGATCGCTTCGATAAAAAAACAAACCTGTTTCTTCATTATCCGCAGTTAAACGGAAACGAGCAAATTACATGGATCGATAACGATTCGCAGGGAAATCTGTGGATGGGAAGTGATGATGAGCTAATCGTTTTTAACCAGCAAACTAACAAAATAAACCGTTGGTTCGAGCGTACACGCCACATGTTCGAGGATTCGCAGAACCAGATTTGGATTGCCACAAACGACAAAGGACTAGCCAAATACTCGGCCCATAGTGGTGCGCTGAAATACTACGGCGAAGAAGAAGGGCTGGCCAACAACCAGGCACTCTGCATTTTGGAAGACGACGATAAAAATTTGTGGATAAGCACCTTAAACGGGCTCTCGAAATTTAATCCGGGAACCGAAATTTTTCACAACTACACCAGCAACGATGGCCTCGGGAACAACCAGTTTTGTTACGGAGCCGCATTAAAAGCCGACGACGGAGCACTTTTCTTTGGTACCGTTTCCGGTTTTAACGTTTTTAATCCGAACGAGATTAATGCCGAAGACACGGATGTTCCACTGGTTTTTACCGATTTGAAAGTGTTTAATAAATCGGTTCCGATTGATAACGACAAAAAGGCAATTTTACCGCAAAGTATTACCGAAACAAAACACCTTACGTTTAACCACAAACAAAATGTATTTACCCTTGAGTTTGCCGCGCTGAATTACGTAAACAGCGAAAACAACCTGTACACCTACAAACTTGAAGGTTTTAACACCAACTGGATCGAACCGAGTAAAAACCGCACAGCCACCTACACCAACCTGAATCCCGGTGATTATACCCTTCGCATAAAACGTGTAATTCCGGGGCAGGAGCGCGAAAGCAACGAGCTGCAACTGGCCATTTCCATTTTACCACCATTCTGGAAAACCAACTGGTTCCTGGGGCTGATTATCTTGCTGATCATTTCACTTATTTACACCATAATCCAGTTTTTCATCAATCGTGAAAAAATAAAATCGCAGTTAATCATTGAGCGTTCGAATGCAAAAAAACTGCATGAGATAGATATGATGAAACTGAAGTTTTTTACTAATATTTCGCACGAAATACGTACACCTTTAACACTTATTTTGGGGCCGCTTAATAAAATGATCCAATCAAAAACGCTGGACGGATCAACCAAAGAGAACCTGCATTTAATGCAGCGAAATGCACAAAACCTCGACCGGCTTATCAGTCAGTTACTGGATTTCAGGAAATTACAATCGGGGAATTTGAAACTGAACCTTACTGAAGCCGACATCGTTAGTTTTGTTCGCAATATTGTTGAATCGTTTAACCATTACGCCATTGAAAAAGACATAAAACTCACTTTTAACACGCTGAAAAAAAGACTGTTTGTGTCGTTCGATCCGGACAAGATCGAGAAAATTATTAATAACCTGCTAACCAATGCTTTTAAATACACCGAAGCACAGGGATCGGTAACGGTAAACCTCTCGTTGGTTTTCGACTCGGAGAATGAGGATTTTAGCGACGAAAGCGAAGAGAAACAATACATTGAGATCAACATTAAAGATACCGGAAAAGGCATCTCGCGGAAAAATATCGACCGTATTTTTATGCGTTTTTTCCAGTCGGATGAAACCGATGCCAAAACCGGCGCGGGCATTGGGCTTGCTCTCGTTAAAGACCTGGTAAAATTACACAAAGGTGAAATTTTTGTTACCAGCAAAGAGGGTAAAGGAACACGTTTTACCATTCGCATTCCGTACAACGAAGGAACTGAAAGCAATAAAACCATTGCACCGGAAGTAACAACCAGTGTTCAGGAAATTAATCCGGCACCGGAAACGGCAACCGTTCAACCTACCGACGAAAATTCAAAAATTATGCTGATTGTAGAAGATAATGCCGACGTTCGCCAGTTTATCAGTTCGCATTTTATGAACTTCTACCAGATTCACCAGGCAGTAAACGGTAAAGAAGGTTGGGAGAAAGCGCTGGAAGTGGTTCCCGATATAATTATCAGCGACATTATTATGCCCGAATCGGATGGTTACGAGTTGTGCAAACGAATAAAAAACGACGAACGAACTTCGCATATTCCGGTGCTTTTACTCACCGCCATGCACTCGAAAGACCATGAGTTAAGAGGCTTAGCCAAAGGTGCTGACGATTACATAACAAAACCATTCGACCTGTCGGTGTTGCAGGCCAAAGTGGAAAATATGCTTTCTATCCGCGATTCGCTGAAAGAAAAATACACCTCAACAATGGTGCTCGAACCTACTAACGTAGTGCTGGCATCGCCCGACGAGAAATTCCTGAAACGTGTAGTTGATGTGATAGAAGAAAATATTGCCGACAGCGAACTGGATATCGAGAATTTTGCATTAAAAGTTGGAGTGAGCCGCATGCAACTGTACCGCAAATTGAATGCACTTACCAACATGACCGTAAAAGAGTTCATCCGTCATATCCGCTTAAAACGAGCTACCCAATTGCTCGAACAGCAAAAGCTGAATATTTCGGAAGTTGCCTATCAGGTTGGCTTCAAAGATCTCTCCCATTTCCGCAAATGTTTTAAGCGCGAATTTGGTATGAGTGCCTCGGAATATCTTACAAATAAGAAAGTAGAAACAAGCCAGCCAAACGAACGCTAATACACTAAGCCACAACACAATACCACAACACATGTTAATCATCTGACTTTATGACCGAGAAATTTATCCCGCCATTTGGGAAATTTTGCCCTTATCGGGAAGGCGCCCATTTTATATTGGGAAATACCGCCAATTTGTTTTGCGGCGCCTACACTATCTTGCACATTGAAATTGAACGCCTAACTAAATGAGTAAGATCAAACGAAAATTGAAAAAAACTGACGGGATGATCATCATCGCTACGATCGTCCTTATCATTCTGATCATAATCCTGATCAATCTCATTTTTAAATAAGCCGGATAATTCGTGGTGTTGAAACCAAATAAAAATTCTATAATAACCTAAAATGTGAAGTATGGTAAATCTTAAACGAAAAAGTCGGAGTCTGCACTTAAGCAAGTTTCTTGCTATTGCAGCTTTGATTATGTTTCAAACAGTTCTTTCTTTTACCGCCTGGTCGCAAACCATTGCAGTAAAAGGGAATGTAACCGACCAGGATTCCGGAGAAGGGCTTCCCGGAGTTAATGTTGTTGTAAAAGGAACTACCAACGGTACAATTACCCAGCCAGATGGTTCCTATGAACTTAACGTAAGCCCAACCGCCACATTACAGTTTTCTTTTATCGGATATACAATCCAGGAGGTTCCTGTAAATAACCAAACCGAAATAAATGTTGCGCTTGAAATGGAGGCAACAGAACTGGAAGAAGTGGTGGCAATTGGTTACGGTACCGTAAAGAAAAGAGACATTACCGGATCGGTATCATCGGTAAGTGGTGAAGCGCTGGAAGCCATTCCGGTTACTTCGGCTGCCGAAGCAATGGCCGGACAAATGGCCGGTGTGCAGGTAATGGCCACTGAAGGATCGCCTGACGCCGAAATTAAAATCCGTGTTCGAGGTGGCGGTTCTATCACTCAGGACAACTCGCCAATGTATATTGTTGATGGATTTCCGGTGAGTACAATATCGGATATTCCTGCCTCCGAAATTCAATCGATCGACGTGTTGAAAGATGCATCGTCAACCGCAATTTACGGAGCACGTGGTGCAAACGGTGTAATTATTATTACCACTAAAAGCGGAAAAACAGGAAAAGTATCAGTGAGCTACAACATGTACAGTGGTTTTAAAAATATTGCCAATACACTTAACACGTTAAGTGTTGAAGACTTTGTACACTGGCAGTACGAACTTGCCAATTTACGCAACGAAGAAAACAACCTGCAATCGTACGAACGGTATTTTGGTAAATACCAGGATATCGATTTATATGCAGGACAAGTGGGTAACGACTGGATGGAACAGGTTTATGGCCGTACCGGACGCGTTTTTAACCACGATTTAAGTGTTCGCGGAGGATCGGAAAAATTTGCCTACAATTTCAGTTACGCCGGTGTTAAAAATCGCGAAATCATGTTAGGATCGGATTATAAACGTGATAATGTGAACTTTAAATTAGATCACAACCCGGCTGACAATGTGAAGCTATCTTACTCGATGCGTTACGCGCAGACAAAAATTGGAGGTGGTGGTGCCATCGAGCAAACCACAGCTACTCCAACCGATTCGCGTGTAAAACACTCCATGATCTACTCTCCTATTCCATTGAACGGACTGGAAGATTATGCCGATGAAGAAGTTTCAAGTTATATGATCAACCCATTGACTGCTGTTGCTGATAACGATCAGGAGCAGAGAAGAACCACTCTGAATTTGGGTGCAAGTTTCCAGTGGGACATTATCGACGGTTTAACTTTTAAAACTGAAGTGGGTTACCAAACCTACGACCTCGATCGCGATCGTTTTTACGGACCAAGTACCTACTACGTAAAAAACTACACCGACGCCGATTACCAGGGTTTACCGGCTGCCGAAATGGAAAAACGCAAACAGGAAACGTTCAGGAATACAAATACACTGAATTTCGACTTTAAAAACATTATTAATAATGAAGACCACAGCGTGAAGTTACTGGCAGGTCAGGAAATACTTTACGGAAAATCGAGCACACTTACCGATATCGTTCAGGGATACCCGTCATTCTTTACTTCAAGCGAAGTATTTCGTTTAACAACGCAAGGCGTTCCGTTAAGTATCGATAATGAAATCAGTGCCGACAATAAACTGCTGTCGTTTTTTGGTCGTGCCAATTACGATTACAAAGGAAAATACCTCGTTTCTGCAACATTCAGGGCCGACGGTTCAAGTAAATTTGCCGAAGGTAACCGCTGGGGCTATTTCCCATCGGCAGCTGTTGCATGGCGCATCTCGGAAGAAAGCTTTATGGAAGGCCTATCTTCAACACTCAGCAACTTAAAACTAAGAGTGAGCTACGGTACCGCCGGTAACAACAATATTGTATCGGGGCAAATGGTACAGGAATTCAGTTCCAGCAATACCACTTACATTAATGATGTATCGGGGTACTGGGCAGTTTCATCGCGGATGGCGAATCCCGATCTGATTTGGGAAACAACCGTAACCCGAAACGTTGGTCTCGATTTTGGCTTGTTCAACAACCGTTTGAGCGGAACTGTGGAAACTTATTTGAATACTACTTCCGATTTGTTGATCGACTTCCCGGTATCGGGAACAGGTTACAGCTCGCAATTCAGAAACATGGGTGAAACCGAAAACAAAGGTATCGAGGCCTCAATTAACTGGGTAGCCGTTGATAAAAAGGATTTCGGACTGAACTTCGGCTTTAATTTCGGAATGAACAAGAATAAAATTAAGTCGCTCGGAATTATGGAAGACTTTGGCGTGGCATCAGGCTGGGCCTCTACCGAAATTGGTACCGATTACTGGATCGAACAGGGAAGTCCGGTTGGCCAGATTCGCGGTTACCTCTCTGACGGCAGGTACGAAGTTTCCGATTTCCAGGGCTACGACGCAGATGCCAATGAGTGGATTTTAAAAGATGGCGTTGCCGACAATACCAGCATTATAGGTACCGTTCGTCCGGGATCGATGAAACTGAAAGATATTACCGGCGACGGCGAAGTTACCGTTGACGATAATACCATTATCGGCGATGTCAATCCAAAAGCTACAGGTGGTTTTAACTTGTCGGCTCGTGTTTACGACTTCGATCTTTCGGCCATTTTTAGCTGGAGTGTTGGAAACGACGTTTACAACGCCAACAAAATCGAGTACACATCAACAAGTAGATATCCTTACCGAAATATGATCGATATTATGGCCGACGGAAAACGCTGGACCAACATCGACGAAAGCGGACAGCTGGTAAACGATCCGGCAACATTAGAAGCCATGAATGCCAATACCACAATGTGGTCGCCATACATGGATAGATATGTTCTTAGCGACTGGGCTGTTGAAGATGGCTCGTTCCTGCGACTGAATACGTTAACATTGGGATACACAGTTCCTAAGGTACTTACTAGAAAAGTACATATTGAAAATTTAAGGTTGTACGCCACAGCCAACAATGTATTTGTTCTTACCAATTATTCTGGATTTGATCCTGAGGTTTCAACTCGACGAAAAACACCACTTACACCAGGTGTTGATTACTCGCCTTACCCAAAAAGCAGACAATTCATTTTTGGTTTAAACATTAACTTTTAATTGAAACTACGATGAAAATGAATAAAATAGCATATATAACGATATTATTTTTCGCGGTGGTTTTCACCTCATGCGATGAATACCTTGATGCTCCTACGCAATCAACAATGGATGAATCGTTGATCTTCTCGAACGTTGAGTTGGCGCAGGGAGCCATCGATGGAATTAAAGAACCGATGGGACAAACCAACTCGTATCGTGGTCGATTTCTTACCCACTACGGTTCGAACACCGATATTGAGTGGAACAACTCAACCTCTGAAAATGCCCGTGGCGATTTGTCGCGTTACGTAAATTCACCAACCAACTCGGATATGAACCGTGATAACGTATACTGGGCAATGTTGTACCGCGGAATTGAGCGTGCCAACATTTGTATCAGAGGACTGCGCACATACGGAAATCCTGAGCCGGGAACTGCAATGGGTCAACTTTTGGGTGAAGCGATTACTTTGCGGTCGATTTACTACGCTGACCTGTTAAAATCGCATGGCGATATTGTAGCCCGTTTCGAGCCTATTTCTTCTGAAACGATTTACTTACCAAAATCGAACAGAGACGAGATTTACAAGCATGTAATTGCCGATTTGGAAGAGGCTGCAACGTTGGTAGCCTGGCCGGGCGAAACCGAAGCAACTGCCACCACCGAGCAGGTGAACAAAGCATTTGTAAAAGGTTTGCGCGCACGTTTATGCATGGCAGCAGCCGGATATTCACAACGCGGAAGTTCTATCAGCAGAAGTTCTGATCCTGAACTATCGGTAAGCACTTTGTATCCAATCGCTTTGCAGGAATGTAAAGACATTATAAACAGTGGAACGGCATCGCTCGAGCCTTCTTTCGAAACCGTTTGGCGGAAGAACTGCGAAGAGGTAATTACTGCTGGCAGCGAGTCGCTTTGGGAAGTACCGTTTGCCGAAGGTCGCGGACGCCATTTATTTACTTACGCCGTGCGTCACCAGGCAGCCGACCAATACACCGGTCAGCCACGCGGAGGTAGCTACGGTCCTACTCCAAATGTATTTTACGATTTCGATGCTAAAGACACCCGCCGCGATGTAACTTGTGTTCCTTACAGCTGGAGTAAATCAAATCCTGCCGTTCAGGAACTGATGGGAATTGATACCTGGTATTTCGGAAAATGGCGTTACGAGTGGATGACTCGTTACGTAACATCAACCAACGACGATGGTGTAAACAAAATTTACATGCGTTATGCCGAGGTTATTTTAATGGCCGCCGAAATTGAAAATGAATTGAACGGTCCTTCAGCAGCAGCACCTTATTTAAAAATGATTCGCCAAAGAGCGTTTAATGAAGAAGACTGGTCGACAAAAGTTGATGCTTATGTTGATGCTCTGAATTCAAAAGAAGCGATGTTTAACGCCATTGTTGATGAACATGGTTTTGAGTTATGTGGCGAAATGGAACGCAAACAGGCACTTATCCGTTGGAATTTGCTGAAATCGAAAATGGACGAAACAAAACAGAAAATGGACGACCTGCGTAACCGCACCGGTGAATATGCCGATGTTCCGTCAAAAATTTACTACAACTACCTGCCCGATGGCGAAACGCTCGATTTTTACGGACTGGAAAGAGGCGAAACCGACGATATGCTGACCGAATACGATTACGCAGAAAACTGGGCCGGACCAGATCAGCTTGAAGACGACAAGATCAATTCGCTCTATACCAACGATCCTGACCAAAACCAGTACTGGCCAATTTGGCAGGTGTTTATTGATGCAAGTAACGGGATGTTGAACAACGACCCGGTTAACTAAAATCGTTTTTGTGAATTAAAGAAAAGAATCAGATGAAAAAAATATTTAGAAATATTGGAATCTTGTTGGGCATTGTTGCTTTATTCGCAATAAACGCCTGCGAAGATGATATCACTCCGGTTATTGAAGAACTGGAATTCGACAGGGTATTTACGCCCCTGGAGCTGGAAGCTAAAATCAGCAACCAAACGGTAGTATCCTTAAGCTGGGGATTCAACAAAAAAGTACAAACGTATGAACTGGAAATCAGCGACGACAGCTTATCGTTTGCCAATATTATTCATACCGCAACGGTTGGCCCCGACGATCTGCCTTACGTTTACGAATTGCCAGCCGGTAACTCGCAATACTCGGCACGTGTAAAAGGGATGAACGACAGTATTGCCGACTCAAAATGGGCAGAACTGGCATTTAAATCATTGCCCGAGAATATTTTTAATAAGTATGACGTAGCCATGACCGGGCTGAACAGCATCGATGTTAGCTGGACTCCCGGAAAAGCAGTTACTGCGTTAAGCTTTGTTTCAAGCGAAGGTGAAATTACCTATGATATCTCTGCTGATGAGAAAACTGCCGGAATGAAATCGATCACCGATCTGCCAAATGGCGAATATGTGATCACGATCCTGAATGGCAACAAAGGTCGCGGAGTACAGGATTACATCATGGAAGGCGATGTATTTGTTGATGCCGGCGAAGATCTGGCTGCAGCAATCAGCGGTGCCGAATCGGGCGATGTGCTTATTCTGGCTGCCGGGGCACAATTTGGTTTCGAAGGCGATATGATGCTGGAAAGAGCCATAAAAATTAAAGGACTCGATGGTGATCTTCCGGTAATTTATGCCACAAGCGGCGACCGTATGTTTTACATTGGAGCAAGCATTCTCCCAACCGAAGAAATTGTTTTCGAGAACCTGAATATGAGCGGTTACACGAATATGGACGCTTCGCAAGGGCAAATCCGTGGTGTTTTTGATATGGAAAGCGAAGCCTGTAACATTGGCGCCGTTAAATTCATTGGTTGTAAAATGTACTACATGGGCCGCCAGATTATGCGTCTGCGTGGTGGTTCAGACCAAACCATTGGCGAATTCCTGGTTGACGACTGTATCATTCACAACCTGGGTAAAAGCAGTGGTAGTTATGGCGTTTTCTGCGCTACCGAAACCAATACAAATGCAACTGTTGTAAAAATTACCAACTCAACCATCGACAGTTTAAAATGCCATTTCATCCGCTACGACGATCCTGTGGCATGCGAAAGTATTATTGTTGAAAACTGTACATTCAACAAAACACCGTTTAGCTCGGGCCGTTATTTAATGGATATCCGAAATGCTGTTATCACAAGCGGCGTTCAGGTTACGAACTGTATTTTCGGCACAACTTCTTATGGCGACGAACCATCAATCACTGGTATTCGTGCACCCGAAGATGTGGTGGTAACCATTACCAATTCATATGCAACCACCGACTTTGTAAACTCCGACTATTCAATTGTTGATCAGTTGACTTCGCTGGGTGTTACTTACGACGGTTTGTGGGAAGATCCTGACAATGGCGATTTCTCGTTCGCTTTCGATGCTGTTGACGCAGGCGACCCACGATGGAAATAATTTAATAAATAACGAAACGATATATTTAAGTTATCAATTAGTTAGTCTTTTAGTTAGTTAAAAAGAATCTCCGGGAGTATGGATCCCGGGGATTCTATCATTAATTTTTTCATGAAAGTACAGGTAAGCATAATTCTGATTCTCCTTTTTCAAACGGTTTTCGGGCAACAGCAAATCGCCTTTCCGGGGGCTGAAGGAGGTGGAAAATACACAACCGGAGGTCGCGGTGGCAAGATTATTTTTGTTGATAACCTGAATAATAAAGGCAACGGAAGTTTTAGAAAAGCCATTGAGGCAGAAGGACCGCGTACCATTATTTTCAGAGTATCAGGAACCATTGAACTGGAGAAAACCATTCACATAAAAAACGGCGATCTTACCATTGCCGGGCAAACCGCTCCGGGAGATGGAATTTGCCTGAAAAATTACGGAGTACGCGTTGACGCCGACAATGTTATTATACGCTACCTGCGTGTACGCCCCGGCGACAATGCACACGAGGAAATGGATGCCATTACCGGAATGCGAAATAAAAATATTATAATAGACCATTGCAGTTTTAGCTGGGCCAACGACGAAGTAGCTTCGTTTTACGACAACGAAAATTTCACACTGCAATGGTGTATTATCAGCGAAAGTTTTAACCTTTCCGATCATCACAAAGGAGCACACGGTTATGGCGGTATCTGGGGCGGAAAAAATGCCAGTTTTCATCACAACCTTATTTCCGATCATGTGAGCCGGAATCCGCGGCTACAAGGATCGCGCTACACCAACAATCCGGAATTTGAAAAAGCCGATTTCAGAAATAACGTAATTTACAACTGGGGAAACAACAGCATTTATGGTGGCGAAGAAGGCCATTACAACCTGGTGAATAATTATTACAAACCCGGTCCGGCAACAAAAAAAGATGTGCGCGACCGCATCCTAAACCTCACACAAAGTTTTTTCAGCGAAAGCAGAAATACCGACACACTCCGCGCAGGTTGGTTTTACCTTGCCGGAAATATAATTGAAGGAAATAAAGAAATCTCAAAAAATAACTGGGATGGCGGTGTGCAGGTAAAACACCTCACACAGGAAATGATCGATCAATCGCGGCTCACCAGTCCGGTTGAACATACTGCCATAAAAACTGATGACGCAAAAAAAGCGTTCAAAAAAGTACTGCGCGATGCCGGTGCCAGTTTTCAGCGCGACGCCGTTGACAAACGCATAATTCGCGAAGCCAACACCGGAAAAGAAAGCGTCGGCAAACAATTCAGAGATGGCGGAAAAGGAATCATCGACAGCCAGTCCGATGTGGGAGGCTGGCCGCTTTTACGCTCCACTCCTCCTCCACCCGATGCCGACAACGACGGAATGCCCGATGAGTGGGAAAAACAAAACGGGCTGAATCCGGAACAAGTGGATAACAACGATTACAAGCTCAATAAAGAATATACCAACATTGAAGTTTACCTGAACTCGATTGTAGCCCAAAAGAAATAACATGAACCTGAAACCAACGATAATAATCCTGATAATCCTTTGCGGTGTGTCGCTTTTCTGCAGTGCACAAACGGAGATTTCAAAGGTTTGGGTAGCCGATAACGGCGACGGAACCTATAAAAATCCGATCATCCATGCCGATTATTCCGATCCGGATGTGGTGCGCGTTGGCGACGATTATTACATGATAGCCTCATCATTTAATTGTGTTCCAGGTTTGCCAATACTTCATTCAAAAGATTTGGTAAACTGGCAACTTATAACTTATGCTCTGCCGAAACAGGTTCCTGAAGACGTGTTTAACATTCCGCAACACGGAAACGGTGTTTGGGCGCCTTGCATCCGCTACCACAATAACGAATTTTATATTTATTACCCCGATCCTGATTTTGGAATCTATCAGATTAAAGCCAAACAGGCTGAAGGTCCGTGGTCGGAACCAATTCTGGTAAAAGCCGGAAAAGGTTTGATCGATCCGTCGCCACTATGGGACGACGACGGGAAAGTGTATTTAACACATGCCTTTGCAGGTAGTCGAGCACGCATAAAATCGGTGCTCCTTGTTCAGGAAATGAACAGCGAAGGAACAGCGGTTATCGGCGACGAAGTAATGGTTTTCGATGGGCACGACGCTCATCCTACCGTTGAAGGACCGAAATTTTACAAGGCCAATGGATATTACTACATTTTTGCTCCGGCAGGTGGCGTTTCAACCGGTTGGCAACTTGTGCTCCGCTCGAAAAATGTGTATGGCCCGTACGAAACAAAAACAGTAATGGCTCAGGGCAAAACCGCTATTAACGGTCCGCATCAGGGAGCCTGGGTCAACACAAAAAGCGGCGAACATTGGTTCATCCATTTTCAGGATAAAGAAGCTTACGGGCGTGTTGTTCACTTAAATCCGATGACCTGGCAAAACGACTGGCCGGTAATTGGCATTGATAAAGATGGCGATGGAATTGGCGAACCGGTGCTTACCTACCAAAAACCGGATGTTGGAGCTACTTACCCGATTTCAACTCCTCCTGAGAGTGATGAGTTTAATCGCTCTCAGCTGGGAATTCAATGGCAATGGCAGGCCAATAAACACATTTCCTATGGCTTTCCATCGGGAAACCTTGGTTTTTATCGTTTGAATTGTATTGTGCGACCCGAGGGAGAAGACGGACTTTGGAGCATTCCAAACCTGTTGTTACAAAAGTTCCCTTCCGAAGAATTTACGGCCACTACTAAAATAACATTCAATGCCCGCACCAACAATGAAGAAACAGGTTTTGTGGTAATGGGCGAAGATTACCAGTATATTTCGTTAAAACAAATAAACAAGCAACTTCAGCTGCGTGTGGCAAAATGCGAAAATGCACGAACTGGCGGAAAGGTAATTGAACAACATTCGGAAACTTTTGACAGCAATGAAATCTACTTCAGAATAAATGTAAAAAAAGATGCGCTATGCACTTTTAGTTATAGCAGCAACGGAAAAACATTTAAAACTGTTGGCGAAGCATTTACAGCAAAACCGGGCCGATGGATCGGTGCAAAAATAGGCTACTTTGCCCTGCGCGAAGGCATTACAAACGACTCGGGAACAGTTGATATTGATTGGTTTAGGGTAGAGAAATAAGCAATGAAAAATAAACTCTTCATATCATTTGTATTACTGTTGATGGCTGCCTCGGCAAAAGCCTGGGATTTTGTGGTGGCAAAAGATGGAAGCGGCGATTTCACATCTGTTCAGCAAGCTATTGATGCGGTTCCCGATTTCAGGAAAAACCGCACTACAATCTTCATAAAAAAAGGTGTTTATAAAGAAAAACTTGTATTACCGGCCAGCAAAACGCTGGTAACTTTTATTGGCGAGGAGCTCGAAAAAACCATCCTTACGTACGATGATTACGCCAGCAAAAAGAACCGCTTTGGCGAAGAAATGGGCACTACCGGCTCCTCTTCGTTTTTCATTTTTGGAGAAGGTTTTATTGCTAAAAACATAACATTTCAAAACTCGGCCGGCCCGGTTGGACAAGCGGTTGCCGTGCGTATCGAGAGCGACAAAGTGGCTTACGAGAACTGCCGCTTCCTGGGAAATCAGGACACCCTTTATCCGCACGGAAAAAACAGCCGACAGTACTACCGGAATTGCTACATCGAAGGTACAGTTGATTTTATTTTCGGTTGGTCGACAGCCGTTTTTGAAGACTGCACCATTTTTTGCAAAACAGCTGGTTACATTACTGCCCCATCAACAGAAGAAAATACAGAGTATGGCTTTGTTTTTCTGAATTGTAATATCACCGGTGATGCTCCCGAAAACTCGTTTTACCTGGGCCGTCCGTGGCGACCTTATGGCAAATCCGTTTTTATCGGCTGCAAGCTGGGAAAACAAATAAAACCTGAAGGCTGGCACAACTGGCGCGATCCTGAGAAAGAAAAGACAGCCTACTTTGCTGAATACAAAAATACCGGCGAAGGTGCCGGCACCGGGAACAGAGTTGCATGGTCGCACCAGCTAAGCGATGTAGAAGCACAAGAATACGCTGTTGAAAAGATTTTTGGAGACTGGACAGAAGAACTGTTCTCCAACCTGGAAGAAATTAAAAACGTTGAAAAATGATAGTAAAAAAGATCTCTAATCTAATACTTGCCGCTGCGGTTTTCGCGGTGGGATGTACTGAAAAAAGTGCACCTCCCAAAACCGCCAATAACTTGTACGAAACAATTGAGTTTGAAATGCCGATAATTCAGGAACCACAAATTCCTGACTACGCTGTATCGATAACCGATTTTGGTGCAATAAGTGGCGGAATTGAAATAAATACCGAAGCTTTTGCAGCTGCCATAAACGAGGTTACAGATAAAGGAGGCGGGAAAGTAACCATTCCTCCCGGCATCTGGCTAACCGGCCCCATTGAGTTAAAAAGCAATCTGGAATTGCATGCCGAGCAAGGTGCAGTGATTCTTTTCTCAGCCAACAAAGATCATTATCCGGTTATCGCTACCAATTTCGAAGGTTTGGATACTTATCGTTGTCTGTCGCCCATACACGGACGAAACATTGAAAATGTTGCATTTACCGGTAAAGGCGTTTGGGATGGAAACGGCGACGCCTGGCGTGCAGTAAAAAAATCGAAACTTACGGAGAGTGCTTGGAAAGAGCTGGTAAAATCAGGAGGTATTGTAAGCGATGAAGGCGATGTTTGGTATCCGTCAGAGCAATATAAAATTGGTGCCGAAGGAAGTGGCGACCAAAACGTGCGCGACGATCTGCAAACAAAAGAAGAATTTGAAACCATACGTGATTATTTACGTCCGGTGTTTGTAAGCATACAAAACAGTAAACGCATCCTGTTCGATGGCCCTGTGTTTCAGAATTCACCCGCCTGGAATATTCATCCGTTAAGGGTTGAACACCTGACCGTAAAAAACCTAACCGTTCGTAATCCATGGTATTCACAAAATGGCGACGGAATCGATATCGAATCGTGCAAAAATGTACTGGTACAAAACTGTAATTTCGATGTGGGTGACGATGCAATTTGTATAAAATCGGGAAAAAACGAAGACGGGCGACGTTACGGAATTCCGTGCGAAAACCTCATCATTAAAGACAATATTGTTTACCACGGGCACGGTGGTGTTACCGTTGGCAGCGAAATGTCGGGCGGAGTGCGCAACATGCACGTTTCGAACTGCACCTTTATGGGCACCGATGTGGGCTTGCGTTTTAAGAGCACCCGCGGCCGTGGCGGCGTTGTCGAGAATATTTTTATCTCCGATGTTTACATGACCAACATACCAACAAATGCCATTTCGTTTAACCTGTATTACGGCGGACAATCCATTTCTGAAATGTTGGCTGCAGGCGGAATGAAAACATCAACAGAACTTGTTCCTGTTACCGAAGAAACACCGCAGTTTAAAAACATCAAAATCTCCAATGTTACGGTTAACGGAGCACAGCAGGCCGTTTTTCTTCAGGGACTTCCGGAAATGCCCCTTGAAAATATTGAGCTGAATAACCTCTATTTGAAAGCCGATAACGGATTCCAGATTATTGATGCGAAAGGGGTTAAAATCAACGATACAAAACTGATAACCCGTAACGATATAGCCCTGCATATTTTTAACAGCGCAGATGTTGATGTTAATGATCTTGCCTATGATTATCAAGCGGCTGATGCCATTACAATCAATGGTTCGCAGTGTAACAACATAAGCATTTCGAACCCGAAAACCAATGTAAAACAATACACAACAATTGGATCAGAGGTACCTGAAAAAGCAGTTAAATTTTAATAGCGTGAACCATGAAACGACTGTTCTATTTCTGCGTACTTATTCTGATCTTCTTTAGCGCCTGCCAAAAGCCAAAACAATTCAGCATTTATTGTGTTGGAGATTCCACGATGGCCAACAAAGAGGCTGATGCTTTTCCGGAAACCGGATGGTGTATGGTGCTAGACGAATATTTGACTCCAAACGTTGCCGTAAAAAATCATGCGAGAAATGGCAGAAGTTCAAAAAGTTTTATTGACGAAGGCAGGTGGCAAACCGTGCTCGACAGCTTACAGGCCGGCGATTATGTTTTTATTCAGTTTGGACACAACGACCAGAAAGCGTACGACTCTACACGCTACACCACTCCGTTTGGTTCGTACACCGAAAACCTCAGTAAGTTTATAAATGAGTCGCGTGAAAAAGGTGCAATACCTGTGCTTTTCACTTCCATAGTTCGGCGAAAGTTTGGAGAGAATGGGAAGTTAAACGATACACATGGCGATTATCCGGTGGCTACCCGCAAAGTGGCTGATTTATTGGATGTACCGCTTATCGATTTGCAAAAAATTACCGAAGAATGGGTAAATTCGCTTGGCGATGAAGCCTCAAAACAAATGTATTTGTGGACTGACATTACGAATGAACGCCACCCGGAACCACGAAAAGACGACACGCATTTATCGCAGAAAGGGGCGCATAAAGTAGCTCAGTTGGCTACCGAAGCACTAAAAGAAAACATACCTGAATTGGCAACGAATTTAAAGTAATTATGAGAAAATTGGGCTTTATTCTGTTGTTTGCATGCTCGGTATTTTTCGCTGGGGCGCAAACCAATATTCAGTTCGAAATGACTGTTGCACAAGATGGAAGCGGCGATTTTGAATCGATACAGGAAGCCATTGATGCCACCAAAGCCTACCCTCCGCAACGAATCACGATATTTATAAAAAATGGCTTGTACCGCGAAAAAGTGTGCGTACCCGCGTGGAATAATCAGCTCTCGTTTATCGGCGAAAACCGGGATAAAACCATTATCATTTGGGATGATTATTTCGACCAAATTAACCGGGGACGAAACAGCACATTTTTCACTTACACCTTTAAAGTGGAAGCCGATGATTTTTATGCCGAGAATCTGACTATTTCGAATGCTGCCGGCCCGGTTGGACAAGCCGTGGCCTTGCATGTTGAAGGTAATCGGTGTCGGTTTAAAAACTGTAAAATTCTGGGCAATCAGGATACTGTATTTCTCGATGGAGAAAACAGTCATCAGCTGTTCGAGAACTGTATCATAACCGGAAGTACCGATTTTATTTTTGGTTCGGCAACTGTTGTTTTTCAGAATTGTACCATAATCAGCAAAAAAGATTCCTACATAACGGCGGCAAGTACCCGGAAAAACAATGATTTTGGTTTTGTATTCATCGATTGCAGCCTGCAAGCCGACGAAGGAGTTCAGCAAGTTTACCTCGGACGACCGTGGCGGCCTTACGCCAAAACCGTGTTTTTAAACTGCTTTTTGGGCCAACACATTTGCAGCGAAGGTTGGGCAGCATGGAGCAACAAAGAAGATAAAGGCACCACATTTTATGCCGAGTACAACAGCACAGGCCCCGGTGCCAGTCAAAACCGGGTAGAATGGGCAAAGCAGTTAAGCCGCAAAGAAGCAGCAAAATACACCCTTAAAAATATTCTGGGAGAATGGACAACACAAATCAACGAGTAAGCCCCAAAAAATTCTTCAAAACAATTTTCAGTCTGCTCGTGCTGTTACTAATCCTTGTTCCTGTACTGGCACAAGATAAACTACCGGCTTTTCCGGGTGCCGGAGGTTTTGGAAAATATACCACCGGCGGACGTGGCGGAAAGGTAATTTTTGTTACCTCGCTGGAAGACAATCTTCAGGAAGGCACTTTACGTTATGCAGTGAATCAGGCTTATCCGCGAATTGTGATCTTCAAAGTTTCGGGAACAATCCAGCTCCGATCGGCATTAAAAATTACCAATAACGATATAACCATTTCCGGCCAAACTGCACCGGGCGATGGGATTACTCTGCGCGATTACCCGGTAAAAATTCAGGCAGATAATGTCATCATCCGTTACATGCGTTTCCGAATGGGCGACGAAGCCTTGCAGGAAGACGATGCCCTTAGCGGACGTTATCAAAAAAATATAATAATCGATCATTGTTCCATGAGCTGGTCAACCGACGAATGTGCTTCGTTTTACAACAACGAGAATTTCACGCTGCAATGGAGCATTCTTTCGGAGAGTTTGCGTATTTCGGTGCACGAAAAGGGAACACATGGTTACGGCGGAATCTGGGGCGGCGAAAAGGCCTCGTTTCATCACAACCTGCTGGCTCATCACGACAGTCGTAATCCGCGCTTTTGCGGAAGTCGCTATTCTGATCGCGCGGAATACGAATTGGTTGATTTCAGAAACAACGTAATTTACAACTGGGGCGCCAACAGCGCTTACGCGGCTGAAGGTGGGCGCTACAACCTGGTTAATAATTATTACCAGGCCGGACCGGCTTCATCCAACAAATCCAGAATTATCCAACCCTATGCCGATAATGGTGAAAATAACCAACCGGCGGGTACTTTCGGAACGTTTTACATCGATGGAAATATTACAACTGCCAGTGATCAGGTTACGCAGGATAACTGGTTGGGCGTAAACATGCATTCTACTTTTTCAACTTATGCGCGGGGTGTTACCAAAGACGACATTAAAGCGGAAATGGAATACGAAGCCGGAGAAGTAATCACACACACCGCAGAAGAAGCCTTTTTGAAAGTATTGGATTTTGCCGGTGCCAGCTTGATATACGATGCTGTTGATATCCGAATTCTTAATGAAACAGCTACCGGAACCGTCACTTTTACCGATGGAGGAAATGGCAGCACAAACGGTTTAATCGATACGCAGGGATCAGTTGGGGGTTGGCCGCTGTTAAAATCAAATGAAGCACCTGATGATTCCGACGAAGATGGTATGCCAGATGACTGGGAAACTGCAAATGCATTAAATCCGAACGATCCATCGGATGTGCAGCTAACCACTGTTGACGGCCTCTATCCAAACGTTGAAGTTTACCTTAATTCGCTTGTAGCTGAAATTACTGAACAACAAGATGAAGGTGGAATACACACAGCAATTAACGATATTGCAAGAAACGAGAAAACAATCAGCATTTATTATAACGGAAGTAACCAAAACTTGATTATCGATCATTCCACTGAGGTAAAAAGCGTTGAGTTGTATTATATTACAGGCAAACTTATCGCAAAACAAACATTTGATTCAGTGGTGGTTCAAATGCCAATTTCTGTAGGTAGTAAAGGAATTTACCTCGTTCGTGTTCTGGATTCAGATAATAAAATTCATACCAGAAAAATAGCTGTGTTTTAATTCTTCGAATACCGAATCCTGTTGTACAAGTCACGATTAGAATAAACGTCAAAACAATTTGTACTGAGCCTGAATAATCTCCTACTTTTCGTAATTTTATTGCTTCCGATTAGACATTTTCGAAAAATTGTACGTCGTAATAATGTGCAATCGATCCACAATTCAAATAAAGACCAAAATTCATGAGCAAACAAAAACTTTTCAGATTCTTACTTCTTAACTTCCTTTTAGTTACTCTGTTTTCAACAAGCACATTAGCACAAAGTCGAAATTATTTTCCTCCTGAAGATTTAACTTCCGTTGGCGCGTATTATTACCCCGAACACTGGGACGAAAGCCAGTGGGAACGCGATATTAAAAAAATGGCAGAAATGGGTTTTGAATTTACCCATTTTGCTGAATTTGCCTGGGCTCAACTGGAACCGGAAGAAGGCGTTTACGATTTCTCGTGGCTCGACCGTGCTGTGGCATTGGCCGACAAATATAACCTGAAAGTAGTAATGTGCACTTCAACAGCTACCCCACCTGTTTGGCTGGTGCGCAAACATCCCGATATTCTGAAACAGCATGAAGACGGCACAAAAATGGACCACGGATCGCGCCAACATGCGTCATTCTCGAATGAGTATTACCGAAGTTATTCGCTGAAAATGATTGAAGAACTGGCCCAACATTATGGCAACGATGACCGGATTTTTGGCTGGCAACTCGACAACGAACCTGCTGCCAATGTTGATTTTGGCGATGATGCCCAAAAACGTTTCAGAGCGTGGTTGAAAGAAAAATATGGTAACATTGAAGCACTGAACGATGCCTGGGGAACCAACTTCTGGAGTGGTACTTATACTACTTTCGACCAGATAAACATCCCAAAACACACGCAATGGGGAATGAATTTGTACCAGCGTTTGGATCACAGTCGTTTTTGTGATTACGAAACATCAAGCTTTTTGGATGACCAGGCAGTGGTTATTCGTCAGTTTGCCAATCCTAATCAGTGGATTACTACCAACTACATCCCCTACTACGATGCGCGCTATGCCGGCGCCAGCAAAGAGCTGGATTTTATTAGCTACACCCGCTACATGATTTACGGCGAGCACCATGGAATTGGCCCGAAAGGTTACCGTGTAGGCGAATACTCGCGCATTGCAATGGCCAACGATTTTTACCGTCCACTATCGCCAATTTATGGTGTTATGGAACTGCAACCCGGACAGGTAAACTGGGGATCGATTAACTCGCAACCCTTGCCCAGAGCCGTTCGCCTGTGGTTGTGGCACGTTTTTGCCGGAGGTAGCAAATTCACTTTTACCTATCGTTTTCGTGCACCCATTTATGGCTACGAGCAATATCATTACGGAATTGTGGGTCCCGACGGCGTAACACCGACTCCGGGCGGACTGGAATACGAAGCGTTTATAAAAGAAATAAAAATGCTTCGCAACAATCCTTCCAAGGGGCAAATTCCACAGGATTACTTAAATCGGGAAACAGCTATTTTGTACGATCCCGACAATACCGTTGCCATAAACAACAACAAACAAACCAACGTTTGGGATACCGAAGGCCATGTACTGAAATACTACAAAGCACTGAAAACATTTGGTGCACCGGTTGATTTTATTCGCGACAGCATGGATTTTGCAAAGTACCCGGTGATTGTTGCCCCGGCCTACCAGCAAATGAGTTTACAGCTGATTGACAAGCTAACGGAATATGTAAAAAATGGCGGCAACCTGGTAATGTCGGTTCGCACCGGGCATCAGGATGAGTTCGGGCATCTATGGCAGGCAAAACATGCCGAGCCGCTCTACGAACTGATTGGCGGCGAAATTGAATTCTACGATTTGCTCCGCCCATTTGCACCCGACACCGTGGTGATGGACAATAAAAGATACGCATGGACAAGCTGGGGCGATATTATGCACACCAACAAAGGCACCGAAAGCTGGGGAACTTTCAGCGGCGATTATTATGCAGGGAAAACTGCAGTAACATTTAATAAGCTGGGTAACGGAACAGTTACTTACGTTGGCGTCGACAGTCACGATGGCAAACTGGAGCGTGCAGTTCTGGACAAACTTTACGATCGTCTTGCTATCGAAGTAAAAGATTATCCTGAAGGTGTAATGGTGGAATACCGCGATGGTTACGGAATTGCAGTGAATTACTCGAACATTGCCTACCCGATGGAATTGCCTGCCGGTACCGAAATTCTGATAGGTAACACAACTCTTCCAACTGCCGGCGTATTGGTTTGGAAAACAAAATAAAGCAACGATAACGCAAATTCTGCCGATGACACAAGCAATAAACCTAAACCGATCGTTCATCCTAATTTTCGTCATTTTGATATTCTCATCGTGCGAAAAAACAATTGTCCCTCAGTGGCCTGAACAAACCAACGAAACCAAACCGTGGACACGCTGGTGGTGGCACGGAAGCGCTGTTGACAAAACCAATCTAACAGCCAACCTGGAAGAACTGGCTGAAGCCGGTTTTGGAGGAGTAGAAATCACACCCATTTACGATGTAAAAGGCTACGAAGACCAATCCATTTCATTTCAATCGGCGAAGTGGATGGAAATGTTTGAGTTTACCTTACAAGAAGCGAAACGACTTGGGTTGGGTGTCGATCTGGCCAATGCATCAGGGTGGCCGTTTGGAGGCCCTTGGATTGATGCTGAACATGCCTGTAAAAACGTTCAACACAAAAAATACCAATTAAAAACGGGTGAACGACTGAAGGAGAAAGTTGAGTTTATCCAGCCGTCGCTGGTGCGTGCCGTAAATAAAAAAGTTGATATTTCGGAAGTAAAATTCCCCATTCGCAGCAATACTAATTTACAGGATTTGGCACTCGACCAGGTACGTTTTGAAAAGCCGCTGCCACTGCAAACGCTGATGGCTGTTAATAAGCAGGGAGAAACTATTGATTTGACCAATTTCGTTAACGCCAACGGAATTCTCGACTGGACAGCTCCCAAAGGGAACTGGGATTTATACGCCGTTTTTCAGGGCTGGCACGGTAAAATGGTAGAGCGCGCAGGAACCGGTGGCGAAGGAAATGTGATTGACCATTTTTCGGAAGAAGCCACTAAACTGTTTTTAACCGATTTTGATAAAAATGCCAGAAACATCGACTTGTCAGGGCTTCGGGCATTTTTTAACGATTCGTACGAAGTGGACGATGCTTACGGCGATGCCAACTGGACTCCCCTGTTTTTTGAGGAGTTTGAAAAACGCAGAGGATACGATTTAAAAACAACACTTCCTGCGCTTTTTGGCGATCTGGACGAAGAAACCAACCGGCGTGTTTTGTGCGATTACCGCGAAACTATTTCCGATTTACTGTTGGAAAAATTCACCACAGTTTGGGCCGATTGGGCCGAATCGTACAAAACGATCGTTCGTAATCAGGCACACGGTTCGCCGGCTGCCATTCTCGATTTGTACGAAGCCAGCCATATTCCCGAAACCGAAGGAACCAGTCCGATGCGCATAAAAATGGCCACTTCTGCCGGACATACTTCGGGCAAACCGCTAATTGCCTGCGAAGCTGCCACCTGGCTCAACGAGCACTTTTTAAGCACCCTGGCCGATGTAAAACAAAATGCCGACAATTACCTGCGCAACGGTGTTAATCACATCGTTTATCATGGTACGCCGTACTCGCCTGTAGAAGAAAAATGGCCCGGGTGGATGTTTTACGCCGCCGTACATTTTGCGCCAACAAACACCTGGTGGAACGATTTAAAAGTAGTGAATGAATACATTACCAATTGCCAGTCGTTTATGCAGAATTCAACACCCGATAACGACATCCTGTTGTATTTCCCAATATACGACGCATGGACGGAAAGAGACCGAAATATCCTTCCACATTTTGGCGGAAGCAACGAAGAACTAACAGCTGAAATCAGCAACGAACTCCTTGCCCGGGGACTTTCGTTCGATTACATTTCCGACAGGCAAATCAGAAAGTTAAACACTTCCAATGGGAAAATTCAAGCTGCCGGAGCTGACTATAAAACCATTGTAGTTCCCTCTTGTACAGCCATTCCATTGGAAACCTTGAAACACCTTTTTTCACTGGCGCAAAACGGAGCTACCATCATTTTTAAGAATGAAATCCCCGTAAAAGTTCCCGGGTTAAACAACTTTGAAAGCCAACAAGCGGAGGTAAAGAAACTGATTGGTGAACTAGAATTTCAACCCGAAGAAAATTACCAATCGGCCACAATTGGTAATGGAAAAATCATGGTTGGCAATGATGTAAAAATCCTGTTAAATGCAAGCGGAGTTTATGGTGAAGAACTGGCTCAGCAAGAACTTTGGTACAACAGAGTTGAACGACAGGAAGGAACCTGTTATTTCATTTCGAACTGGACCGGAAACGAAATGGATAAATGGATCACTCTTCAGAAATCAGGCAAAACAGCGGTTTGGTTCAATCCAATGAATAACACTTTTGGGAAAGCTTGTACGCAAAAAAATAGTGAGGGACAAACACAAGTTTACCTTCAACTAAAACCCGGCGAAACACAGATCCTGCAGTGGTATTCGAACCAAGTTGAAGCTGAAGATTATCCACTTTGGGAACAAGCAGACACAAAAAAAGAACTGACCGTTGAGTGGGAAATTACATTTGAGAAAGGAGGCCCGACTTTACCAGCTTCTTTAAAAACCAATGAATTAAAATCGTGGTCTGTACAATCCGAAGAGTTGCAAAAATTCTCCGGAACAGCCAGTTACAAAACCAATTTTGAAAATGCTGAAAGCGGCGATAATAATTACCTGCTTGATTTGGGCGAAGTACACGAATCGGCCGAAGTGTGGCTAAACGAACATAAAATTGGAACACTGATTGGGCCGGTATATCAAATCATTCTGCCAAAAGAATTACTGCAGGCGCACAATACGCTCGAACTAAAAGTTACCAACCTGATGGCCAACCGAATAATCGACATGGACAAAAACCAGGTGAACTACAAAAAATTCTACAACATCAACTTTGCTGCTCACCATAGGGAAAACGTTGGGACCAACGGTACTTTTACAGCAGCCAACTGGGAGCCACTCCCCTCCGGTTTGTTGGGGCCGGTGCGCTTAATTCAACTAACTGAAAAAGATCAAAAACAACTAAAATGAAACGATTATCGATAGCCATCCTACTTTTTTCGCTGCTTTTATCCTGTTCGCAAAAGCAGGCGCAGAAAGCCCACAAAAGTGAGTTGGTGAAACATTTGGAAAGCATTTTTTACAACGATGACTTTGCTGTAATACCAGATAAATCTTTTAATGTAGCCGATTTTGGTGCCATAGCAGACGGAAAGACCCTGGCCACCGAAGCGATTCAGCAAACCATTGATGCAGCGGCAGAAGCCGGAGGCGGAAAAGTAATTTTCCCGGCAGGAACCTATTTGTCGGGAGCTCTTTTTGTAAAGTCGAATGTGGAACTTCATATCGGAGAAGGCGTTATAATTCAGGCCATTCAAAACAACGATTATTACCCGCGAAAGTGGACCCGCATAGCAGGAATTGAAATGGAGTGGCCGGCAGCATTGATCAATGTTTACGATGAGAAAAATGTGCGCATTACCGGAAAAGGAGTGATTGATGGAAACGGCAAATACTGGTGGGATAAATTTTGGGGCGACCCCAAATACAGTGGCGGCATGTGGGGCGAGTACAAAGACAAAGGAATTCGCTGGTCAGTTGATTACGATTGCGAGCGTGTGCGCCCGGTCGTTATCTGGAAATCGGAAGATGTGCTGCTCAAAGACTTTACCGTAAAACGCGCCGGGTTCTGGACCATCTCGCTAACCTACAGTACCCGCGTGCATGTGGATGGACTGGTGGTTCGTAACAACATTGGCGGCCACGGACCAAGCTCTGATGGTATTGATACCGACTCGTCAAAAGATGTGTTGGTGGAAAATTGCGACATCGACTGTAACGACGACAACCTTTGTATAAAAGCCGGTAAAGATGCCGATGGATTGCGCGTAAACCGCCCCGCCGAAAATATCGTTTACCGAAATTGCATCACACGCGCCGGGCATGGTTTAATAACCCTGGGAAGCGAAACCTCGGGTGGCATGCGCAACATCGAAGTGTATGGATTAAAAGCCATGGGCACCAATATTGGCATACGTTTTAAATCGGCAAAAGTACGCGGTGGAATTATCGAAAACATCCACTTTCACGACATAAAAATGGAGAATGTGGCCAACCCTTTTCATTTTGAGCTGAACTGGTATCCCGAATACAGCTACTGCACCATTCCCGACGATATTCCCGAGGAAGAAATAAAAGACCGTTGGCGGGTGCTGAGCCAGCGCGTTGTTCCTGAAGAAAAGGGAATTCCCGAGTTCAGGAATATCAAACTCAGCGATATAAAGGTAACAAAAGCTAAACGTGCATTTTATGCCAACGCTTATCCCGAGCGTCCTATTCACCACATTAACTGGGAAAATGTTTCGGTTGAAGCCGAAGAAAGCGGCCAGCTGAGTTATGCCAGCAACTGGACCATGAATGATGTTGTGCTAAAAACGGCAACCGGGCAGCCCATCACGCTAATTGATTGCAATAATATTCAGCAACCCGAATTAATAAAAACCAATTCACAACCCATTCAGGAAGAAACAAATCGCACGCTGGAAGAACAGTTTCAAACCATAAACCGAAATGGCGATGTGGTTATCATTCCGGTAAATCCAACAGAAACAAAGGCTTTAACGAATGGTGACAGCACTTTGTATTCGAAGGAATTCAGCCTGTATATTCTTAGACAAGAAGATGCCACACTGCATTTCTACGAACCGCTTGGCGATGGATTTTACTACTCGGAAGTGGAGGTCATTACCAGCCAAAACGGGAATCTTATTCAGGTAAAAGGGCAAAAAGACCATGATTACACCCTGTTTGTTAACCGGGCAACCAAACCCAAAAGTATTTATGGCGCCGATAACTGGAATTACCAGGAAAATACACGCCAGGCCATTATTCAAGTTAAAGGGAAAAACTTTTCCATCCAAATAGATGATTAAAACCGAAACAATGATCGGGCAGCTAAAAACCAACATAACATTTCTCCCTGCCACCCGCCGGTATTTTTCGGCTGGGCAAATCCCGTGCAAAGAACTCTGTATTTCTGATTCTATAAATAACACCATGTAGCTTATCATCAAAAACATATTCATCATGAAAATTAAATCCTTGTTTTTTCTACTGAGTTTACTCATTCTGTCAGTTACAATATCAACAGCACAGCTGCTTCCTGCCAAACAGGAAGTGATTGATAAAATGACACTTACCAATGCGCATTTGATGAAAAAGTGGCCCGATCCGGGAGTGAATGTCATCACGAATAAAGAACGCACCAGCAACCTGTGGACCCGCGCTGTGTATTACGAAGGATTAATGGCTTTTTATTCGATAAAGCCCGATCCGGCCTACCTGCAATATGCCATCGAATGGGGAGAAGCGCACCAATGGGGATTGCGCGACGGGTTAGAAACACGAAACGCGGATAACCAGTGCGCCGGACAAACTTATATCGATTTATATAACATCGATCAAAAACCGGAGCGCATAAAAGACATAAAAACGTCGGTGGATTTAATGCTGAAAACGGAAAAAACAGACGACTGGAATTGGATTGATGCGCTGCAAATGGCCATGCCGGTATTCGCTAAACTATCGGTGCTTACCGAAGATGATAAATACAGCGAGCGCATGTACAAAATGTATATGGACACGAAAGTAACGCAGGGCCTGTACAATAAAAAAGATGGTTTGTGGTGGCGCGATGCCGATTTTAAACCGCCCTACACCGAGCCCAATGGTGAAGATTGTTACTGGAGCCGCGGCAACGGTTGGGTGGTGGCCGCACTGGTTCGGGTAATGGATATTTTACCGGAAGCTGATCCGCACTACAAAGAGTACCTGAAAACTTACAAAGCGATGATGAAAGCCCTACTTCCCCTTCAGCGCGAAGACGGTTTTTGGAACGCCAGTTTGCACGATCCGAACAATTACGGAGGGAAAGAAGCAACCGGCACTTCTCTTTTTGTGTACGGAATAGCCTGGGGAGTGAACAATGGTATTTTGAGTGGAAAAAAATACATGCAAACCATTACAAAAGGTTGGAATGCACTGGCCTCCGAATCGGTTCACGAAAATGGTTTTTTGGGCTATGTACAAGGCACCGGGAAAGAACCCAAGGACGGGCAACCGGTAAGCTACACCAGTAAACCCGATTTTGAAGATTACGGTTTGGGCTGTTTCCTTTTGGCAGGCAGCGAAGTGTACAAATTGTGTAAATAACACATCCCTCGGAATTGATAACAGGATAAAATGAGACCAATGAAAAAACTTTTAACGCTATTACTTTTAATCGCCGTATTTGCTCCCCTTTTTGCGCAAAATTGGAAACCCGTAGTTAAAGAAAATATTCCACTGGATTCCATTCGTTTAAGCGATCCGTGTATTATGGCCGATACAAACACCGCCACTTATTACATGACCGGAACGGGCGGACTGCTATGGAAAAGTAAAGATCTGAAATGGTGGACAGGCCCTTTTGTGGTAGCACAAACCGATCCTGATTCGTGGATGGGACCGCACCCCATGATTTGGGCGGCCGAATTACACCAATACAAAGACAGGTACTACTACTTTGCCACTTTCACAAATCGAAAAGTGATTATCGACACGGTAAAAGGGAATGAAATTGAACGGCGAGCCAGTCATGTTTTGGTGAGCCACAAACCCGACGGGCCTTATGTTCCGATGAAAGACTCCTTGTACCTGCCGGCAGACAAACCCACTTTAGACGGAACTTTCTGGGTGGATAAAGACAAAAAACCTTACATGGTTTATTGCTACGAATGGCTCCAAAACTGGAACGGCACCATTGAAAAGATAGAATTGAAACCGGATCTTTCGGGATCAATTGGAGAAGGAAAAGTTCTTTTCACCGCGTTTGACTCGCCATGGAGCCGCGAGAAAGATGAGCACGGAAATAGTATCCCGAATAAAGTTACCGACGGACCATGGTTATTCGAAACGCAAACCGGCAAGCTGGGCATGTTATGGACCAGCTGGGTTTTTAGCGATTATGTTCAGGGCGTGGCCTACTCCGAAAGCGGCACTTTGGATGGCCCGTGGATACAGGAGAAAGAACCGATTACTCCTCCAAACTTTGGCCATGGTATGCTGTTCCGCACATTCGAGGGGAAATTACTCTTGTCGGCACACAGTCATAAAGATGTAAACGGCCGTTACGTTCGGATTCCTCATTTGTTTGAGGTGGATGATTCGGGCGATAAACTGCTTATTATTGGACCATTTCAGCCATAAAAAGGGATAACAAAAGATCCTATTTCAATACCCTATCCAAAAAAGAAATAACAAGTGGCACGGCTTTATCAAACCAAGGATGGAAGAGCCAAAAAGGATGCGGTGTTTCGTCAATGGTATGCACTTCGTTGTAAATTCCGTTTTTATTCAACACAGCCACATATTGATCGCGGCCGGCATGAAAGCGGGGTAATGCGCTGTTTACAAATAGTGTTGGTGGCGTTTTTCCGCTCGCGTAAGTTAATGGCGATGCTTCTACCCACAGTTCCGGATTTTGTTTGTAGGTGGCACCAAACCAACGTGCTGCGGCCGATGGTTTGGCGGGGTCGTGATCTTTGCCGCTTTCGTTGGGATCGGTAAAATCCAGCACGCCGTCGATATTAACAATGGCCTGCACTTTATCACTTACTGCCTGGCTTTTCGGATGAGACAAATACAAGGGATTTCCAGCGGTAGTTCCCACGAGGGTAGCCAATGTTGCTCCGGCCGAAGTTCCCAAAGTTGCTATCCGGCTGGTGTCGAGGCCAAAATCACTGGCATGAATCCGCAGCCATTTTAAGGCCGTTTTCAAATCGATAACACCTGCCGGGTATCTGGCTTCAGGCGACAAACGATATTCAACAACTGCAGCCACATAACCGGCTTCGGCTAATTTCTGCGCCATGGGAACCAGGTGCGATTTTGTTCCCGATGCCCAGCCTCCGCCATGAATTAGCAGTACACCGGGAACCGGTTTGACTTTACTGATTTTTGGATAAAAGATATCGATGTGTAAATCGCGCTCACCCAACGAATGATAAACCATGTTGCGTTTTTCGTTGATTGCCCGAATAGGAAACGCTTTAACGATGGTTGCCTGCGTAAAATCTTTCGCAATCTTCCGGTAGGCACTTTGTACGTTAAACGAGGTATCGCGCGAAAAACGAATAGTGTCGTGCTGCGAGAAACCAACAAAATGAAGTGTCAGAAAAAAAAGGAAAAGACACTTTATTTTAAGTTGCTTTGCATCCATTTATCATTTTTCAAGAAAGTCAATAAACTTTTTCATGGTATTGATCTCCGCCTCGCGACCGCAAGCCGACGATACCCATGTTGTTAACTGTTTGCCCGGTTTACTGATGAGAAGAAACTGTGTGCCATCATCTTCTGTTTGTACATAATCAGCCGGATTGTAAATTATAGCGGCGCCAATTTCAACCAATTCAGCAGCAACATCTTCCGGATGTAAACCCCAGGTAGCTATCAATCCATCCTTTTTGTATATCTCCTGTCCTTTGTGGTAATTTACTCCGGTGACAAATTGTACGGGTTCGTCGGTTAACGCAAACGCTTCAACCTTGGCATTTCTTTCTCCTGAATAAACAGTTACGCGCACCAGCACATCAACATTTCTCCCTTTATAAGGCACATCTTCCGATAACATTTCCATGTACGAGCAGGTAGGTTCTTTTACAACACGCGCTGTTCGGTTTGAAACAGGATTCAGTTTTACAACTTTTTCTCCATCCCAAAGTCGCACTCCGCCTAAACCAACTGTTTGGCCCACTTTGTAATAATCGGCTCCCCAACCCGTTTTTTGATCTTCAGCGGTTGGATACCACGTTTTTTCCTTCAGCTCAAGCTGCGCTTTCGCTTTTGAATAAACATCGATAGCTGCTTTATCACTAAAATAAATACGCAGTGCCATCCACTCGTTTTCTACAGCCGGTCCATGATGCCCGATTGTTTTGTATAAATCGCCTGATTCGGCACTAATTTCATTCTGCTGCAAACTATCCGAACGCATAAATAAACTCACGTCGGTTGTATTTTGTGCATGGGCCTGTGTTATTAGAATAACGGCAAATAATAGTAGGACAAATCTTCTCATTTTCGTATTCGTTTTTGTTTGAAATTATTTATTTAATTCAATGGCAGCCATAATCATCGGGGCAACGCCTTTCGGGTCGTTATCCACCTTTTTCTCCGACACGTAATAATTGTAATCGGCCTCGCGGTACGGATTTCCTCCCAAACCACAGGCACCACATGTATTGGTTAAAGTTAACCTACCGTTTTCATCTTCCGAAACCAGGTTTTCAATCATACTATCGAAAGCCGAGTTGGCAGCCTCCAGGTAGCTTTGCGGCAACCAGCCGTTTTTGGCGCCTTTGGCAAAAGTGTAAATAATCATTGCCGATCCCGATGCCTCCAGGTAGTTGCGTTCTTCGCCCCCCCTATCCATTACCTGGTACCACAATTGGGTTTTGGCATCCTGAACCTTAAGAACGGCCTCGCTTAAATCATTTAATATGGTTATCAGCGTTTCCCTGTCTTTATGCTCTTCGGGCAAATTCTCCAGCACATCAACCAAAGCCATCATATACCAGCCAGTGGCACGGCTCCAGAAGTGTTTCGACTGCCCGGTTTCTTTGTTGCACCAGCGCTGCTCGCGGCTCTCGTCCCAGGCATGGTAAACCAGCCCCGTTTTTTCATCAAGCGTATGTTTGTAAACCTCCTGCAACTGAAAAGTAACCTCATCGAACCACTGCGGCTGACCGAATTCGTTGGCATAGCGCGACAAAAATGGTGAGGCCATGTACAACCCATCCAACCACATTTGGTAGGGATACATTTTTTTGTGCCAAAAACCACCCGAATTGGTGCGTGGCTGCCCTTTCATTTGATCCACCAACGTTTCAATTCCTAATTTATATTTTTCATCGCCGTAGTCCTGGTACAAGGTAATCATACTATTTCCGGGGCGCACCCGGTCGATGTTGTAATCCGATGTTTTCTGCCCGTCGATTTTTCCATCGTCGTGCAGGAAATAGTCGATATAATCTTTCAGATAAGCGCCGTACTTCGGATCAACATCCTTTAGTTTGTAAATGGCATCGCCCAGAAAAGCATAATCGTATTCGTATTTGGGTTTTTCGCGCTGATAATAGATCAGACTGTCGGCTTCATGCAATACGGTTTCGGCAAATTTTACCGACCACAAAGGTTCGGCAGTTTGTGCTGAATTTTGTTTGGTATTTTTTGAATTGCATCCGATAAGGGCAACAAATAGAAAGAAAATAGAAAATGTTCTCATTGGTTTAATCTTGTTTGATTACAAAACTAATCTACCTGCGAGATTTTCAAGAATTAAAACGTATCAGATAGAGGGTAGATTTTCCCAAAGAACGTAAAAGCCGAGTTGTCGGGCTGTTTCGAAAGGAAAATTCCAACTAAAGCACTATGCACTGGAAGTACATAGGTTTAAGATTGAATGAAATTCAGAGAAGAATAATTGACAGAGGAGACATGAGTATTGAGTAATGAGTAGAGAGAAAGGGAAATGAGTCTCAATACTCAAATCTCTGTACTCAAATCTACTTCCTTTTAAAAAGTTAGGATCCGATCCGTTATGGCTAAAACTCTTTCAAAAATATTCGTAAAATTTGGGAATTCGGGTTAAGAAATTTTTCGTGAACCTCCGAAGATTCCGAAGGTCCACGAAAAACCACATTTGTTTTATTTGTATGTATTTACTCTTTCGTCATCAATAACTCCGCTCCAGTTCATTCCGTAGGCAAAGTCGTAAACATGGCCCATTTCATCGGTGTAACAGTCCATATCGCGCGGCACATCCTCAAACTGCTCTTCCACTGTTTTCATGTTGGCAGGAAGCTGGAAAGGCAACAAACCAGATGGTTCGGCGTTACCTGTAACCAAATCCATAATTGCCTGATCCTGCACACCACAGTGAACGAGAATAGCATCGGCGCTCTTTTCAAACTCGGCAGGAATAAACGGATTGGCCACATTTACCACAACAATTACAGGTTTGTTACCCATTTTCGCTTTTGTTTCGTTCACCATTTTCATATCGTAAACATTGGCTGCTTCGATTGATTTTCCTTTATAACGCCTGTTGGTAAAATCCTCAAACGGACTTCCGCCGGCAATACTTTCCTCGCGGGCATACGCGGCAGTGTATGGTCCGTACTGAAGCGAAATAGGAACATATCCGTTACCGCCTTTTTCCTTGTCATCAAGCGAATATCCTGTTCCGCCCTGCGGACTTGAGATCAGACAAATGGCAACATCGGCTTTTTCAGGAGCATCAACAACTTCAAAATAGTTGACCACGATATCCATATTTGCAGCGTCGCTCCAGCTTGGTTTGGTAACCATTCCAAACCAGTTTGTGCCACCCGGATTGTATTTTTGAGGAATATAAACTTTCACTTTCTTCTCAACCGGCAAAACACCATCCTTGTTTTTTAGCATCACCACCGATTTCAGTTGTGCTTCGTAACCGGCTTTCATAAACTCCGGATTACCAACAATTTCTTCCGATTCGGCAACTGCCAGGTACGGATTTTCAAACAATCCCGGGCGGAAAATATTTTTCAGTAAACGCACTGCCGATTGCTCAAAACGATTGCGCATGTATTCTTCTCCATGTTCTTTCACACCCATTTCGTACGCTTCCAGAACCGGCCCTTTTTCGTTGTTTCCGCCAAACTGGTCTCCTCCGGCTTCAATAACTTTGTAGTGACGTTCGGCAACTGAAAGATTTTCTACTCCCCAGCATTTCCCCATAAATTCGTGCACACTGCGCGTATCGGCAGTAATCATCCAGTCGGTACAAACCACGCCATCGTATCCGTATTCGCCTCTCAACAAATCGGTGATAATGTATTTATTGTAGGCGTTTCCTACGTTTTCGCCATTCTTCTGATCGATGTTGTACGAAATGGTATAATAAGGCATTACGGCTGCTGCTTTGCCCGTTGGGCCATCCAGTTTAAAGGCACCTTCAGTGAAAGGTTTTAACTGATCCGACAGATTATTTCCCGGATAAACGGCGTAAGCTCCGTAACCAAAATGGCCATCGCGGCCACCTTCTTCGGGGCCACCGCCCGGCCAGTGTTTTACCATGGCATTTACACTTTCAAATCCCCAGCCGCCGGTAATTTCTTTATCCGCCGATGAAGTTTGAAATCCATCGACATAAGCACGCGTGAGGTCGGCTGCCAACCCGGGATCTTCGCCCATTGTTCCGCTAAACCGACTCCAACGTGGCTCGGTCGATAAATCAATTTGTGGAGAAAGCGCCGTTGCAATTCCCAAAGCGCGGTATTCTATCGAAGCAATTTCGCCAAATTTTTTCATTACAGCAGGATCGAAAGTGGCTGCCAAACCCAATGTGGTGGGCCACATGGAGATATCGCCACCGGCACCGGCATTGTATTCGGTTTCCGCCCTGGTTCCGTGGCGCGGATCGGTACTTGTGTTTCCGGGAATTCCCAAACCAAGTCCTTCAACCAACGCCTGCATGTTGTTGTTCCATTGCGCAGCCACGCCCGGACTTTCAACGGTAGTAATCAACACATGACGCAAATTATCCTCAGTAAGAAACTTAATTTGCTGGTCGGTAAGATCGCTTGATTTTGCACCACTTTCCAACAACGATTTGCCGTTGTAGGTTCCGGCACCAAAACCACCACTTCCCGCAGGAATCGACTGGTGTCCGCTGTATAACATTAATCCGGCAATTTGTTCCACCGACATTTTTGAGGCCAGATCTTTGGCGCGTTCATCAACCGGTTTGCGCCAGTCTTCGTACACATCCAGCTCTCCGTTCCGGTTGAGGTCTTTAAAAGCATAACCTCCATCGGTAAGAAGTGTTACTCCTGACTTTGGAGAATAACCTAAAGTTGCTCCTCCTTCGTTGTAAACGAGATGAAAGTCTCCCTTTTCTTCTTCTGTCCACTTGGGGCCACAGCCATTAAGTAGAGTAATTGCAACGATCGCAATCAGTACTCCTGAAATTTGTTTTTTCATATAGATCTTGTTTTAGTTGGTTTCGGAATAATATTTATCAAGAAATTTGAGCAGTTCAACACTTGGCAAATCGCCACATGCTGATGTGGTGTCAAAATGCATCGCTTTAAGGTTATCGGGCGAGGTCGCTTCCCACTCGGGCAAACCTTCAGCATTTGGATTGCCTGATGTAGCAAAATTCACCCAGTAATCCGACATCAGGTCGGCTAGTTTATAATCAGCTTCTGTCCACGGGCGCGGGCTCATTTTCAGGTTATTGTAAGCGTACGGAACTTCTCCGGTATGGAAAGCTCCAAAATCCTGCATTTCATCGGCAAAAGGCACATCGCGCTCAAAACGGTACATAAACACCTTCGATGTTGCCTTTTCATTTTGCAGCTGCATCCATTTGTACGACTGGATACCAAAAGTTTGCAGCGCTCCCAGATCATTTTGAATGGCCTTGGCTTCTTCTTCGGTATTTATCGGAAATTTAGCCAGAAATTCATCAGCCATATCGCCAAATTGTTGCTTTACACGTTGTTTAAACTGATCGGCAGAAACAGGTGCTCCTCCAAAACCTTCATCTTCATTCCATCCAATAATTACAGGAATATCGTTTTGTTCGCCGTTGGCAAAGATCTCGCCAACCGGTTTGGGCAAAAAATAACCATCAACAATGGGTGCACCACCACCTTTGCCACTTAAAATCTCTTCGGCACTTTTGGCACGCAGTTCTTCAATAGTTGATGCGCCCAGTGACTCGGCAAATTTTACACCGGCTTCTTCTCCCGATTTCAGGCTGCCACCACGTGCCAACGCATTGGTTGAAAGCACGGCGCCACCACTCTCGGCAATGGCCCGGTGAATAAGGCCTTTTGTTAACGGACTAGCCACCAAATAATTTACACTAAACGCACCTGCCGACTGTCCGGCAATGGTAACATTTTCAGGATCGCCGCCAAAAGCAGCAATATTTTTGTTTACCCATTTCAGGGCTTCAACCTGGTCGAGCAAACCGTAATTTCCTGAAGCGTTGTTTGGCGATTCAGCCGTAAGTTCCGGATGCGCCAAAAATCCTAAGGTTCCAACACGATAGTTTATAGTGATAAAAACCAGGCCTTTCTTCGCCATTTCTGCGCCATCGTAAATAGGCACAGCACTTCCGCCACTTGAAAAACCACCACCGTAAATGTAAACCAGCACCGGCCGTTTTTCAGAGGCATCTTTGGCCGGAGTCCACACATTCAGGTACAAACAATCTTCGCTTAACCGCTCTTTGGGGGCAATAAACTCTTGTGTCCACATACTAAACGGCATTGGCGTTGCCTGCATCGGGCTGGCTGAAAATTCAGTGCATTGTTTCACGCCTTCCCAGGGTTCAACGGGCTGAGGCGCTTTCCAGCGCAAATTGCCCACCGGAGGAGCAGCGAACGGAATTCCCTTGAAAGTGGTAATTCCGGTACTCTCGTCAAACGAACCACTTACCGTTCCGTCGGCAAGGGTTACACTATCTTTTATTTGTTGGGGTGTTTTAGTTGAACATGCCCCAAAACCAACGGCAATACAAAAAAACAAAATCACGCGAACGTTTTTCATAAGTAGCAGGTTTTAAATTTGTTTCGTCTTAAAAGGGTTGTTTATTCACAGGTTAAAGGAAAGGAAACTCTCCCCCGGACAATTCCAGGGTGAGAGTATTTAACCAAGTCCCACTACCTATGCATTTTTTCAAAGTCTTTTTGAGGCACCATTGCTTTTGATACCTGCTGAACAGTAATATCGTTGGCAACAGAAAATGTTGCTTTTGCTTTAATGTCTTTTGATGAAGCTCCAACTTTTACGGTATAATCACCGGCCTCTGTAATCCAGCTTGTGCTTGCTTCATCGAAAGAAGCCAAAAGTGAAGCATCAATATCAAACGAAAGCGTTGCCGATTTACCCGGTTTTAACAAAGCAGTTTTTCCAAAGGCCACCAACTCCTCTTCCGGTTTTTCCAAATGTTTACCCGGCGCGCTGGCATACACCTGAACCACTTCTTTTCCGGCAACATCACCGGTATTTTTTACATCGATGGAGACAGTAACTTTTCCATCAAATTTTTTGTCGCTCAGCTTCAGGTGGCTGTATTCGAATGTGGTGTATGATTTTCCGTATCCGAATTCGTAAGCCACCGGCACATCGAAGGTGTTGAAATAGCGATACCCCACGTAAATATCTTCTTCGTAAACCACTTCCCACGGTACGCGGCGCATCATCGAGAAACCCGATTGATCGGCCGTATTATCTTCTGCCCCCTCTGTTTTTACAGCCACACCGGGAAAATTATCCGACGACGAACCATCTTCGTATTTCACCGGGAAGGTTTGTGCCAGTTTACCCGATGGATTTACTTTTCCTGAAAGCACATCAACTACCGAGTTTCCGCCTTCCTGCCCCGGTTGCCACGCACAAAGAACGGCATCAGGAATAGTGCTCCAGCTGGCGGTTTCAACAACGCCGCCAATATTCAGAATAACCACTGCTTTTTTGCCTTTCGCATGAAAAGCGTCAGTTACGGTTTTTATCAGGTCTTTTTCATTTTTATTCAGGTAGAAGTCGCCTTCAACAGCTTCGCGGTCGCCACCTTCACCGGCATTACGTCCGATAGTGATTAGGGCAATATCAGCTTTTGCAGCCATCTCTTCAGCAACAGTTGCATCCAGTGCCATTTCGTCAACAGGAATTTTTCCGCCCATTAAAGCGGCCAGAAAGTTTCTGGATTTATCCTGTGTTTTCCGCGCTTCTTCCATATAGGCTTCGTAGGTATTTTTAAGTTCGTCGTACGTTTTGTACCCGGCATTTTCCAAGCCTTGCAACAACGAAACCGTGTAAGCTTCATTAACATCGCCACTACCTGTTCCTCCTGAAATAAAATCATACGAAGAATTTCCGAATGCGGCAACATTTTTAATGTTTTTTGCAAAAGGAAGTGCGCCGTTGTTTTCCAGCAATACCATACCGTCAGCAGCTGTCTGGCGGGTAACCTCGGCATGCGCTTTCAAATCAGGCTTATTCGAGATTTTAGTTCCTTTGTAACGAGGTGTTTCCACCATTATATTCAGAATACGCTCAACATTTGTATCCAAAACTGCTTCATCGAGTTTTCCTGACTCAACAGCTTCGATAAGCGTTTTTATGGTCGCAGTAGAACCCGGCTGGATCATATCGTTTCCGGCATTCATTTGAGCAACAACATCGCTACCGCCGCCCCAGTCGGTCATTACATAACCTTTAAATCCCCAGTCGTTGCGCAGAATTTTAGTCAACAAGTCGTGACTCTCAGAAGCATAAACACCATTTACTTTATTGTAAGACGACATCACTGTCCAGGGTTCACTTTCCTGAACCGCGATTTTAAAACCTTTCAAATAAATTTCGCGCAACGCACGTTCGCTCACAATCACATCAACCGACATACGATTGGTTTCCTGGTTGTTAACCGCAAAGTGTTTGATTGAAGTTCCAACGCCATTCGACTGAATACCTTTTACCATCGCGGCTGCCATTTTTCCGGCTACCAGCGGATCTTCTGAATAGTACTCGAAGTTACGGCCGCACAGGGGATCGCGCTGAATATTCAGTGCAGGTGCCAAAAGCACGTCGGCACCATATTCCAGCACTTCTTTTCCCATGGCTTTTCCTACCGATTCAACCAACTCAGTATCCCACGATGAAGCCATTACGGTTGCAATGGGGAAAGCTGTACAATAGTACGTGTCGGTTTCTCCCGGGCGGCTTGGACTAATGCGCAATCCGGCAGGGCCGTCAGCTAATGTCTGGCTGGTAATTCCCAGTTCAGGATATTCCGCAGTTACTCCGGCAGTTCCGGGCAAATATCCCCTGATTTTGTCAACCATTTTTCCGTAAGGAGTGCTGGTGTCGAGGCCTCCACCAAACGATGGCGGCATTTTTTCACGAATCGAGTCGGGTAACGGAAAATACATTCCGGTACCGATTACCAATTGGGCTTTCTGCTCCAGGCTCATCGACTTAACGATTTCTTTTACGCTTTTTTGTTGTGAGACGCTTGCAGACACATATCCGGAAGCAAGAAATAGAATACTTAAAATTAATAGACTGATACGTCTGGATTCGTTCATAATCATGGTGAAGAATTTAGTTCTAATTTAGTTTTACCGTTTTAGCCGACTAACAAAGTTATATCGACCGGGTTGAAGATAGGAATAAATTCCATTGCCAGTGTCATTTCGACACATTATTATATTTTTAAACATACTCAAATAATACTTCGAGATTTTTTTTTAATTTGTGAGCTTAAAAATTAAGGACTTTGACAGCGACTAAACCTTTCAATTCAGCAGAGTTTATGAATCATATATCACTCGATTGTGTGATATTTGGTTTTAACAACAACGAGCTTAAAGTTTTGCTTTTGCATTTAAAATATTCGAAAGAATATACACTTCCCGGAGGATTTTTGAAACACGATGAAACGTTGGAGCAGGCTGCACAACGCATAGTTAAAGAGCGCACCGGACTAAACAATCTTTTTCTGAAGCAATTTAAGGCATTTAGCGATCCCGACAGATCAAAATCGAATAAAGCGATATTCGATGCCGACATGGCCGGTACAAAACCCGACATGACTTTTTTCGGTAAACGTTTTATCTCTGTAGGTTTTTATGCTTTGGTTGACTTTCGGAAAGTAAAACCCACACCTGATCTTTTTTCCGACCGCTGTGACTGGGTTTCTTTAACTGCCGATGTTACGATGCTGCTCGACCATAAACAAATTATTCAGGAAGCCATCAGTACCTTGCGTTTACAGCTTAACCAGCAGCCCATTGGCTTAAAATTGCTGCCTCATAAATTTACCATGCCCGAACTTCAGACTCTCTATGAAACCATTCTTGGTCGCGACCTTGACCGCCGTAACTTTCAGCGAAAAATATTGAACTACAATATTCTGGATAAGCTAAGAGAGCGAAAAACCGGCGGTGCGCACAAGTCGCCCTACTTTTATTCGTTTAATGTTGAACGCTACAAAAAAGCACTTGAAGAAGGTTTAAGTGGAATCTGGTAACAATAAAAAACAACTAATCCACTAATTAACAGCACCCTGCTAAGCATTTACCCATCCTGCAGCCCTTTGAGGCGTCCTGCACACTGAAATACCTCCCTGCCATATGTTGATGCTTTCCTGCTAAGCAGAATCACAAAAATGCCTGCAGGATTTGAAAAAAATGATGCAGGACGGAGCAAACCCCTGCAGGATTGCAAAAAAACCAGCAGGAGGATGTAGAACTATTGCAGGACGGGAAATTAATGCGCAGGATGAGCGTAACTACAACTGTTAGGATTTAATCCGCAAGGCCCAATTATACAGAATATTTCCGGAAAGGGTACAGAAAAAAAGTACCAGTCCGAAGGGAATAAGATCGCCGGTATGAAACAGGGCCATTATACTTCCGATTAAGGCACTAATGGCAAAACGGGCAATTCCGATGGTAGCATTTGCCGATCCTGCCACTTCAGGATTGTGGTTCAAAATGGTGGCTGTTCCGTTCCCGAAAACCAAACCCAAACTTCCAACATACAATACAATTGATGCAAATACCGACCACAATTGCGGCTCCGGCATCAACACCGAAATGGCCAGTGTTATGCCCGAAATCAGCTGCAACAATAATCCGTAGCGTAAAATCTTTTCTGCATCGTGTTTCTTTAAAAGAATGGTATTTAAAAACGACAACATGATGTTCAGAACAATATTTGCACTAAAAAACAACGGAAAGCGCATTTGGGATACACCAAAATACTTGATGTAGATAAACGAAGCTGCTGTAATAAAAACATATAATCCCGACATGGGCAAACTAATGGCAAACAGCAAAATTGTACTTTGTTTATTCGAGAAAAATACCCGGTATTTTTCCAACAGCTGCCGGCCTGTAATTTTACGGGTAATCAGTTCCGGCGCCCGTGATTCGGGAATAAGCAACCACATGGACAAAAACAACAGAATAGCAAATGCCAGTAAAAACCAGAAGATACTCACCCAACCAAACCAGTGAATTAATGCGGCGCCCATAACCGGAGCAAACAACGGAGCCAGCATAATAATCATACTAATAATGGTAACAAAGCGAGCTACCTGTTTTCCGCTGTACCAATCGCGAATGAACACATTACCCGTAACCGTTGCAAAACCTCCGCCAAAAGCCTGAAGCACACGCAACAACAGCACGTATTCAATTTTAGTGCAGGTAGTTATAAGTAACGAGGCCAAGCCGTAAAGCGCAATTCCGGTGAGTGCAATTGTTTTTCGCCCAAAGGCATCAGACAAGGGACCGCCGAAAAAATTACCAAAAGCAAATCCCAGAAAGTACAACGTAATGGTCAACTCGGCTACGTTTAGCTTTACGCCAAAAAACTCAGCAATATCGGGTAAGGCAGCTATATAGGTATCAATTGCAAATGGCGACATAGCCACCATGGCAGCCATAACCATTGTGAATACGGGAATAAAGAATTTGCCTGAACGGTTTAAACTCATACTTCTTTTGTTTCAATTTGGCGCGAAGGTATAAGTTTAAAACGAAGACCTGAATTATTAAGGCTATAGCACTGCAGAATTTAACAGTATCAGGTTTTAATAAAAGAAAATTCTTGAAGTCGACCATTACCATCCTTTAGAAACATCCTTTCCCTAGATATTACACTTTTTGTTTATCACCATTTACAATGTAAAATATCCAATTTAGAATAATCAATATCCAAATCAACTTCTTCAAATAAATGTGATTAACGTTGTTGTACATTGGATATTGATTATTGATAATTTTTTTGTTTTTCAGATTTTCAATTATATAAAAAAGGTAGCTCAGCAGCGGAGGGAATACGTATCCAGAGGCAAAACCACAGGGAATTATTCAGCTCAGCTCATCCAGTTGTTCGGGCGAAAGTCCTTCGGGATCAAATCCGGCACTCCAGGCCAACAACAGTAGTTTTGCACCTTTATTGGCTACATCCAGAAAGTCGAAGGCCTCTTCCATATCAACTCCGGTGGCTAAAGCACCATGTTTTTCCCACAAAACCACATCGTGGTTGGTTAATCCTTCCAGCGTTAGATTTGCCAGTTCTTCGGTTCCATATCGGGCATATTCAACGCAAGCTATTCCACGCGGAACATACAGTTTTATTTCAGGGCACATCTTCCAAAGCGAGTGATTAAACAAGGCCTCATCTTTAAACAATTTATGGTGACTTAAAACCACCAACTCGCTCGGATGTGCATGAACAACAGCTTTTTTGCCGGTATGGTTAACCGCATTAAAAAGATGAATTTTTATGTGCGCCCTCAGTTCTGAAGTGGGTTTAAAACCGGCACTTTTACCTCCCCACAAAACCGAATAGGCCGTAGCTGCTGAATTGACAGCTATAATTGCAGCAACTTCATCTACCCGATCCACCAGATGCCGCAACCGACAACCGGAACCGGTAACAAAAAGCACCATTCCGGCGGCCTCTTTTGGAAAATCGCAGGGAACTTCGTCATGAATGCGGTTGATTGCTGACTCCCGGAAAAGTCCGCTTAAATCAATGGAAATATTTCCCGAGCTTTTTTCAGCCCATTCTTTTGCCCATAAATAACCGGCAACTTCGCTAACCTGAATAATATGATTTATGACCTTTGCCGGAAGATTTTTTATTGCCTCCACAATTAATAATTAAGTTTTGTTATTCAACTCTTCAATTAAACGTACTGCATGCGTTCTTTAAATTTCTGATACAATTTGCCGTACAGTTTTTGATTTTCGGATGGCACAATAATTTTTGGATTATAATCCACCAGCTGCCGCGCTGCTTCGGGCGATTTTGCCAAACCACTTCCTGCAAACACAAACAGGGCTGCACCTAAAACGGTTGTTTCTTTCTGATCGACCAATTGTATGGGCAAATTGCAAACATCAGCACGCAATTGATTCCAAAGATAGTTTTTTGATCCACCACCCACACAAATTATTTTTTCAGCTTTAAAACCGCCTGCATTTTCCAGCGCTTCTATGCCATATCGTAACCTACAGGCCAGACTTTCCAGAAATGCCCGGTATATTTCACCTCGTTTGGTGTGTATGGTTAAACCGTTTATCGCCCCAAAATTATTGGCTCCGCCTTCGCCGTAAAACGAAGGATTCACCCAAACTGATGATTCTCCGGGCTGAACAGTACTCGCATCATCGATCATTTTGCGGTACAATGCATCGTCACGAAGTTCCGGGTAAAAGTTTTTGGCAAACCATTCCAAAATTCCCGAAGCCAGGTAATTCTGTCCAATATTGAACAGTCCTTTCTCGGCATCCATTTCGGTGGTTAACTGTGCTGCCAGTTCCTTTTTGCCCGACTTAAAACCGGCACTTCGGGCCATGATTATTTCCCAGGTTCCGCTACTCAGCACCAGTTCGTTTTCATTGGCTCCCGAGCCAAATACAGCAAACTGTGTATCGTGACCACCAAAAAACACCGGCACATCTTTGGGTATGCCTGTCTCACTTTCCGCTTTTTGATGAACGGTTCCGGCCCGTTCTCCGGATTCTGCAATAGCTCCCAAAATATCATTCCGAATGTCCAGCGCTGCAAATATCTTCTCCGATGGTTGCTGCTTTTGCATGTCCATCAACATGGAAGTGCCTGCCATGGTCGCATCGTTTTTCAACGCGCCTGTCAGTTTAAAAATAAACAGTGAGGTGATAAACAAAAAACGATGGGCCTTTTCAATTACCTCCGGTCGGTTTTCCTTCATCCAAACCATTTTATTAATGGTATTAAATGCGTATGGGAAAGTAGCAGCTTCGGCATACAAATCTTCAAGCGGAATATATTTTCCAATCTCGTTCATAACAGGCGTTGTGCGCTGACATTGCCACGAAATTACCGGGTAAAGCAATTTGCCTTGCGCATCAACAAAAGCACCGTCAACACCAAAAGTAGTAACAGTTACGCCCGCAATGCGTTTTGTATCGATTGCTGTCATCACATTCTGCGAGGCAGAACAAAGTTTTCCCCACATTTCTTCCACATCCCAAATTACGCCACCCGGAAATTCAGGATCGGGACTTGTATTGTTTGCAGTCGATTCCGAAGCCACAATTTTGCCATGCACATCCATGGCAATTACCCGCAGGTTTGTGGCTCCGCAATCGAATACTATTGCCAGATCTTTTTCAGGCATACGAATTATTTTTTACCGTAAAGTGGCCCGTACGATTCACAGGCACGAAAATCGGAACCTTCTTTCGCTTCGCCAAACGACGCCCAGGCACTTGGCCGGAAAACCTTATCGCCATCAATATTATGCATGTTAACAGGAATGCGTAACATCGAGGCCAGTGTGATAAGATCGGCACCAATATGACCGTAACTAATTGCACCGTGATTAGCACCCCAGTTGGCCATTACCGAATATACATCTTTAAAAGCTCCTTCGCCATTTACGCGTGGCACAAACCAGGTGGTTGGCCAGGTTGGATTGGTCCGTTCATCGAGAATTTCGTGCACATCATCGGGCAATTCAACCGTCCAGCCTTCAGCAATTTGTAACACCGGCCCCAAACCATCCACCAGGTTTAAACGACTCATGGTAACCGGCATTTGTCCGGCAGTTTTAAACAACGACGAATAACCGCCACCACGGAAATACTCCCTGTCGGCCTGTGGCCACGAAGTGTTCTCCAGGCATTTTTGTACCTCTTCTTCGCTAATTTCCCAGAAAGGTTTCATAACGGGATTTCCTTCGGCATCGCGTTGCTGCGCAGTAGCGTCGAGCGTTGTTGAGCCGGAGTTGATCAAGTGAATAATTCCACCTTCGGCCAAACCGGTCAGTTCTTTACCGCAAACGCGTTTTACAGCTTCCGGACTCCAGTAGGTGCGCACATCAGAAAATATCTGGCTGGTATTACTTAGCAAATGCCCGAACAACATTGAAACACCATTCAAACTATCGTTTTCGGTAGCCAAAACAAAAGCCTGACGAATACCATTCCAATCGAACGACGAATTTAAAATGGCTTCGGTGAAATCGCCATTTGGCTGATAGTCGGTCCACTGGCGCTGCCCCTGGAAACCGCCCAGAATGGCATTTCGTCCTACCCCTTCTTCGTGGAAGCCTTTTTCAATCACTTTTTTGTTACCAATCATCATGTCGCGGCAAATCAGTGTCATTTTCACCACCATCTCCCATTCGTATTCTTTTCGGGCCGCGTCTGCCTGATTTTGAGGCTTATTTATATCTTTTCCTTCTTTACAGTTTGCCTTTGTCCAGGCCAATGCTTTCTGAAACTCTTCTTCATCATAAATACCTTCCTCGATTCGTCTCAGAATTTCTACCGACTCCACAAATACGGTTCGTATTCCCAGATATTTCTGAAAGAAACCTGAATCGACCATCGAACCGGCAATACCCATTGAGCTGTAGCCAATCGACAAATACGATTTCCCTTTCATTTGGGCCACTGCCAGCCCCGATTTTACAAAGCGCAGTATTTTTTCTTTTACATCTTCAGGAATTGTTGTGTCGCCGGCATCCTGCACATCGCGACCATAAATTCCGAAAGTTGGCAATCCTTTTTGCGTATATCCGGCCAAAGCTGCAGCCAGATAAACAGCCCCCGGACGTTCGGTTCCGTTAAAGCCCCAAACTGCTTTCGGAATCAGCGGATCGGTGTCCATCACCTCGGTTCCGTAACACCAGCAAGGCGAAACACTGAGAGAAACCCCTACGCCTTCTTTTCTGAATTTTTCGGCGCATAGGGCTGCTTCAGCCACACCGCCAATACAGGTATCGGCGATAACACATTCTACCGTTTCGCCACTGGGGAATTTTAATTCGCTGGAAATAAAAGCTGCGGCAGCTTTTGCCAAGTCCATCACCTGCTGTTCTAGCGATTCGCGAACGCCTCGCTCACGTCCGTCGATAATCGGGCGGATGCCCACTTTTGGCAAGTCGCCAATTAATCTGTTAGCCATAATTACCTATTTAGATTTTTAAAATTTATTGTATTACTTAGTGCTCACAAAGTACGATTAAGCCTTACCGAAACCAATGGCTGATTTTACTATATTTGTATCTGTTTCTAACATCACCAGATATGAATACCTATAAAACAAAGCCGGAAAAAGGCGATCCTTCTGATGTTATTCAGTTTTTCCCGAACTATAATACTCAGCTGCTTTGCTGCCGGCACTGGTGGCTTGAGAACTGGGAATACAACGAACTTTCATTCCCTTACTGGCGCATTTACCACAACAGCGCCGAAGGGGCTAAAATCATTTATAACGATACTGAATACGACTTATCTCCCAATAAAATTATACTGATTCCGCCGAATACTTCGTATGCCACTCGTTTGTATGATTATGAAATACCCAAAGAAGGATTTTCGTTGGTAGGAGGACGTGTTGATGTAAATTCTGACCGACAGGAAGCGTCGTCAAAACCCAGCCTTTTACATCTGTTTATTCACTTTAATATTGGAATTCCTTACGATAATATCTCACCCGGAGTTTTCAGTTTTGAACTCACCGATCATCTCCAGTCGAAACTGCAACTGATAAAAAACCACCTGAACAAAGAACACAAATTCTTTAGCTTCCACATCAGCTTGGTGATAAAAGCTTTAATTTCTGATTTACTTACGGATTTACCTGAATCGAACTGGGATCTGATTTCAAACGATCACCGGATTATTCGTTGTTTACGCTACATCGAAGAAAATATAGCTGGTAATTTAAGCAATTCGAACTTAGCCGAAAAAGCGCAAATGGCAACCAATGCTTTTATCCGGCTGTTTTCGAACGAAGTGGGAATTTCGGTTCAAAAGTATATCCGCAATAAACGCATCGACCGGGCCTGTATCATGCTTCACCACTCCAACCTGAGTATCGACGAAATTGCACTAAACACAGGATTTGCCGATCGCTACCATTTTTCCCGCATCTTTAAACAAAGTACCGGCATTTCTCCAGCGCGCTACAGGAAGGAGTTTGGAATGAGCTCCTGAATAATATTTTTGATTCTTGAATATCTCCAGAAGGATTGATAGTATTTTGCATTCTCTTTGTTCTGCCCCCTGTAATCCCCCAAAGGGGGATAATTCCGCCCCTTTGGGAAGGTAAGGTGGAGTCGATAATTGGAGATAAAGAATAGACTTCATAAAAAAACAGCAGCAAGAAATTCCCGCTGCTGCAATCAAACATTCAATACAATCAATATTGAAAAAAATTATTTGTATTCTGCTTCTTTCTTTTTGTAATACTTCTGCAGTTCGAAAAAAGCTTTCTTTTTATATCCTTTTTCAGAAATCAGGCCTTTTCGGTTCCAGCCATCCTGTACGTTTGGCAACTGCCGAAGCGGCGACATAAAATCAACCAGAATCCAGGGTGTCATTCCTGCCAACCCATCAATTTTGTCGAACATATTAATACTCTCGTGGTACAAATATTCCTGAAACTCTTCGCTCCAGCGTGTCAGACTGTCGGCATGAAATCCCTGCAAGGCACCGCCTCCAAATTCGCTGACAATAATTGGTTTGTCTTCATCCGATGATATTACTTTTTCGCGACACTCGTCGGGCAAACCGCCGTACCAACCCAAATATTCGTTAAAGCTCACCACGTCGAGATACTTCATCAAAGGATCGTTGATGGTGTAATATTTGGCCGTATTTCCATCGCCGGGCTGATCCTTTTTACAAGCAGCCGACAATAAGCGGGTATTATCCAGCGAACGAACATGCTCGGCCACAGCACCCAAAAATGCATTTCGCGAATCAGAAGGTGTTGTTTCGTTGGCAATCGACCAGATAATTGAACTCGCCCGGTTATAATCGCGGTTTATCACTTCTGAATACTGTCTTTTTGCATTTTCAAGAACCTCCGGGTTGCTCCAGTCGATTCCCCAATACAAAGGCAGCTCTTCCCAAAGCAAAATACCCATTTTATCGGCCTCGCGAAGGATATTTTCCTGGTGCGGATAATGAGCCAGACGAACGAAATTACAGCCCAGTTCTTTTGCCCAGCCCAATACAAGTTTTGCATCATCAACCGAATTGGCACGATCGGCACGCAGCGGATTTTCATCGTGCAGCGAAATTCCCCTCAGGAAAATCTGTTCGCCGTTTAATAATATCTTCTTGCCTTCGGTTTCAATTGTTCTGAATCCGATCTGGTCGGTAACTTTATCATTTCCTGCAGAGATGGAAACTTCGTACAATTTTGGATTTCCAGGCGACCACAACTCCATATTTTTCACGTCGATAGAGAAATTGCAGCCCCCGTCGGCTTCCACATTAATTTCTTCGTTAACCTTTAATTCAGGGATTTCAATTCGTGCTTTCTGCGGAAATGATGCTCCGTTAAGCTGAAGTTTCCCGTTAATCTTTTTACTTTTTGCGTTAAGCGAGTTTTTGTCTAACGACAGGAAATAATTGCTCACAAAAGTTTTAGGCACTTCAACCAACAGCACGTCGCGGGTAATTCCTCCATGATTAAACCAATCGGTAACTTTCGACGGAATTCCATCATTAAGCCTGCTATTGTTTACTCCGATAATCAGAAAATTGTCTTTCTCCTGAATCAAATCGGTGATTTCGAAAGCAAAAGGCGTGAATCCACCTTCGTGTGTACCCACCACTTTTCCGTTAAGCGTAACGGTGCTCTTATAATTTGCCGCGCCAACGTATACAAAATAACGCTTGTTGTTCGACAGATCCGATTTATCAAAGGTTTTGCGGTACCATATACTTCCTTCGTAGTAGGCGAGCTCAGGTTTTTGTGCATCCCACGCACCGGGTACCCAAAGCGATTGCGCATCATCGAAACTGTATTCTATACGATCTGATTTGTCCTTTTGCTTTACATTCTCATAAACGGGCATAAAACCGATTTGCCCTTGTTCGTAAGGATCGAGTACATATTTCCACTTCCCGTTCAGGCTGGTGAATTCCCGTCCGTTTGCATGCTGAATAAAAACATCCTGCGCCCAACCCATAAAGGGCAACAAGAGCAATGCAAATACTGCTAATTTCTTCATTATTTCTACTTATTATAATTCGTTTGATTCGTCAAAAATGCTGAGGTTCCACTGATCCATCCATTTTAATACCGGCAATCCATTTTCAAACTGAATGGGCAACCAGATGTAGCTTGCTTCGATTGGCTTTTTGGGCGTCCACCGATCGGCCATAAAAATAAAAGCATCGTCTTTCCCGGCCACTGGCAAAATATAGGTACTTTGCGAGTGGAAGGTCAGATCGGCATCGTCGCCAACACATGGGTTTGGATGTTGTTCCCAGGGGCCCCAAATGGATTCGGCCGTAAATAGTCGGGCAGCATTCGGATCCCAACCTGTACAACCGGATGTGATCATAAAATACTTCCCGTCTTTTTTAAAAATAGCTGGCGCTTCGTTGTGTCCGCCGGGAGCAACACGAATATATTTTCCAGTATAGCTTAAATAGTCATCGCTCAATTCGGCAATGTGCAGCGTCAGGTTTTCTTCCGATGAATAAATATGGTAGGCTTTTCCGTCATCGTCAACAAAAAGAGTCATGTCGCGCGACATTTGCCCGCCTTCAAAATCACGGCGGATAAACAAACCATCATGAACAGCAGCCATCCAATCATCGGTCCACCAATCGGAAAAATCAGCCATTGTAAGGCTGCTGTTTTTCTGGGCTTCAGTCATGTTCTGCGGCCAAAAGCCGGCATTCGGACGTAATGAACGCAGATAAGTATAAGGCCCGGTAACCTTATCGCTAACGGCAATACCAACTCGCGCAGCACTGTAGCCTTTACCTTTCAACTCCAAATGAAAGTACAGCACAAATTGCTGGGTTTTGGCGTTGTAAATCACCTTTGGGCGCTCCATAACACAACCGGTCTCAATGTCGCTGCCAATACTGTCGCTTACAGGAAGTGCAACACCTTCAGGTTTCCAGTTGTACAAATCAGTTGAAGAGTAACAATTCACCCCCACCTGGGCCGAGCTGGTATGCTCACTTTTGTATTCGCCAAACCAGTAATAGGTATTATCGTGAAACAAAATTCCACCTCCATGAGCATTAATATGCACACTGTCGGCATCGGGCCAGGATTGCCCCGGATTAAAATTTTGAAATCCTTGCGGCTCTTCTTTTTTCGAATTGCATCCCATTAATACAACCATTAACGAGGCACAAAAAAAAGTAAAGAGAATGGGATAAAGTTGGTTTGATTGTGGTTTCATGATAACGGCAATTTTGCTTTATTGATTTTCTTCTCAGCTTTCATTAGAAAGTGAAGCAAAAATATCAGTCCGCAATTTCAATCACTGGCATAAATTCAACGTAAAATTGTACATATTCGATAAACCGCCTTTCATGCCGGTTTACCTGCTCAGTCAGGTATTTTTTTCAATGTACTCTTTTGGTGTGCAACCGTAAAAATCTTTGAAGCAGCGACTAAAATACGACGGACTGGTAAATCCAACCATGTAAATTACTTCGCTAATCGATCTTTTTTTCTGTACCAGCAGCCCCGATGCTACCTTTAATCGTTGAGTACGGATAAACTCGTTGGCCGTTTGCCCGGTAAGTGCTTTTATTTTTCGGTAGGCCTGGTTGGCGCTTACTTTCAGTTCGGCACTAAAAGCTTCCACGTCGAAAGCGGTATTGTCCAGATTATCCTGCACCGATTGAACCGCAGCTTTCAGAAATTCCTCGTCCAAAGAAGACAATTCAATGTGTTCGGGCTCCAGAATTTGCTCTGTGCGTAAGCGTTCCTGCTTTTGTTTTTGCAGGTTCAATAAATTGTAAATCTTTAGCGATAAAGAAACCATATTAAACGGTTTATAAATATAATCCACCGCCCCGAGCTTTAATCCTCTAACCTGGTCTTCGTGCATGGTTTTGGCCGTAAGGAAAATTACCGGGATGTGCGAGAAATTCAGGTCGTTTCGCAATTGGGTGCACAATTCAAAACCATCCATTTCGGGCATCATTATATCCGAAAGAATCAGATCGGGCGTGTTTGCCTCTATTTTTTCAAGCGCCTCCATACCATTATCGGCACATGCCACATTAAAGTGTTTCGATAAGCCGGTGCACAAAAACGCCTTCAAATTCGCATCGTCTTCAACAACCAACACATGCGGTTTTGACTTATCCACTTCGCTAAAAGAAGTGTCGTGTAAAATATTCCCGAAAGTGGCGTCTTCAGGCTGCACCAAGCTTGTTATCGAATCTTCGGGTTTCCATTTTTCGCTTTTTTCGGCATTTGCTGCAAGCTCGCTGTTCTGTGGCAATACCAGCCGGAAGCAACTTCCGTTACCTTCTTCGCTGTCCAGCTCAATCGTTCCGTCGTGCTGCTCAATCATTGCTTTGGCCATAAACAAACCAATTCCACCGGTACTTTGTGTGCGCAGTTGCTTTATCTGGAAAAAACGCTCAAAAACTTTCTCCTGGTGCTCTTTTGCAATTCCAACACCACTGTCCTTAACCTCAATTATCACCTCCTTTTCCGCATTTGTGTTCTCCCGCTCAAAAGCCGTTATAGAAATTACGCTGTTATCGGGCGAATATTTAAATGCATTCGACAAAAGATTAAAGATTATTTTCTCCATCTTATCAGGATCGAAATTCGCCATGATAATTTCAGGAGTAGCATTTAATTTGAACTCGATTTGCCGTGAATCGGCCATTGGCTTAAAGAAATTATAAACCTCGTGAAGCAGATTTACCAGATTACAATGCTGAATGTAAAGATTATCAGGAATACCTTTTTCAATTTTACGGAACTCAATCAGTTGATTCACCAAACGCAAAAGTTTATAGGCGCTGGTGTTTATTAATTGCGCCAGTTTGTGCGATTCTTCACTTAGTTTTGTATCGTCGAGCAATTCTTTCGACGGCCCTAGAATTAGTGTCAGCGGCGTTCTTAATTCGTGTGTTATATCGGTAAAGAACAGCGTTTTTTGTTCATTCAGATTGCGTAACTCTTCGGCCCTTAAGTGCTCAAAGGCCAGCTCGCTTTTCTTTTGCGCATTTATTATCGAGTATTTCATAAAAAAATACATAACGGCAATAAACAAAAGGCCATAAACGATATAGGCGACAATTGATTTCCACCAGGGTGGCGACATGGAAACCTGAAAGGTGCTGGCTTTAGCGTAATCAACCCTGTTGCCGGCGCTCGCCACAACTTTAAACGTATAATTGCCCGGCGGAAGATTGGTGTAGGTGGCTGTATTTCGCGTTCCGGCACTGTTCCACTGTTCGTCAAAACCTTCCATCCGAAAAAAGTATTCGTTTTTTCCCGGATTTTTATAATCCATATCCGAAAAACTAAAGGTCAGCATTTTGTCTTTGTACGACAGCTTCACCTTTTCGGCGTAAGGAATGTCGGTATCGATTCCATATTCCGTTCTGAGCTCCAGCTCATCGTTCATACTTTTGTCGTAAATCAGCAAGTCGGTAATCACTACATTTGCTGTTTGCTCCATTTGGCTGATAGTTTCGGGCTCCTGCACGATAAATCCGGAGAGGTTGCCAACAAGAATTTTTCCATTTTCAAGAACGAACTGGGCGTTTCTTTCCACACGATCATTTTGGTAATCCTGCGAAAAGTGCCGGCTTACAATTGCCTCATTTTGTACATCGAACTCAACAATACCGCGGTAAGTACGAATCCATAAATCTCCCGATTTGTCTTCCATTAATCCCGAAATGAGGTCGTTTTGCAGGTACTCAATTTCTGGAAAACCTTTAAATTTTACTACTTCATTTCCTGATGAATCAACTTCCTTGATTTTCCGGTTTAAACCGGATGTTGTTCCAATCCACAGCTTGCCAGGTGAGTCTTCAAGAATGGCATTTACCGCATTGTCGTTCAACGATTTTTTATCGGTGGTTGAGTAAAAATATTTGTCGAATTTCCCGGTTTCGGGATGGTAACAATTTAAACCGTTTTCCGTCCCGATCCATACATCTCCCGAGCTATCTTCGTGTAAAGCCCGGATGATATTACTGGTTATCTGGTGATTTTCGGGGCCGGACGAAAAGCTTTCAACTGAAACAATTTTATTCCTGTCGGTTTTTAAAATCACAAAACCACGCTCAGTTATTCCGGCATAAATTACGCCCGGGTATTTTTTTGATGGAACTAATTCGATGACTTTATTGCCCGGAATCGCTATTTCAGTATTCTCGTTATAGTACTCCCGGCTTGAAAGATCGAGTTCCATATCGCGGGTAAACTGATAATGAATAAGCCCTGCATCCTCGGTACCAATCCAAAGTCCTGTGCTATCGGCATACATATCGAAAATAGTATAGGCAATAAATTCGCGGCCGTTGTGTGTGTATTTCTGCTCGCCGTAATCTTTCTTTAAAACATATACCCCATTTTTGTTTTCGTACTGCAAAAGGTTGTACGAAGTGCCAATCCACAGCTGATTGTTAAAAGCAGCAAAACTTTTTATGTAGATTTTGTTTCCGAGATTATCAACCGTTGACGGCAACACGTAACGATTTAATCCATTATCAGTTATCGAGGCTCTGTCGATTTTTGACGAGCCTACCCAAAGCAAGCCACTTTTATCAACAAAAATAGCCGATACGGCATTTGACGATAAACTTCCAGGATTATTAACCGATGCCTGATAATTCCAAAAACCTGCTTCCGCAGGCGGAAGTTGCTGCTGATCGTATTTCAGTAAACTTAAACCTTCATTCCACGATCCGATCCACAGATTATCAAACTGGTCGTAACACAATTTAAACACCACATCATCGCCCAAACTGTTTGCTTTGGCGGTTTCACGATAAGCGGTAAAGCGGATTATTTCACCATCGTTATTTACCTCTGCTTTGTTTAAACCGCCACCCCATGTTCCAATCCACAGGTTTCCATCTCTCGATTCAACAATTTGGGTAGTGGTAGAATTTGAAAGCGAATTTTTACCGGCCTCTGTAATATAACGTTTATATTCACCGCTTTCAGGATAAAAATGAAGCAGGCCATTGTAAGTGGCTATCCACAATATCCGGCGCGAGTCTTCGTAAATATCGCTCACCACCTCGTTTGCCAGGTAATGATTCATTTCATCGTTTTCAGGATTCAGCTTATACAATCCATCATTCCAGGTGCCAATCCAAATAAAACCATCGTGATCTTCTGCCAACGATAAAATCCGGCTTCGGATTTTGTATCGTTTTAAAGCTCCGGTTTCAAGGTTCATAAAATTTAAACCACTTGCTGTACCAATCCACAAATTACCGGCTTTATCAACCATTAACTTCGTAATTTCGCGGTTGGATATTGAAGTGGAATCATGAAAATGAGGATGATAAGTAACATAGTCGTAACCATCAAAACGTGTCAGGCCGTTTAAGGTGCCAATCCACATAAAACCATTCTGATCCTGTGTGATGGTGTTTGATTTATCGATGGTAAGTCCGTTTTCTGTTCCCAGATGAGAAAAGTATAGCTCGTTTTGTGCCAATGCAGCACATGAACAAAAAAGCAGAACAAAAAGCAGTTTAATAATTCGTGGCATGTTAGTTTTTGCTTTGTGCAAATTTATATGAATTTTGAAAAATATGGCTTGCACCACTCAATATACGTTAAAAACATAACAACACCTACGCCCCGAAATCTCGTCTTTGCAAAACACTGTAAATCTGACCACTACACACAATTGACTAATTGCGCAAATCCTGCCCGTCAAATTTGTAACAGTTTTTTTCAATTTTATGCAATCGATTTCAATTAATTGAAAGTGTACATCGATTTTGTTCAAATCATTCCATTTTTTTTACCCGAGCTTTGTAATGTTTTCCTGATAAAAGGGAAACAAACCAATGAACTAAAACTTTTACCTATGAATCGTACTAACCATACGAAGACTATTCTTACAAAGCTGTTTTTGCTTCTGTGCATTTTTGTTACCGCCAATTGTTATGCAAGCAACAAACAAAACAAACAGCAAACAAAACCTAAAGATTTTCAACTGGTTTGGGAGGATAATTTCGATAACGACGGTTCTCCAAATCCACAAAACTGGAATTTTGAATATGGGTTTGTGCGCAACCGCGAACTACAATGGTATCAACCCCAAAATGCAAGTTGTGCCAATGGCCTTCTAACAATAGAAGCACGCCGCCAAGAAACCGTCAATCCAAATTATAATCCACTCAGCGACAACTGGCGGTTTAACCGCGAAAATGCACAATATACATCGGCCTGCATTATAACAAAAGGACTGCAGGAGTGGCCGGCTTACGGTTATTTTGAGATACGCGCAAAAATTAATGTTTCTCCAGGTTCCTGGCCAGCTATCTGGCTACTGGGAACCGAGCAAAGCTGGCCGCATTGTGGCGAGATAGATATTATGGAGTTCTATCGTATAAATACTATTCCGCACCTACTGGCAAACGCTGCCTGGGGCTCGGAAATCAATTACCAGGCCAGGTGGGATGAGGCAAAAATTCCTTTCGCACATTTTACTCAAAACGATCCCGACTGGGCCAAGAAATTCCACACCTGGTCGATGCACTGGGATAAAAAACAGATCAGCATTTACCTGGATAACGAGTTACTGAACCAAATCGATCTGCAACAAACAATTAATCCTGACGGAGGCAATCCGTTTACTTCCGATCAGAAATTCTACCTGTTGCTTAACCTGGCAATTGGGGCAAACGGTGGCGATCCTACGCACACGGAATTCCCCATTCGCTTTGAGGTTGACTATGTAAAAGTGTACAAAGAGACAACCAACTAAATATTCAATTTTATAACTATTTCAATTTTAATAATTAAATCACGAATCTTTATGAAAAAGAAGAGTAAATTGAATCAATGCTATTTCAGCAATGGGATTTTAAAAACCATGGCTTTGGCATTGATGTTAATCATTGTTCATGGAACTGCAGCATTTGCCGGTTCCGGAACTACTTTACAGGAAAAATCTGTCACTGGTAAGGTGCTTAGCACTAGCGGTGAGTCATTACCCGGTGTTTCGATTTTAGTAAAAGGAACTACACACGGAACGGTTTCCGACATCGACGGGAACTTCTCGCTTAGCGATGTTCGGGCTGGCGACATTCTTGTTTTCTCTTTTATTGGTATGAAAGAAGTAGAGCTTACAGTGGGTGACCAAACCAGCATTCAGGTTACTATGGAAGACGCCGTTATTGGTGTTGACGAGGTTGTGGTTGTTGGTTACGGTACGCAAAAGAAATCGGACATTACCGGTTCGGTAAGTTCGGTATCGGAAGAGCGACTGGCCAAAATACCGGTTTCAAACGTTATGCAGGCCGTTCAGGGTGCCGTTTCAGGTGTTAACATTACACAGGTTTCGTCTATTCCCGGTGAAGCGCCTTCAGTTCTTGTTCGCGGTGGCGGTTCGTTAACAGCATCAACAAGTCCGTATGTGGTTGTTGATGGTATTCCTATTTCTAAAATGGGAGGATCGATTAATGACATCAACCCTAACGACATCAAATCAATCGAGATTTTGAAAGATGCTTCGGCAACTGCTATTTATGGTATGAATGGTGCCAACGGTGTTATTCTTATCACTACCAAAAGTGGTAAATCATCAACACCTACTATTAAATATTCCGGTTATGTTGGTGTTGAAGAATTTGCCCATATTCCGGAAATGGTATCAACTGATGAATTGCTTGCACGCTATGCCGAAGGTAACCGCATCAACGGTTCACCACTTTACGAAGCTCCGGTAAAATACCAGTACGAGGTAGAAAACTACAAAAATGGTCATACTATCGACTGGATCGATGAAGTATCACAAACCGGGATCCAGCAGAATCACAACATCAGTGTTTCCGGTGGAAGCGAAAAGATGAGCTATTACATCTCCGGAGATTTATTAGACCAAAAAGGTGTTGTAAAAGGTTATAATTACAAACGTAATTCAATTCGCACCAACATTGATGCACAGGTTACCAGTTACCTGAAAATCGGAACCAACTCATCGATTGTTTACCACAACCGCGACGGTGGCCGCGCCAACCTGCTGAATGCGGAAGCAATGAGCCCGTACGGAAGAATGTACGAAGAAGATGGCACCTACACCATTTACCCAATGTTTGGTGAAACGCTGTGGGCCAACCCAATGCTTGCTACCACTACCAGTCCTGAGCGTCGTCAGTTCAACGTAAACTTAAATGCTTTTGCCTATGTTACTTTTGGCGACATATGGAAACCGCTTACCGGATTAACTTACCGTTTGAATGCCGGTCATTCTTCCATTCAAAGCCGCAACAGTAACTACACTGGTCAATCGGTAAACGACTTACTGGGAACTGCAACTATCGACCGTAGCGAAACGCAGGCATATACCATCGAAAACATTTTGCGTTACGACTATGATTTGAACAAACACCACATCGACCTTACCGGAGTTTATTCATCTCAGGAAAGAGAATACAACACTAACTGGGCACAGGCCAGCGATTTTGTTAACGACGAGCTTGGATGGAACAGAATGCAGGCAGGTGCCAGCTCAAGTGTTAGCTCCTATGCCGACCGTTACGCAGCAGTTTCGCAAATGGGCCGTTTAAACTATTCGTACGACAGTCGTTACCTGTTTACAGTTACCGTACGTCGCGATGGATCATCAGTTTTTGCTGATGGTATGAAATACGGTACATTCCCTTCAGTAGCCCTTGGTTGGAATATTCGTCATGAGAGTTTTATGGCAAATGCCGAAAAAATTACCAACCTGAAACTGCGTTTATCGTATGGTAAATCAGGAAACGAAGCTGTTAGCGTTTACCGTACGTTTACTACAATGGCCGACAGACAAATTCCATTTGGCGGATCAACAAATATTGCCATGGTTACCGATCGCTTAGGAAACAGTGACTTAAGCTGGGAAACAAAAGAAAGTTTTAACCTTGGTTTGGATTTTGGGCTCTTCAACAACCGCATCAACGGTTCGCTGGATGTGTATTCTGCAAACAACTCTGATTTGTTATTATCACGTAAATTGCCATCTGCTTCAGGATTTGGCTCTGTAACAGCAAACATCGGCGAAACAACTACAAAAGGTATCGAGCTTACACTGAATACCGTTAACGTTGCTACTGCCAACTTCAAATGGAACAGTTCTATCGTTTTCTCTAACAGCAAAAGCGAGATTTCGGAATTGTATGGCGACGGCCTTGATGATATAGGTAGTGGCTGGTTTCTTGGCGAACCTATCGGTGTTATCCGCGATTACAAAAAAGTGGGCATCTGGCAGGAAAGCGAAATTGCCAATGGCGATCATTTAAACTGGGACCCTGTAGCTAAAGCCGGCGATGTAAAACTTGCTGACATTAGTGGCCCTGACGGTGTGCCAGACGGTGTTATTACCGACGACGACCGTACTATCCTTGGCCAAACAGCTCCAAAATGGACAGGTGGTTTAACCAACACTTTCGCCTACAAAAACTTTACGCTGAACGTATTTATTCAAACCGTTCAGGGAGCTATGCGTAACAACTCGCACATAGGTATGGCTTCTGACGAAATTGAGCGCCGTAACAGTTTTGCTGAAATTGGCTACTGGACACCGGAAAATCAAAGCAACGAGTGGCGTTCATTGAACAAAAACTCCAATCCTCACGGATACGGATTCCCGGTTAAAAACAACTTCACTCGTATTAAAGACGTAACACTTAACTACGATATACCTCAACATTTGCTCGACAAAGCCGGTATCAGCGCTTTAAGCGTATACCTGAGCGGACGCAACCTGTACACCTTTACCGACTGGATCGGCTGGGACCCTGAAGAACGCGATACGCAACGTGGCTGGAGTAATTGGGAAATCAACTATCCGGCAGTAAGAACAATTGTTTTTGGTATTAATCTTACTCTATAAAAGAATACAACAATGAAGAAGAATAAATTTCATATATTGATAGTGATGGCTTTAACGTTTTTAGCCATCTCTTGCAGCGAAGACTTTTTGGACGAGACACCGTATTCTTCGTATGCTCCTGAAACTTTAACCGACGAAGCCGGTATTGAAGCCGCATTGAAAGGTTTGCACTATAATTTTGGTAGAATTCACACCTGGTCTGACCAACAAGGATGGGCTGGTGTTTGGCAGGATGGAACTGATGTATGTTCTCCCGGCGGTGTTCAAGGCGTTGAAATTCCGTTTTTCAAATACGAAGACCTGAACTCGGAGAATGCCGCAGTAAAGTACATGTGGGAAATATGTTACTTAATCATCAACAATGCAAATAATGCACTTGTTGCTATTGGCGAAGATGGTGATCCGGCAAAAATGGCCGAAGCCAAATTCTTCCGCGGATACTGCTATAATATTCTGGCAACATTGTATGGCGACGTGCCTTTGCTTACCGAGCCAACATCTTCTGCACGCACCGATTTGGAGCGTACTCCTGTTTCTCAGGTAAATGCACAAATTGTAGCAGATTTGAAATATGCAGCAGAGAATTTACCTGACATTACTGGTACAGTGAGCGAAAGCCGCGCCAACAAACACATGGCTATGCAAAGTTTGGGAGAAGTGTATTTGCGTCTGGATCAACCTGCTGAAGCAGAAACGGTATTGACCAACATTATCAACAGCGGACTTTTCTCGCTTGTTGAGGAACGCTACGGTGTTGCTATAGATGTAAACGGCGACTATTTCAGCGACATGTTCAAATTCGGTAATCAGCGTCGTTCTGAAGGAAATACCGAAGCCATCTGGACGTTCGAACTGGAATACAACAAAGGTGGAATTTCAGGCGGATTTACCAACGCACCTCAGCAACGTCGTAACTGGGTACCGGCTTATCACAATGTACCAGGAATGACTTATGTTTACGATGGTGTTGATGAAAGTTTTGTACACCCATACGGAGGTCGTGGAAACGGTCGTATCCGCCCAAGTAACTGGGTTAAATACGAATTGTACGAAGAGGGCGACATCCGTAATTCGGAAAACAACATTACACGAACATTCTACTACAACTCTGCGGGTTACAGTGCAACCTGGGGTGTAGATGCAAACGGTTTCAGAGTTGCAGCAGATTCACCGGATGCAGTTATGGTAAAAAATGTGGCGGAAGGTGATACCGCATTAATTGCAGCCAGCGATACGCTGGAAGTTGCATTCCCATATACCCGTAAATGGGATTCATTCGACCCTACCGACCAGTGGGGCTGGACAAACATTAAGGATTTCCCGATTATGCGTTTTGGCGAAACTTACCTGCTTCGTGCTGAGGCTCGTTTAAAACAAAATAATACAAGTGGAGCCGCTGATGATATTAATGTTTTACGCGACCGTGCCTTTAAAGCTGCCCGCGAAGAAAGCGGTAACAGCGAATTAGGAAAAGTATCGGCAGCTGATATCGACCTTGATTTTATCTTGGATGAACGTGCACGCGAATTGTTTACTGAAGAAAACCGACGTATGACATTGATGCGTACCGGTACTTTGGTTGAGCGCGCTGCACTTAATACCGAAAGTACCATTAAAGGTGCAATCAGCGGAATTAGTTCGAACAACCTGTTGCTCCCTATTCCGTTAAGCGAAATTCAACGTAACAAAGATGTTCAGTGGGAACAAAACCCGGGTTACAATTAAAATTTCGACCAACTAAACAAATAAAACCGCAATGGTTTCAAATAATTAGTATGTTAGTTTGAGTTAGGTAGTTCGTAAAACTACGTTAGTATGTAAGAAATGCCCTTCGGGGCATTTCTTTTTGTTATACTTGTTACTGATTTCATGTATAAAACAATTCATCATGTTAAAAGCCACTTCTATTTTTGTCATTCTAATCCTGTTTTTCAGTTGTAAAACACCAGAAAGTAACAGTCAATCATTAATTTCTGTAATCGACCAATCATTGGAGTTTGCCACACAACAAAGTTTACGAATGGCTGAATCGTTAAAAAATCAACCCGACAAACTTCCGCAAACGATTGACAAAAACGGCAAGCTGGTTACCTGTAATTCCGATTGGTGGGTAAGCGGATTTTTTCCAGGCGTATTGTGGTATTTGTATGAAAATTCTCCTTCAGATTCGCTAAAACTATGGGCCGAAAACTTCACCTTGCGTGTTGAAGACCAACAGTACACCACCGATAATCACGATGTTGGATTTATGATTTTTTGCAGTTTTGGCAACGGCTACCGCCTTACCGGAAATCCGGAGTACAAAGAAGTGATCCACAATGCATCAAAATCGTTGATCACACGTTTTAATCCAACCATTGGCTGCATTCGTTCGTGGGATTATTCCAGTTGGAGCGCTCAGTGGCAATACCCGGTTATCATCGACAATATGATGAACCTGGAACTGCTGGAATGGAGCGCCAAAACTTTTAACGACACAACATTTAGCCATGTAGCTCGCACACATGCCAACACCACCCTGAAAAACCATTTCCGCGATGATTACAGCAGTTTCCACGTAATTTCCTACGACACGATTACCGGAGCCGTGGAGAAAAAAAACACCTCGCAAGGATATGCTGATGATTCGGCATGGGCACGCGGACAGGCCTGGGGCCTTTACGGTTACACCATGATGTACCGCAAAACCGGAAACAAAACTTATTTAGATCAGGCAAAACATATTGCCGATTTTATGATCAATCATCCCAATTTTCCTGAAGACAAAATTCCATACTGGGATTTTAATGCACCGGATATTCCCAATGCCTTGCGCGATGCATCGGCCGGTGCAATTATGTGCTCGGCATTAATTGAATTAAGCACCTACATCTCATCAGAAAAAGGAGAACAGTATCTTCAAATTGCAGAAAAACAGATTCGCACACTGAGCTCTGACGAATATCTGGCAACACCAGGCACTAACGGAAATTTTATACTAAAACACAGCGTTGGGCATATGCCAAATAAAAGCGAAGTTAACGTACCTTTAAGCTACGCCGACTATTATTTTACCGAAGCGCTTCTGCGTATGAAAAAAGTGCTGCAAGGACAACAACTTTTTAATGACTAATAATTTATCGGTTATGAAAATTCGTGGGTATTTCAATCTGATAGTTTTAATCCTACTCGTTACGAAAAGCGGCCTGGCTTTCAACAGTGTCAACCTCATCAGTTTGCACTACAGTAATGATTTCGCTGTAACAATTGGAGCCGCCGATAACAAGTTAGCAGAATCGGAGAACACCCAACCATTCGGCTTACATGTTGAAACCATACGCCAGGCTCAGCACACAAAAATCATCAACAAAAAACCACATTTGGGCTGGATTGTTCCTTCCGGTATCGGCTATCAGTCGGCGTACCGGGTGTTGGTGGCTTCATCAAAAGAAAAACTTGCGGCGAACACAGGCGATGTTTGGGACAGCGGCGAGGTGAAAAACCCGAATTCAAACCGTATTCAAATTGAAAAAGAACTGCAAGCCAATACCAACTACTACTGGAAAGTAAAAATTACCGGCAGCAACAATCAGGCAGGTAAGTACTCTGATGTTCATGAATTTAAAACCGGAAATTTCGATTCCGACCTATATACCTCTTCCAACTTTTTTACGATAGAGAATATTCAACCTTCACTAATTCGCCAAAATGATGACGAGAGCTACTTTTTTGATTTTGGGAAGGATGCTTTTTCAACACTTTCGCTTAAATACAAGCCATTACAGGAAGAGACACTAAAAATCAGGCTGGGAGAAAAACTTAAGGATGGACGAATTGATCAGAATCCGGGTGGAACAATACGCTACCAGGAGCTTTCGCTTAATGTTTATCCGGGCAAAGAACAATACGAAATTCAACTGGTACCCGATCAACGAAATACCGCTTCACAAGCCGTCTCCCTACCCGATTCATTTCCGGTTCTTATGCCTTTTCGTTTCGCCGAAATTGATGGATTCGGAGCCAATTTCGATCCCACACAAATTATTCAAAAAGCCTATTTTAATTATTTCGATGATAATGCCGGAAGTTTCTCCAGTTCCGACACCCTACTTAACCAGGTTTGGGATTTATGCAAATATTCCATTAAAGCAACTTCATTTACCGGCTATTACATCGATGGCGACCGCGAAAGAATACCGTATGAAGCAGATGCTTACCTGAACCAACTGAGCCATTATGCGGTAGATAATGAATATACAATGGCCCGAAAAACCATTGAATACTTTATGCCGCATCCGACCTGGCCTACCGAGTGGCAACTTCATGTTGCTTTACTGGTTTATCAGGATTACATGTACACCGGAAACACGGCCCTGATAAAAAAATATTACGAATCGTTGAAATACAAAACCCTGATGAACCTTGAGGTAGAAGACGGTTTTATTTCAACAGCATCGCCTAATCACAACGGTGATTTTATGGCCAAACTTGGTTTTCAGGATACCACGCAACGTTTACGCGAAATTGTTGACTGGCCTCAAAAAGGCGGTTTCGGCGGTGTAATGGGCGAAGATGACGGTTTTGTTTTTCAGCCGGTTAATACGGTGGTAAACGCCATGTATTACGGAAACATGAAGATTATGGCCGAATTTGCCGGCATATTAGGTAAAAATAAAGAGCAACTTGATTTTGAACACAGAGCCGAAAAGGTAAAAGCAGCAATCAATCAAAAGCTATTCAACAAAACAAAAGGGTGTTATTACGATGGCGTTGGCACCGATCATGCTTCGTTACACGCCAATATGTTTGCACTTGCTTTTGGGGTTGTTCCTGATGAGTATAAAGAAAATGTGGCAAGCTACATAAAAACGCGTGGAATGGCTTGCAGTGTTTATGGCGCTCAGTATTTAATGGAAGCGTTATATAACGCCGGTGCTGCTGATTATGCATTAGACCTGCTGACTGCCACACACGACAGAAGCTGGTACAATATGATTAAGGTTGGCTCAACAATTACCATGGAAGCCTGGGACATGAAATACAAACCAAACTCAGACTGGAACCATGCCTGGGGTGCTGTACCTGCCAATATAATTGCACGAAATATGTGGGGAATACAACCTGCCAAGCCCGGATTTGAAGAAGTGGCGATTCGTCCTCAGCCGGGGTATTTAAAGCAATCGTCAATAAACGTTCCTACCATCCGTGGGGCAATAAAATGCAGCTACCAAAAAGAAAATGATCAACTCCGGAAATATACGATAACGATTCCCGGTAACATGCATGCATTTTTTTATTTGGATGATCCGAAATCTTCAACCATCAAAATAAACGGGAAGAAGGCAAGCGTAAAAAATGGCGTACTCCTATTAAATCCGGGAGAGAATTTTGTTGAAATTCAAAACCAAGTTCAGGAATAGCTTTCCAGTTTTTACAAAAAAACAAACAGCAGCAAGAGGTCCTCGCTGCTGTTGTTTTACGTTTATTTTTAAGTTTATATCTAACGCCCGATTGATGTCAACACACCAATCTTCGATTAAATTCGTGTATCAAATCAAGTATAATCTATCGTCCCAAACCTTGTACTTTTTCGGTTTTGTTTTGTTATAAAAAGACTCACGTAGCTTTGGCTATGCTTACTTTTTCTAACTTCACAAAACACAAAAAATTACGACGGTTTAAACAACACCTTACACTTGATTTGACACTATAGTTTATCGCCGTTTTCCAGTAAATAGGCTTCGGCTTCCACATTCCACAATCCCATATACTTTTTGCATAGCTTATCCAGCCCAGCATACACCGGATTTTCTTTTCCTTTCTCTTCAAATTCAGCAATTGCTGTAAGCGGAAAATCAAAATGCGTGTAAATCAACTTCTTACCTCCCGGAATATTTGGCAGATTCAAAGTAGCTTCCGGCACGGCATTTAAACCCCCGATATGGGTGACCAAACCTGCCGGATCCAGTCCTGCGGTCATAATTTCCAGCGCTTCTTTCATATCATCAGTGTTACCTCCCGATGTTCCAACAATATGGGTATAGGCGTAATGTACGTTATAAAAATTCATTTTTGCAGTGAATTCGGTGTTCGATGGGCCGGCAAAAAAGTTCAGACAACCATCGAAACCAAGAATGGCATCGCCCTGCTCTACCACCGGAGCCACCGGAGCAAAAACAAAAACATCGTCGTAACCTGTATCGCCGGTCAAATCTTTCAATCCTGCAACAGGATCAGCCATTTCTGCTGTATTGATGTATTTCAACTCAATACCACGCTCTTTGGCAAACTCAACAGTATAAAGTTCTGCAGCACGGTCCAGTCTTGTCTGATCGATATCGGTAACCACCAGCAGCGATGGTTTCCGGTCCTCGCGGCGCAAAACGTAATTGATTGCTGCCAACCCCATTGGACCAACACCGGCAAGAATGGCCATTTTCCCACCTTCAACAATTTCCATTTTGTGCACATAGCTTCCGGCAGTGGTGTGGTAATTGGCATGCATGGCCCCAATAACACAGCTTAAAGGCTCGGCCAGCGATGCCGGATAATAACCCGGTCCTTCGTATGCCAGCAAACAATCCTGCACGAGTACATCTTTTGGAATGATCACGTAAGTGGCATCGCCGCCAATGTATTTGTACGAATAACCAGGAGCGCTTAAAACGCCCACCGGACCTTCTTCGTAATAAATGGCCGGCTGGATCGAGAATTTCTGCCCGGCCGTAAATTTACTTTGCCAGTTGGCCCCTACTTCAACAATCTCACCGGCAAACTCATGACCGATTACAATCGGATTCTCAGCAATATCATCCGGAATACGTTTGTGATCGCTGGCCTGGTTGGCTGCTTTGTAACTCGACATGCAAAGACTGTCGGTTACCACTTTTGCCAAAATCTCATCATCACTGATTTGTGGTAATTCAAACTCCTCCACACGAAGGTCTTTTTTACCGTATAATCGAACTGCTTTTGTCTTCATTTTCCTTTTTATTTTCAGATTGAAAAGATTGAATTAGATTGATGGAAGATTGAAGCTCCTTGCTCGTAACCCGAAGCTTTCTTAATCACTCATCGTTCATCCTTAATCCTTCCCAACCTTTGTCCCTCTGCTTAATTACTACATTGTTTTATTAACTGTTATTTTTATGGGCATGCCGGAAATCCTTGTTTTTCCATGGTTTCCTTAACATTCCTCATGCGCTCCTTACAGTTTCTCTTGGATTCCTTACCGGCCTTATGCCTTCCTTAACGTTGCTCATGAGTTCCTTAATGTTCCCCGTGTATTCCTTGTCGTTCCTCACGCGATCCTTACTGTTCCCCATCTATTCCTTAACGTTACTTGTGCATATATTCTGGTTTCCCGCGCATTCCTTAAGGTTTCCCGGACAATTTCACACGGTCTCACCCTCTCAAATTCTCAATATCTCTAATCCTAGTGCAACATCGACTGTCCGCCCGAAATTGGCAGCGCCTGTCCGGTTTCATTCTCCTGGTCGATCAGGTACAAAATTCCTTTCACCACGTCTTTTGGCGAACATCCTTTTCCAAGCGGTACCTGGTCTAAATAAAATTGCTTCACATCATCGATTGTTTTTGCACCCGGCACTTTTCCTGCATTCAGGTACTGAATGAACAAACCGTTTTCAGGATCGCTCCACAGCGGGCCTTCGTAAAAATTACCCGGACAAACCGAATTCACTTTAATTTTCGCGGGTGCCAGTTCCAGCGCAAACGACTGAGTAAGCCCGATTCCTCCGAATTTACCCCCGGCATAGGCAAAATTCTTCTTGCTTCCTTTTAAGCCCGATTTTGAGTTGATCTGAATGATATCAGAATAGTAATCCGGCTTATAAGCATTTTGAAGTTTCAATATTTTGGAGGCTACTTTGGTGCAGTAGAAATAAGCGTTGTAGTTTATTTTGGTCACAAACTCGAAATTCTCGGGAGTCATTTCCTCCAAACCACCGGCCCGCAACACGCCAGCGTTACTAACAAATACATCAAGCCCACCAAAAGTAGCAACCGTTTCCTTCATTAAATTAGCCAGGCTATCCATGTCGGCCACATTGGTTTTTACAAAAATCGCACTGTTATTGCCTTTCATGGCAGCCAGTTCGGCAGCCGTTTTCTGCCCCACTTCTTCGTTAATATCGGCCACAACAATGTTAGCCCCTTCTTCTTTTAGGTGGCGGGCAATACCTTCGCCAAATCCCATGGCTGCGCCTGTAACAATAATGGTTTTATTCTGAACGCGGCCAACAGATGTTCCGGCAGCAATTTTGCGGCGGTAATTTTCTACCTCCCAGGTATCGATAAAGGCAATCTGTTCTAGTGTCATAAAATGCTGACCTCCGAACGATTCTGAATATGCGCTGATTTTCATTGCATCCTCATATACATCCAGAATGGTGTCGCACTGTGCCGCATGATCGCCAACAGCCAACAAACCAATTCCTTTCAGCAAAATTACTTTTGGCACAAATCCGTTTACTGAAATAAAAGCTGCAATTTTTTCTTTAGCCTCTTTCAACAAGTCTTCAACGTTTTCGGTATTTTCAACAAATACGTATTTTGATTTGCAATAAACGATCAGATCCGGAGTAAATGGCTTGGCCACTTTTTCAAAAGCCGTTGCATCTTTGGCGAATTGTGCGATTACTGCATTGTTCCGAAGCTTCAGCGTTTTAATTTCCTCTTCAGAAACCATCATTCGGATAGCAGGAATAAACTCCGCAATGTCATCGCGAATTGGAAGTGCTTCTTCCAACAATTCTACTTTTAATCCACTGTTCAGTTTAGCAAATACATCACTGTAAATCGTTCCAATTTCATCAACAGAATCGGCTGCTACAAAAATTCCGTGATTTTGTAAAAAGATGATTTGGGCAGCTTTGCCATTATCCGCTTTGAATTTGGTTAGTTGCTTTTCAACCTCTTTAAACAACACGTACCCCGGATCGATGTACGAAATATAAACCACCTGGTCGCCAAACAATTCTTCGAGGTATTTTTCAACCTCGTTGCCACACATCAGTCCGTTTACTTTTGTCGGGTGCAGGTGCACCACGTAAGCATAATCAATGGCATCGTGCATGGATGTTTCCACCGATGGGCGACGATCTTTTGTGATGGTAGCTTCCATCAGATCATCTTTAATCTGGCGCTCACGCTCGAACGGATCGGCGCTGTATGTTTTTTCAGAGATCACTCCCAGTTTTTTACGATCGAGCTTTGCAAAACCATCTTCGGTAATTGTTGCAAGCGCATGACCACTGGCTTTCACCCAAATATTTTCGTCGTTTTTATAGGAAGTGTTTCCACCTCCGGCAATCACCATCTCCGGATTTTTGCCATAGAACTGCGATATCTTGATAAGATTTTCTAATCCTTCCATAATTAACTTTTCGCTTTGAATTTTGCACGCTGATTACGCAGATTTTCGCAGATGATTTCTTTTGAATTTCGTTTATCTGCGGTTTTCTACGTTGTCTGCGAGAAACTTCTTTTTATGCGATCATTTCTTTTATAACCGCGTTACCAAGGGTAATCATTTCGGCTACCGCACGCTGTGTACGATCGCCATTTGCGGAAACGAATCCCTCTTCGCCATTGGCTTTTAAGTATTGATGAGCTGCAATAACACAAGCCCCATCGTACGATACTTTTTTCAGATCTTCGGGCAGAATGTCTTCCCCATCAACTTTTACCTCTATTGGAAAAACGCCCGGTGTATTGTGCTCCGAACCCAATGAAATTACATAACCCTTTTTAGTGAAATATTTAATGAATTCGCGCAATTTCGGCACTGAATTCCGCGACGGGATCAATTCGATCATGTGCACATTCATTGCTTTTAGTTGCTCGTCCATAAATTCCCAGTCTCGTTCAAAAACGGTGATCACATTTCCTTTTCTGTCATCGAGTAAAACAGGATAACACGGAATTCCTCCGGCATCCAAAATATACTCGCTTATGCGCTCTACCGGCGGGAATGATGCAGGCGACTCAGGAACAAAGGCAGAACCTCCGGCTTTTAAAAGCTTACTGCGGATTTCATTTTCAATGGCAGGAATATCTTCAGGATTCGACCTGGGTTCCACATCAAAAAGCTCGGTATAGAACATCATTTTGCCCGATTTTTTCGGATAGTTTTTTTCCACTAAAATCCGAACAGCTTTGGCAATGTGCCTTTCCCGCACCAATTCTTTCGCGTATTTCGATTTTACATCATTGTAGGTCAGGCTCATTTCCGGGTAAATCGATTGCAAAAGATAGTTTACCTTTTCAATCATCCTCGTCACCTGTTTCTGACTTTCTGCAATCAGGTCGTCCAAAAACTTTTTGCTTTCTTCCGATACCCGGTAAGGATAATTCAGCCCTTTGCCACTCAAATAAATGCGCCCCGGATTATTCGGATCGTTGATGGTAACATTGCGGCGTTGCAGCTCAGGAATCAGCCCTATAAACTCAACATTAAACAATGGAAATACGCCGTTTTTTACCGCGTAGTTATAAAATTCGTTATAGCCGTCGGAAACAAAAAAGTCGTTAATCCCCAACACATCAACCTCTTCGTCTTTTGCCAGATCAAAAATCTGCGCAATATTATCGAACGAACTAAATGAGTATGGTGTATGAATGTGACCATTAACATGAGGTATGCTAACATCGCCTCCAATTCGCATTAATGTTTCAATATCCGGATATTCTCTAAGAAAATTCATATCAGTTAATTGTTATTGGTTAAAAGCAAGTGTGAATATAAAAAATCCTTTCCTACCAAAAATGTATTCACACTATGCTTTTCAACTAACCAAGATTATATACCTAACTTATTTCTACGAATTTGCTCGGCATTTGTATAGTTGTTTTTCACAACATGTTTTTTAAGCGGAACGATTTTTTCGTGAATCGCATCCAGGAACCAGTCAACCTGCGGGAAGAAATATTTTTCCAGTTCGTGCGCCGGAGTGATCCAGTTACGCGAACCAACAACTACAGGAGGTGCATCCAAATCATCGAAGGCCAGCTCTGTAATATTTCTTGCCATATCGTTCAGGAACGAACCTCTTGAGTTGGCATCGCCCGAAATGATAATTCTACCGGTCTTTTTAACCGACTCCAGCACTTTTTCGTAGTTGAAAGGAACGATTGAACGGGCATCGATAACTTCGGCTTCCATTCCGTATTCTTCTTTCAGTTTATCGGCAGCCTCAAGAGCGCGGTACAGCGTTGCCCCAATGGTAAGAATGGTAATGTCTTTACCTTCGCGTTTTACATCCGGTTCGCCAAATGGAATTTCGTAATATCCTTCCGGCACACCTCCTTCGTGGAATTGCTCGCCAATGTCGTAAATACGCTGGCTTTCGAAGAAAATCACAGGATCGGTTCCCTGCAATGCCGTGTTCATTAAACCTTTGGCATCGTATGGAGTTACCGGGAATACCACTTTCAATCCGGGAATGTGCGCTACCAGCGAAGTCCAGTCTTGAGAGTGTTGTGCGCCGTATTTCGATCCTACAGAAACGCGAACCACCACGGGCATTTTAATTACATTACCCGACATGGCCTGCCATTTCGGCATCTGGTTGAACACCTCATCGCCACAACGACCGAGGAAGTCGCAGTACATAATTTCGGGAATTACGCGTCCGCCACACATGGCATAACCAATGGCTGTACCAATAATCGACGCCTCCGAAATTGGCGAGTTGAATAAACGATTATATGGCAACGCTTCTGTTAATCCACGATAAACAGCAAAAGCACCACCCCAGTCGCGGTTTTCTTCACCGTAAGCTACCAAGGTAGGATCTTTGTAAAAACGATCAACAACAGCTTCGAAGATACCGTCGCGTAACTGGTATTGTTTAATTTTTGAGAATGGTTTTCCATTCGCATCAAAAGCAAAACGTTCTTTTTTAGCCAGCTGCTGTACACGTGGATTTTCCTCCATCGGATGATTCACCTCCACTTCGCGGTCTTCCATTTTATCCAGGCTCTCGTTCGAGAACATCATATCGCCGATCAGTTCCGGATATTTTTCCATATCCATGTGAGGCGAAACTTTATCATCAATAGCCAGTTTCATGGCGTATTTCATCAACTCAACAATGTCGGCTTTAATATCTGCAAGCTCTGCTTCTTTTGCCACACCGGCACCAACCAACTCGCTAGCGTAAGAAGCAATACAATCCTGCTTCTCCCAGGCTTCCACTTCCTCTTTGCTGCGGTACGACGAAGCATCAGAAGGTGAGTGACCACTGTAACGATACGTTAAAACATCGAGCAAAACAGGACCTTTTTTGTTTTTCAGCAGTTCCATTTTGCGTTTGTAGGCATCAATTACCGCCAGCGGATTGTAACCATCAACGCGCTCGGCGTGCATGCTATCGCGGTTTACACCTGCACCAATACGAGCGGCAATGTCGTAGCCCATCGTTTCGCCACAGGTTTGTCCGCCCATTCCGTACTGGTTATTCATGATATTGAAAATGATTGGCAGACCACCTTTGTAGGCACCCTCCCAAAGTTGCTCAAACTGGTCCATCGATGCAAAAGCCAGACCTTCCCATACCGGACCGCAAGCCATTGAAGCATCACCAATGTTGGCCACAACAATACCCTCTTTTTTATTTACTTTTTTGAACAATGCAGCACCCACAGCAATGTCGCCAGAACCACCAACAATAGCGTTGTTCGGATACACTCCAAACGGTGTAAAGAAAGCGTGCATCGATCCGCCTAAACCTTTATTGAAACCTGTTTCGCGGGCAAAAATCTCGGCCAGTGTTCCGTAAATCAAGAAACGGCGTGCCAACGATTTTACGTTGCCTTCGTGACCTTCTTTTACGATGTTCAGAATTGTACCGTCGAAGAAGTTGGTCATTACATCCATCAATTCGTCGTCGCTCATGTTATGGATGGCCGACATACCTTTGGCCAAAATCTCTCCGTGAGAACGGTGCGAACCAAAGATAAAATCCTCAACTCCCAGGTGATAAGCCATACCAACAGCTGCCGATTCCTGTCCGATTGACAAGTGAGCAGGTCCCGGGTGGTTATATTCAATTCCCTCGTACTCCCCCTTTGTTTTAATCAGGTTCAACATCGTTTCGAACTCACGAATCAAAGCCATATCATGGAAGATATCGACGAATTCTTCGTTCGAGAAGTTTGCTTTTTCCTCTTCAATACTTTTGTTGTATTGATTTACAGGTATTTCTTTGAATTGAATTGAACCCGGTTTTCTTACTTCAACCGGATCAATAAATTGCGATTTAGGCATGGTATATTGTTTTATTAATTTTTACTTGTTTTCTTTTTTAAGATGCTGAAACAAGTTCAGCATGACGTAGTCGGTTGTGTCCTTGCTTATGCACTGAACGTCACCCTGAACTTATTTCAGGGTCTCTGTTTCAACAATCAGTGCCCAAAACTGAAAACGGTTTCTTTAAAAATCTCCGAAACGGTTGGATGCGGGAAAACCACTTCTTCCATTTCTTTCAGTGTCATTTCTGCTTCAATGGCCATGCAGGCGCCGTAGATTATTTCGCTCGATGGATTTCCGATCATGTGAACACCCAGCACCTCGCCGTACTTTGCACCTACCAATACTTTGCACGATCCGCTGCCACCCTCGTTTTCAGCAACAAACCGTCCGGCGTAAGCCATCGGCAATTCAGCAATTTTATAGTCGATTCCTTTTGCTTTTGCAGTTTCTTCGGTTAAACCAACACCCGAGATTTCAGGATTGGTGTAAACCACTCCGGGAATGGCATTGTAACGCATTTTATCCGGGCGACCTGAAAGGTTGTTTACCACCACTTCACCTTCGCGGCTGGCAGTGTGTGCCAACAATGAAAAACCTGTTACATCGCCGGCAGCGTAAACGTTAGGAATATTGGTGCGCATTTTTTCATCGACTTTTATTCCGCCTTTGAATAATTCAACACCCAGATTTTCCAGACCAAAACCTGTGGTTACCGGCTTGCGACCAACGCTCATTAATATTTTATCACCTTCAATTTCGGTTGTTTTACCGTCTTTTTCGAAGCTTACTTTTGTTCCGTCAACTTTGGTAACTTTTGACGACAGATTGAACTCGATGCCTTTTTTCGCGTAGATCTGGCGCAATATGGCACTTTGGCCTTTGTCCATTCCGGTCAGGATCTCGTCCAACATTTCAATGATGGTAACTTTCGTTCCAAGGCTGTTAAAAATACTGGCGAACTCCATTCCGATAACACCTCCGCCAATGATCACCAATGATTTTGGCTGCTCTTTCAGTTGCAAAATTTCGCGATTGGTAAGTACATCATCATTATCCTGTACTCCGGGAATTGGAGGCACAAAAGCTTCAGAGCCGGTGCAAATCATCAGGTTGGCAGCTACATAAGCTTTACCTCCTGCTTCAATCTCAATACCATCGGCACTTCTCTTTTTTATCATTGCCGCCTCGTTGACCACATCCACATTAAACTGCTTCATTTTCATGCCAACGCCGCCAACCAGTTTCTTCACCACTTTATTCTTACGGGCCATCATCTTATCGAAACTAAACGACAGATCGTTTGCTTCCACACCGTATTTACTTCCGCTTTTTGCGCTATCGTAAATTTTGGCACTGTAAAGCAATGTTTTTGTAGGAATACAACCTTCGTTCAAACAAACACCGCCCAGTTCTTTCTTTTCGAAAAGAACCACTTTCAGTCCCTTTGCTCCGGCTCTTTCGGCGGCAACATACCCGCCAGGTCCGGCACCTATTATTGCTAAATCGTACTTCATAAGCCCCCTCCATCTCCCCCAAGGGGGAGGGTTTTATTTCTTTAAAATTTATTTTTCAAACACCTTTTTTTTTAACATCGTAAGCTCTTTAACAAATACAGATCAGCTTCTCTATTCCTCCCCTCTGGGGAGGTGCGGAGGGGCTAATATTCAATCGTTAAGTTTTCAATTTCAATAGCCACCTGCTTCACAAAACGTGTGGCCATTCCGCCGTCCAGCGCCTGGTGATCGTAAGTCAAACTCAAGCCCATGTAAGGTACGAATCCGTAAACTCCGTCGCCAAGATCTTTGGGTCGTGGTACAATTGTGTTCACACCAAGAATAGCTACCTGTGGCAGGTTGATAACCGGTGTAAACATTTCGACACCGTAGTTTCCAAGGTTTGAAACGGTAAACGATGCAGCTTCAGAAGAAAGCAACTCAGGATCGATACTTCCGGTACGACAAGCATCGGCAACCTCTTTAAACTGGTTGCACAAACCTGTAATTGAAAGGTCATCCGCATTTTTTATCACCGGAACCATCAGACCACGGTCGGTATCAACGGCCAACCCAAGATGTACTTTATTGAAATATTTTACGCTATCGCCAAGGAAATGAGCATTTACATCGGGGAATTGTTTCAGGGCTTTAATTACGGCGAAACAAACCATATCGTTCAGTGTGATATTCGGTGCGCCTTCCTGGGCTTTTATTTCTTTACGCAAGGCAAGCAATCTTCTTGCATCGGCACCTAAATGATGCGTCAACTGTGCCGAATACTGCAACGATTGAAACATTGCTTTGGCGATCAACTTGCGGATATGTGGCATTTCCCTGATCTCGAAATCATCGGCATAAACAGGTTTTGTTCCGAGATCGGATGCTTTTACTGTTCCTGCCAATCCGCTACCTTCTCCGGCTGCTTCCAATCCTTCAGCTTTGGCAACTTCTTTAGCCAGCGGCGACATTTTCGGCTGCGATGCTTCATAAGCTTTAACATCACGCTCGATTACGCGTCCACCGGGGCCTGAGCCTTCAATAGATTCGTAAGGCACTGCATCTTTTTCAGCCAGATTTTTGGCGCGTGGAGAAATTTTTACTTTCCCGCCTTCAGCCTTTTCTTTCAGAACCACCTTAACTTCTTCTTTTTCCTCAGCAGGCTTTTCTACCACTTCTTCTTTTACTTCAGTGGCCGCTGCAGGTGCAGTTCCGGCAGCTAACTCATCGATATTTTCGCCCGGCTGGCCAATTACGCCAATGGTTTGCAAAACAGGAACCTCATCTCCTTCTTCGCAAAACACAGCCAGTAAAACACCATCTTCCTCAGCTTCCTGCTCAAATGATGCTTTATCGGTTTCATAAGCAAAGAGCGCATCGCCCTTTTTAACTTCCTCTCCCACTTCTTTCGTCCATTCGGTAAAGATGCAGGATTCAACAGACTGCCCCTGACGGGGCATTATTATCGGTGTAGCCATAGTTCTATTAATTTTCAACAAACTTAAACGAGCCAACTTGTATTTACAAGTTAATTCACTGTTTTTACATAAACATTTAAGCTACAATCTTTTCAAGACATTTACAAGTAACTTGTAAATACATTTATACATTTTTGTATTCACATCAAAAGAGAAAATCGTTTATATTTGTCACTCCTGAAAAAAGTAAAAATATGCGTCTGAGTAAAAATTTACCGCAATACAAAGTTGTTTACGAAATCATTCGCAAACACATAACCGATGGCGTATATCTGAAAGGTGATATTCTACCTTCAGAAAACGAACTTTGTACGGTGCATCAGACCACCCGGCCAACGATTCGCAAAGCACTCGACCGCCTTGTTCACGAAGGATACATTAAAAAGAAACAAGGAAAAGGGAGTATTGTAATGGGCGTTCCGCAGGGTGTTGGAATCCTGTCGTTATCGGGAACAACGAGTGCTGTTGGACAGGAAAACCTTATTACTGAGATAATTGTAAAACCGGAGATCCGGCAGTGGGATACCACAAATCTTGCCTATCCGCTCTTGAATAATGAGGAAGAATTTGGTTGTATTTATTTCGAGCGATTGCGCATTATGAACAAGCAGCCGGTTTTTTATGATATTACCATGATGCCCAACATCAACCTGCGTCGTTTTATCAGCCGTAACCTCGAGAATAAATCCTTGTTTAACATTTTGCGCACCATGTACGACATTGAAGTTACCGGTGGCGAGCAGCGATTGATGGCCATTTTGGCTGACAAGAAAATTCAGGAATACCTGAATGTAAAAGAAGGGCACCCGATACTTCACCTCAACCGCAAAATGGAAACCAGTCGTGAAGGATTTTTTATTTACAGCCAGGTGTATTGCAACAGCGAGAAGTACGCTATTTTTGGAACGTTTTAAAAACCAACAAGCATAAAATATTCATTACTCCGAGATTCATGAATGGGATTGAAAGTGAATAATTTTGTAACACTACAGAATATCTTTGATCATGCTCCCATTTTAAGGGGAGCTCCCGATAGGATGAAGGGTAAAGAATATAAAATACAAACTCTACCCTTTTGTCTATCGACATTTTCCCTTACAAAGGGAAAACAGCTCAAATGTTAAGCTGGGGAAATTAGACGATGCGAAAAATTTTCATAAAAAAAGGGCTGCAACCGCAGCCCTTTTCATTATATATCGTTACGATAGAAATTTCTTCCTTAAATCTTCAATCTGTTCCTGATTGATTGGAACCAATTTCCCGAGCGATGCTCCCATGGTAAGCGATTTAGCACTAAACTCTGCCACTTCCAGTTTATCGAATGTACCCAGTAATTTATCGCCGGTTACCAGTACCGAATCGTTGTTAATGATTACTGCCGGTGTATTTTCTCCCAAGGTACTCAAAATGGTTTCTTCGCCGGCAAAGTGAGAACCAAACGGTACATTCGGAATGTCTTGCAGGAAGATCCAGCTCTCCGGAATAGTTCGAACATCAATTTTTTCACCTGTTACGCTGTAAGCCATCAGGTAAGGTGTTTGCGTAAGAATGATGGAATTGATGTGCGGAAAACGTTTGTAAATTTCCTGGTGCAGCCATGTTGAACGACTCGGAAGCTTTCCGGGCTCGCGTTTACCATCTTTAATCTGCACAATGTCTTTTAACTGAATATCCCAACGTGCAACATTGGTAGGTGTAATCAGAAAGTCATCGCCTTTCCATCGCACCGAAACAGTTCCGTATGAGCTGATCATCATTCCCTGATCGCAGGCGCGTAAAACAATACGCTGTATCTGCTCCCGAATAGCTCGCTCGTCCGATGGATGTTCCACTTTCTCCATCTCGGGCAATAACCGTGGAATCTGATTCTCAAATGCATCAATCTGCTCATCCGATAAATAATTCGGCTTACCAATTGTGCTTCCGTTTATCAGTGTTCGCGCACAAAATTCCATGGTTTCGAAACGCTGAAAAGCATCACTTAAATCACTTCCGCCCACCACTGTTCCGTGGTTTTCCATAATTACGGCGTTTACTCCTTTTGCAAACTCATCGGCAATTACATCGCCCAACTCATTACTTCCGGGCAAAGCGTATGGCGCATAACCAATTGGCCCGCAAACATGTTTTGCCTGCGGAATTACATTGGTATTTGGAATTTGACGAACAATACTAAACGAAACCAATGCCGGCGGGTGCGCGTGAATTACGGCTTTAATCTCCGGACGGCATTTGTAAATGGCGATGTGAAACGGATACTCCGATGACGGCTTATGGCGCCCTTCGATGGTTCCATCCTTTTTCACACAAACAATATCTGTAGGGCGCAGCGTTCCTTTATCAATAGCCGAAGGTGTTACCCACACATCCCCATCATCGTCAATTATCGAGATATTACCTCCGGAAGTTGTCGTCAGTCCTCCTTTGTAAATCTTATCAATAATCATGATGATCTGATCACGCGGATGCATCCACTTCGTATTCAATTTTCTCATTTTCTAAATTTTAAACTATTCGTCTTCTGTCTTGTAAATTATTGCATTCTTACTTTTGAATCCCCAGATCAAGCTTCGACACATCAGCATCCGAAAAAGTATCGGAAATAACCATTGCAGCCCCCAAGGCACTGGAGTTATCAACTTCTGAGATCAGAACTTTTTTAGCCGGTAAACTTTTTTTCAGCAAGCCGATAAAAATTGGGTTTCGGGCAAAACCTCCTGAAACATAAAGAATCTCTGAATCATCATTTTCAGGAATAACCAGATTAATACTAGTTACACAAAGTGCTGTCAGATCGATCATCAACTGGGTGTAGGCTTCCTCGTAATTTGCAAAGATACTCAGATCAACCAATTTTAAACCATCCTCGAAACTTTCCTTGCCTGTGGGAAAATATACGGAGCTTTCGCCATATTTGTTTGAAAGCGTATCAACCAATTCCTGATCGTTTTTCACCTTTTTAAACCGGTCTTGCGCAACACCAAAATGTTTGGCCAGCTTTTCGGCCCAAACTTCGTGAAAATGCCCCATAAACAAACGCGAAGATTTCACTTGCTCTTTGTTTGGAGTTAAGAAACACAAACAATCCTGTTCCAGTTCACTGGCAGTTAAGGGCTCTTTGTTGTATGGGTTCATGTTAATGCACCATGTTCCGGTTGAAACGAGGATGAATTTTGCAGGACTGGCCTTCAAGTAAGGCACCAACGAAGCCGAACTGTCGTGAATCCCGGTTCCTACTTTTACTTCTTTTCCTCCCACGCAGGCCGGAAAAACCACATCGTTGTTAACAGGTTCCGGCAAAGCAATTTCGTTATCAGCAATCCACTGATGGTATTTCATTTGATCGAAATCCCACATAAAAGTATGACAACCGATTGATGTAGGCTCCGATACTATTTGTTTCGACAAAGTGTACGACAAAAATTGTGGGAAATGCAACACCGCTTTTGCTTTATCGTAAACGGCAGGCTTTTGGTTTTTCAGCCATAAAATCTGAATACCGGAATTCAGCAGCAGCCCCAACGCCGGACTGGCCGTTTTTCGGCAAAATTCATTTTTACCTCCATACTGTTCGAAAAGACTCGCTGCAATCGTTTCCGGCACTTCCTTCAAATAGTTATACACCGGTGCAAGGCGCTGTCCTTTCTCATCCAAAAACATCAGCGATGCTCCGTAAGTTGAAAAGTTTACCCCTTTTAAATCATACGCAATGTCGGCTACAATTTCTTGCAGGCTTTTACCTATCCACGATGTAATCAAATCAATGTCGTCGCATTCAAATCCATCGTCGTCGGTTATCACCGGAAACTTCTCTTCGTGTTGTTTCACAACTTTGAAGTTACTGTCGAACAACAATATTTTTTTATTGGTTTTTCCTATGTCGAAAACAGCTATTACTTCGGTCATTTTTGCAGGTAATAAAAAATCCTTTTCCACCTTACTATCAGGCAAAAAAGGATTCCAGTTATAAACTCAACTTATCTTTTTAACAGCACATCTTTTTCGTACTGTTGAATTTCACCAATGTAAGCCATTCCGGTTGGGACGCCTTCCTGCAAACAGTAGTAATCCCAAACAGCGCTGAACGGCATTGTTTTTAGTTCTTCCAGCATTGCCAAACGCTCGAAATTTTTTCCGGCTTCCTCAATGGCAACCAAATCATTAGTTGGCTCCAACATGGCAATTAAGAACGCCTTTTGGGCAGCACGTGTACCGGTTACATAAGCACCAATACGGTTTATAGATGCATCGAAAAAATCGAGCCCTACATTTACCCGACTCATAAAATCGTTACGTACAATTTCTGATGCAATCAGCTGGATTTCCTCGTTAAGTGTAACTACGTGGTCAGAGTCCCAACGTACAGGACGGGTTACGTGAAGCAACAAACCGTCAATATACTGAAGAACGGCAGAAATTTTATCACCAGCAATTTCGGTTGGGTGATAGTGACCATTGTCGATACACATCAGGATATTGTTTTTCACGGCATAACCCACATAAAATTCATTTGAGCCAACTGTCATCGATTCCAACCCGATACCAAAAGTTTTACTTTCAACAGCATCTTTCATGTGTTCTTTCGGATACTTTACAGCCATACCTTCGTCCAGCGATTTTTGCAGCAAAGTGCGATACCCGTTTCTGTCAATCGGTGTATCTTTTGATCCGTCAGGCACCCACGTATTGTGTACACAAGGCGTTCCCAGTTGTTTTCCGGTCTCAGCCGAAATAGCCCGGCAACGTTTCAGGTGCTCTACCCAAAACTTACGGGTTTCTTCATTTTTACTCGACAAGGTAAAACCATCGGAGGCTTTCGGATGCGCAAAGAAAGTACCGTTAAAATCCATACCTATTCCCTGCTCTTTACACCAGTCGATCCAGCCCTGGAAATGCTTCAATTCTATCTGGTCACGATCAACCACTTCGCCTCCAAACTCGCCATAAATGGCATGCAGGTTTACACGTTGTTTTCCGGGAAGCAACGACATTACTTTCTCCAAATCCTGACGAACATCGGCAACTGATTTTGCTTTACCGGGATAATTTCCGGTAGTTTGAATACCTCCACCTGAAAGTGTTGCATCGGGTGTTTCAAAACCACCAACATCATCGGTTTGCCAACAGTGCAGCGATATGGTTAATTCGTTCATTTTTTTCAAAGCAGCATCAGTATCTACACCAATTGCAGCATATTGTTCTTTAGCTATTTCGTAAGCTTTTTTTATTAATTCACTCATAATTATTGTCTTATCGATTTCTATTTATTCCATATAAAAAACTTCCTCCAGTGGAACCGAAACAGGCGAATTATCCGAATTTGATTTCATGATGTCTTTCATATAAGTCCACCACTTTTGTACAATTTCAGTTGCTCCCAAATCCTGCGAACCACTTTCGCCAGTTACCTTCTGAAATGCAAACAAGGTGTTTGTTTCGTCATCAAAAAAAATCGAATATTCGCTTATGCCGGCCTCTTTCAGCAATTGTTTCAGCTCGGGCCAAATTTCAGCGTGTCGTTTTTTATATTCTTCCTTTTGCCCTTCGTTGAGGTACATTTTAAAAGCTATCCGTTCCATTATCCCAGGGCATTTAATTCAGGATATAACCATTTGGCAATTCCTATTACGATAACCGACAACAGAATGGTTCCGATTCCGACAAGAATCATATTGAAAGCCTTCCGTGAAACACTTCTCCACTCTTTCCGGTAAAATCCCCACAAGTTGGCAGTAAGAATAATGGTTGCCATGTGCAGTGTCCACGAACTGGCGCCGTTGCCAATTTTCGTTTCGCCCATTCCGTAAAAAAAGAACTGAAGAAACCAGGTGGTTCCTGCCAAGGCACAGAAAAGATAGTTACGCAGCAATGGTGTTTTTTTGTTGACAAAATCGCTGCCGGTTTTATTTTTTAAGATCAGCGCAAGCGACCACAATAAGTTGGTTGTTAAACCACCCCACAAAATCACAAAAAATATAATGTTGTTTTCGAAGAGATATTTAAATCCGTTGCCATTTTCTGTTATAAAAGAATAGTTCTGCTCCACAGCCATCGACCGGGCCACTTCTGCCATTTCTTTTCCGGTATCGATTCCGAAACTAAAAAATGCACTTAAAACACCCGAAATAACGGCTATAATAAGTCCTTTTGCCAGTTTAAATTCTTCGTTAACACCTTCCTTATTCCCTGCCAAATCGCGGTCTTTCATAATTCCGGCGCGTCCGCTCAAAATAATTCCAACTACCAAAATAACAATACCCAGTAACACAATTCTACCGCCGGTACTACCAAAAAGGTCGGAGAAAGAAAGTCCTGCGGGGAGCAAATCGGCAACTCCCGGAATATTACGCAAAATAGGTAAGCCCAGCGACCCAACCACTGAAGTTATTCCTAACAATACGGAATTACCCAGCGACATACCCAGATAGCGAATGGCCAAACCATAGGTTAATCCGCCAATCCCCCAAAGTAATCCCATTATGTAGGTATTGCGGATAACACTTCCTTCGGCTGATTGAAGAATTCCCTGCCAGTCGGGTATCGTAAAAACAACAGCCAGATAAGGCATAATCAGCCACGAGAATATTCCGCCTGTAATCCAGTAGATTTCCCACCGCCATTTATTCACCCAGTTATACGGCATATACCAGCTTCCGGATGCCATACCTCCAAGCGAATGAAAAATAATTCCGAGTAGAGCCTGCATTTTGATTAATTTTTAATTGGTTTATAAAAGTTTTAAGTTCTGTTATGTAAAGACAAGTCAAAAATATTATGCTTTTTCTTGCGCATCAATACAGAAACTGGCAAATAATTTATATTTTTTGGCACAATTTAAATGAACGAGTATTTTAAATATCTAACAACAAGTGAAGAGGATATAAACTGGGGCTTATATTTAAAGGTGGCCGGATATGCCCGAATAAAAGCCAATACACATTACCCAACCAAAGAACATCCGTCGGAATATTATTTTGAATGGAAAAACGGACGGGTTCTTCATGAATTTCAATTGAATTACATAACAGAAGGCACAGGAATATTTGAAAATTCAGCCGGAAAATTCCAGGTAAAGCCGGGAAGTTTGCTCGTTATTTTCCCGGATGAATGGCACCGGTATCGCCCCCTAAAAAAAACAGGCTGGGTAGAAAACTATGTAGGATTTAACGGGAGTGTAGCCAGCCATCTATTAAAACACCCCACATTCTCGGTACGGCAACCGGTTATACAATGTGGCATTCGCGAAGATATTATCGATTCGTATTTAAAAATATTCGACCTGATTGAAAAAGAACACCCCGGCTATCAGCAAATCGCATCAGGAATGGTGGTAAAACTGCTGGGTTACATTATTTCAATTGAAAAACGAAAAGGTTTCTCCGGAAAGCAGATTTCGAAGGTAATTGAAGAAGTACGTTTTTTAATGCGACAAAATGCGGCGCAGGAATTCGACTTAGAGGAATTGGCATGCCGGCACAATGTTGGCTATTCGTATTTTCGTAAAATGTTTAAAAAATACACCGGTGTTTCGCCCGGCCAGTATCATTTGCAACTGCGTATAATACGTGCCAAAGAACTGCTGATTTCTACCGATAAAAGCATTAAGGAGATCAGCCTTGAGCTTGGCTTTCAAACCATTCACTATTTCAGTTTGATATTTAAAAAGAAAGTGGGCATGAATCCTTCGGAATTTCGTAAACGTGTGAATTAATTGCAAAAAAAGCGTTTCAAAAAAAACGGATACTGCCATTCCAGAAGCATGTCTCAAAAAACATGTAAATGTCATTGCTTTTAACCGCCAACCCATCTAAGTTCGCGGAAGCAGCTGAGATTCAAAAAAAATCGGTTATTTTGTGTTTTTTTAAATATTTATACATTGGCTAATAAACATCAACTCAACGTTTCAGAGGTACTCGATCATATTTCTTTAGATTGTGTAATATTTGGTTTTCACGATAATGAACTAAAGGTTTTAATGCTTCGGTTAAAACATACGGATGCCTATGGTTTGCCCGGTGGTTTTTTAAAGCACGAAGAAACATTGGAGCAGGCAGCCGAGCGCACGCTTAAAGAACGAACCGGATTGGACAACATTTTTCTGAAACAGTTTAATGTGTTTAGCGACCCGTACAGGGATAAACCCAAAAAAGACGATCCTGAATTTTTAAAAAATAAACCACCTGAAATTGTAGCATTTTTCAAAAAACGTTTCATATCAGTTGGATTTTATGCCCTGGTTGAATTCTCGAAAGTAAATCCCCAGCCCGATGCACTTTCGGAATCCTGCGAATGGATAAGCCCCTTTGCCGATGTTGAGATGTTTATCGACCATAAGGATATTATCGATAAAGCACTGACAACCTTGCGCATTCAACTAAATCAGCAACCCATTGGATTAAAATTGCTGCCCCGGAAGTTTACCATGCCGCAATTGCAAAAACTTTACGAAACGATATTGGGACGCGAACTCGACCGTAGAAATTTTCAGCGAAAAATATTATCGTATAAAATTCTGAACAAACTGAATGAGCGAAAAACCGGCGGCGCCCATAAAGCACCGTTTTTGTACGAATTTAACCGCGAAAGCTACAAAAAAGCGCTGGAAGATGGATTGAGTGGAATTTGGTAGAAGCTTTTACACAAAATGTTTCCGTACAAAAATTCGGCTTACCAACCACAACAAAGCAAGGAAAAAAACAAATCCAATGGCCGCAAATACTCCTATCGACAGGTTTTGTGTTGCCCGATCGATTGCCTGAAATACCCAGTGCGTTGGAAAAACACCAAACCAATGCACGAACTTTTCGGGAACAAAAAAGGCAGCAAGCGGAATCAACACCAGCATATTAAATGCTTTTACATACACCATTCCCTGCATGCGGTTTTGCACAAGTGAATTTATTGCCAAGGCATAAACCGGCACCACCAGCGCAGCCAGAAACGAAATAAGCAGTGCTGATGCCGTCGAAATATCGCAAATTGTTTGAACAAATAATAAAATCAGGTTCAAAACAACAGTAAACAGGTACGGAAGCAAAAAACGGGAAAACACATATTCCATCTTGCTTAACGGAACAACTCCATAAACTTTTGCCACATCCGACTCTTTTTCGTCTATCAAAACCATGGTATTTATAAAGCAAAACATTTGGGTGTTTTCGATAACGCCAACCACCAAAAACAACGACAGGTACGGAAACAAAAAATCGTATTTTTCGATTAAAGGAGGCACGCCCCAAATAATAAGCACAAACAGAATTACGGGCAACACCAAAAACGATCTCAGCGACGGATCGCGAAAAATCAGCTTAAAATCAGTAAAAGCCAGTTTTAATAACTTTTTCATCTCCGGTGTTTTATTGATGAACAATTTTTCGTGAAAAGCGGCGAAATGCAAGCCAGTAAAAAAACGGAATAAACACCACAATTGATGCGATTGCAAATGCAAAATTAATTGCTGTGCCGCTTACCGAATAATCAATCAGATCGAGACTTCCCTGAATGGGAAAAATGTATTTCACCAATCCCATTTCAACAACATTTAAATATTGAAGAAGTGGCAGGTTTACAAATATCAGAAAAACAGGAATTGAGGTCATGGCAAATTTTAAGAACTCGTTGGAAAATGTAAGCATATACAAGCCCAACAACGAAGAAAGAACACAGATGGAAAGCGAACCAATTGCATACCAGGCGATATTAAAGTGAAATCCTTTTACGGAAAATGCCAACCCCAACGAACACACCATCCCGATTAACGAGACCGAAATAACTTTCGACAAAAACAGATGATGCAGGTTAAACGGCGTTACAAAAATGGCCTGCAAAATCCGGTGTTTCATCTCGATGTAAATGGCCAGTGCAATAAAAAAGTAACCAATTACCGACGGATCGTTCAGCACAAGAGCAATCAGCAATTTATCCAAACTGCCAATGTCTCTTAAGAAATATAATAGAAGGCCATATACCAATGTTACAGCAAAACTGATTGTTATAATGCTGTTCTTTTGCAGCAAAATAAACTGCCATTTTAGTTGCGAGCCAAAACTATTCATCACCCAACGATTTTCCGGTTACACGAATAAAAACCTCTTCCAAAGTAGCTTCCAGCGTATGAATGCGTTTTACCTCATCCTGCTTTATAAAGTCCAGAAATTTCGGATTTACACCAAGGTCTTTCAGCGGAAACTCTTCCGACTGCCCGTTTTTCAGCTCAACGGTTACCGCTTCTTTACCGTAAATACTCTTCAGGTTGCGAGGAGTGTCGGTAAGCACCAACTTCCCATCTACAATAAACGACACACGATCGCAAATACCATCGGCGGTTTCCATACTATGCGTAGTTACAAAAATGGTTTTACCCCGGTTTTTCAAATCCAGAATATGCTGTTTTATTTTACGTGCATTCACCGGATCGAGGCCGGTGGTTGGCTCATCGAAAAACAAAATATCAGGATCGTGTTGTATGGCCCGGATAAAATTCAGGCGCATTTTCATGCCTTTCGAATAGGTTTCAACCGGCTTGTCCATGGCATCTTGCAAATCAACCATTTCAAACAGCTGTGCATTGTTTTGTTTTTCACCACTTGGGTAGAAAGCCGCAAACAACTCCAGGTTTTCTTTCCCCGTTAACTTCAGGTAATGGTTGGGCAACTCAAAACCAACGCCGATTCGTTCAAAATACGAATTGTTCCATTCCGAAAGATTTTTCCCATCAATATTCACCTGTCCTTTGTAGCCTTCCAGAATTTTGTACAGAACTTTTTGCGCGGTACTTTTCCCGGCTCCCGATGGCCCGAGAAAACCAAAAATGTCGCCTTTGGCAATCGAAAAATCAAGCCCCTTTAACGTTGGTTCATCATTTCCGGGGTATTGAAACACCAAATTTTCAACCTGTATCATTCGTTTAGTTTTTATCAAAAGCCCGTCTGGCCAGCTTTATATAATCAGCAACCACTTGCATTAAATCGTTCTTTTTCCCAAAATAAACCGGCTGCAGCTTTTCAATACTTTCCTTGGGGTGAATTATTCCTGTCACTTCCAGTTGCTCCTGAATACTTACGCCCAGTTTATACAAAAAAAATCCCTGTGTATTTATCGGAATATCAGAACGGAATAAACCTTTTTCCACTTCATATTCCACCATATTTTCAAAAGCTGCCACCACCTGCGAAAGCAATTCGTTATACAAATGTTTTATGGAAGGCGAATTAAGATTTTGGGTTAGGTTATGCAAAAAATGGCTGTGCAAGGGATTCTCGTCATCGAAACGAAATCCGTGTTCGTACAAAGCTGAAAAGAAAGCCCAAAAGTCGGGGTAATTTTCGCGTTTAACGGCTTCGGTGTACTTTATTTTAACAGCCACCGATTCGTTTACCAGATACATAAACAAATCGAGTTTATCATTGAAATATTGGTAAACGCTGCCTTTGGCAATTCCCAACCTTTTTACCACCATCGAAATGGAAGCTTCGTCGTAGGTTTTCACCGCAAACTCCCTCAAAAAAGCATCGGTAATCTGCTTTTTCTTTTCCTCCTTCAGCTTTATAAATGTTTCTTTTGGCATAATTATGACTGCTCAGTCACAAATGTAAAAATAATAAAATGACTGAGTGGTCATATATATTATAAATGGATCATGTTTTACAACAACCTCTCGTCTTTGTACAGACAATTAAAGACCCTGAATCAAGTTCAGGTTGACGCCAGAACAAACACAGTAAATAAATTGAAACGTCATGCTGAACTCGATTCAGCATCTCTCCCCTACTTAAATTAATATAGAAATCGTACTAATGAAAAACATTCAGGATTGAAGCTTTTTCAGCACTGCATCTTTATAACTGCGACTTACCGGAATTTGCTTTTTACCAACTTCAATGATTTCGGCAGTAAACGAGCTAATTGCCCTTACGGCCACAATAAACGAGCGGTGTACCCGCAAAAAATCGTGCTGTGGTAATTTGGCTTCAATGCTCGAGATGGTTTCGCGTGTTACAATGGTTTTATCCCTTAAATGAATTTTTATGTAATCGGCCAGGCTTTCGATATACAGGATCTCCGGGAAATTTATTTTAATCATTTTGCGGTCGGAGCGAACAAATATCGACTCACTTTTTTCGGGCTCAATTCGTACAGGTTCATCAAAATCTACCTGCTGATTTTCGCTCAGGTATTTATTAATACTTTGCATCAGCCGGCCAAACGAAATGGGTTTCAGCAAATAGTCCACGGCCTGCAAATCAAAACCGTCAACCGCATACTCGCGATAGGCTGTGGTAAAAATTACTTTCACCGAATTGTTAATGGATTTGGCAAACGACAGCCCCGAAATCTCCGGCATATTTATATCAAGAAAAATCAGGTCAACCGACTGGTTGCTGATCACATTAAAAGCCTCGATAGCATTTTTACACAACGCAACAATTTCAACCGTTTCAATTTTCCGGAGGTGGCTCTTCAGAATTTCACGTGCCATGGGCTCATCGTCAACTATTATGCAAGGTATTTTTTTACTCATCTTTCCGGTTCGATTGTTCGTTTTTTGCCAGGTCGCAAATAACTAGTTTCGCGCGATACCAGTTCTCTTTTATCTCGTGTGTTAATTCATAATTTCGCGGATAATTCAAATCCAGCCGTTTTCTGATATTCAGCAATCCCAGCCCGCCATTTTTGTGTGCGTTATCCTCATTAATAAACGAATTTGCAATTTCAAATTCCAGGCAGTCATTGTCAACCTGCACCTCAATTTTAATTTGCAAAAATCCATCCACTAAGTTACCATGTTTAAAGGCATTTTCAACAAAGGGAATCAGTAACATTGGCGCCACCTGAATTTCCTCCTTCACTTCCGACGACTGAAAATCTACTTTCAAGGTGTCTTGAAAACGCACTTTCTCCAGCTCAATGTATTCCTGAATATGAAGCACTTCTTCTTTCAAACTTACCAGCGGTTTATTTACCTGGTACAATATATAATCGAGCAAATTCGAGAGTTTCAGAATAATATCGGGCGTTTGTTTCGACTGTTTCAAGGCAAAACCGTAAATGGTATTTAAAGTATTAAACAAAAAATGCGGATGAATCTGGCGCTTCAAATAAAGCAACTCCTGCTCCTTTAACTGAAGTTGCGTTTCCAGAATTTTGTTCTGCAATTCCTTATTTGCTGTAGCGGTTTTAAAACTCTGGTTTAATATGCTTACAAAACTAATTACACCAACAACGATAATAACCAGCAGCAAAACAAAGAAGAAATTTTTGCTCATTGGCGGCATCTCGTTCAGGTTGAATTTAAGTACCAAAATCAGGCAGGTATAAATAAGCAAAGAGATAACGTATGAAATATAAACGAAGGTATAAAAGCTGTACAGTGCGAATTTCCAATAACGTTTGGCCAGCAAATACCGCGGAATTAGGCGGTAATTTACAAAATAGGTAACGCCAATGGTTAAGGGCAATAACCCGCTCGAAAACCACAGTGCATAATCCACTTTATCCGAATTATAGCTAAAAAAATAGAAAAAGAAAAACCACACCGCCACCCAAAACAGCGAATGAAAAAGGATCGTTTTAAAATTTATTTTCTTCCAAAAGTTCATTAATACAATACTACTTAATTTTCGTGAACCGGCATTTTTTTAGCGACGAATTACGGGTTTTCATCGTTTTGTTGCATTTACAACATTCCGTTTTCGGTTTATAAGATTAATTTTGAAAAAACGCGCATAGAATGTTCCATCTGTCGCAATAAAATAAATGCCATCATTTTCTGACGTACATTTGATTAGTATTTATTTAAAACTAAAATTATGAATGCAATTATCGACAAACTTAACGAAGGCGGTCCTGCTTTTACCTACATTATTTTACTGACATTTTTTGTACTTATCGGGCTGTTTGTACGCGGAATATTAATGAAAGGAGAAAAATACAAAACCATTGAATTAATGAAGCAAATAAGCTGGTTTGCAGTTGCCTGGGGATTTTTGGGGCGCGTTTTCGGACTTATTATGATCTTCGATAAAGTTCAGGCAATGGGCGATGTAGCGCCAAGTGTTTTTGCTGACGGACTAAAAATAGCATTGATTGCTCCTTTGTGCGGCATTCTGGTATTTGCTTTAACACGACTGGGAATTGTTGTGCTTATCAGTATGCAAAAGAACTTTCAGCCACACGAAAACAATTAAACAATACTGTCATTCCATTGCTTTGTGCACTTTGCGGTTTGGTCCGCTTAGCGCATAATTTCAACACTTACCCCTGTTTTTTGTTGCTTAATTATAACGCAACCAAATGATGCACTAAATGAAACCAATCGAAAATATTGATGATGTTATTCTTGCACTGAATTCCATTATTGAAGAGTCTTTGAGAACCGGAAGTACGCTGGGTTATTTTGCCGTACTCTACCAAAAGGTAACGATTAAGGTAAAAGAGGAAATCCAGAATAATTATTTTGATGACGGCCCGCGAATGGAAAAGCTTGATGTTGTTTTTGCCAAACGCTACATCGATGCGTATTTTGCCGGGAAGAATAACCCGGTAACTCACTCATGGAACATTGCCTTTACTGAAGCCAAAAACAATAACCATCTGGTGGTTCAACACCTTTTACTGGGAATGAACGCACACATTAACCTTGATCTTGGCATTGCGGCCGCTGAAATTTCAAACAACACTAACATTGTTGAACTGGAAGATGATTTTAAACGGATAAACGAGATTTTGGCATCGATGGTAGATGAAGTGCAAAACGGGCTCTCTTCCATTTGGCCTTTTCTCCGAAAGTTGCTTTTGTGGCTGGGTCAGGCCGATAATTTTCTGGTAGATTTTAGTATGAAAATTGCGCGGGATGGTGCCTGGAACTTTGCCAAAGAAATTGTTGCTGTTGACAAAAACGACTGGCCCGAAACGATTAAAGTCAGAGACAAAAAAGTTGCTGATAAAACCCGGCTGATAACCGATCCCGGGAAAGTTCTCAACTTCTTGTTCCAAATTATTCGATGGACCGAACGTGGCACGGTTGCCGATAAAATTCAAAAATTAAGGCGATAAAATTTGGCTTCAACGCCTTAATTTGTTCAGCATACTTTGTGAAACTTTGAGCGATCTTTGCGCAACTTCGTGGTTAAATTTCTAACCACAAAGTACACGAAGTGGGTCACAAAGTTTCTCAAAGGATTTTAGCCTTCTATTTTAAGCTTCACAATTGCCAGAATTGCAGCCTCTTTTTCTTTTGCCGCTTTTAGTAAGTTCTCAGCTGTTTCCAAAGCCTTTTCCAGAAAATCTGCATCAGCAAAACCAGCTGCATTAATTTTTACATTCAGGTAGGCACCATGAACAGCTGTTCGTGCACACAAGGCTCCTACCCCGGCATCGGAAACCGAATTCGGATTACCAACTTCTGCCATCGCCTGCATTACTTCCAATGAATCGTGCGCCAGTTGCATTACTTTTAGTGGCACTTCAATGGCATTTTTTGTAGCATCGTGAATGGCTTGTTTGCGCTCGGCTTTTTCCTGATCGCTGGATTTTGGCAATCCAAAAGCGGCCATAATTTTATTAAATGCATCGGTATCTTCATCCACACAATTCAGCAAGGCGCTGTGGTAATATTTGCCTTTTTCAGCCCAATCAGAGAATTCTTCCCAACGCTCGTCCCAACCACGTTTATGTGCCGAAAGATTGGCCACCATCGCTCCCAAAGCGCCACCTAAAGCACCAACATAAGCCGAAATGGAACCACCTCCCGGAGCCGGCGATTCCGAAGCTGTTTCATCTTTAAACTGTGTTAAAGTCATATCAACCAGCTTTTTCACTGATTTATCTTCGATCACATATTCAATGATTTTCTTTTTCGGATCAAAAGGTGCCAGTTCATCCAGCCCCAATGATTTGATGGCAATCTTTATAAGCTCTTCATCCGAAATACCGGTTGAACGTTCTTGTTTGCGCAGGAAATATTTTCCGGCGTCCAGCATCGCCTGTAATGGAATCAAACCCACCAACTCCGAACCTGTAACACGAATTCCACGTTCGGTTGCTTTTTTGCAGGTTTCATCAAAAGCCACATATACCGGTGTAACGGTTATGTCGGTTAGGTTAATGGAGATTTGAGCCACACCATATTCTTCGATGTACCAGCCAATGGCGCGGGTCTTTTTCAGGCTGCCCGGAATACGAACCGGCTCACCATTTTCATCGGTTACAATTTTTCCGGTAATGGGGTTTCCCTCGCGTTTTACACGTCCGGCTTCGCGAATATCAAAAGCAATAGCATTGGCACGGCGTGTTGATGTTGTATTCAGATTGATATTGTAAGCTACCAAAAAGTTGCGGGCCCCAATAGCTGTTGCACCACTTCCGGCAACTCTGTCGTTCCATTCATTGGGGCCAAAATCAGGTTTCCATTTTTCTGTTGTGATGCGCTCTTTCAAGGCTTCGTATTCGCCTGAACGGCAATTGGCCAAACTGCGGCGTTCTTCTTTAAAAGCGGCAAACTCGTAGCTAAACACCGGAATTCCGAGTTCTTCGCCAACACGCTGCCCCAGTTTTCGTGCATATTCTATGGCTTCATCCATGCTTACGTTAGCCACCGGCACCAGCGGACAAACATCGGTGGCACCAAAACGGGGATGCTCTCCTTTGTGCTGTCGCATATCGATTAACTCGGCAGCGCGTTTTATTCCACGGAATGCAGCTTCAATCACATCATCGGGCGTACCTACAAAAGTGACTACAGTACGGTTGGTTGCTTTTCCGGGATCGACATCCAGCAAACTAATATCGGCCACACTTTCAATGGCATTGGTAATTTCCTTGATTATACTCATATCACGCCCTTCAGAGAAGTTGGGAACGCATTCGATTATTTTTTTCATTTTGTTTCGGTTTATTTCTGTCATTTCGAACACAGTGAGAAATCTCTTCGTTTTGCAACAGATTTCTCCTCGCCTACTCGTCGAAATGACAATTTATGCGAATGTATAAATAGCAAAAGATTTAGCTTATGATTTTTTGCAGTGATTAATTCCACTTCAACAGATTCATTAATCTATTAATAAAATCAATCTGTTTTCCCCTAATCCCAAAAGGCAATTTAGCTGCCCTTTCAGGGCGACCAAAAACATCAATCGTTGGCCCCAAGGCGTCGCCTTGGGCTGAATTAACAAAGGCTTACAGCCTTAACCTAATTACATTGCTCTTCAAAGCGGTAAAAATCCATAAAATCTGATATAAAGATAATCTGTAAAAGTAGAATTAAAAACAATCACGCTGAGTGGTGTCGAAGCCTAAAAGTTTTGAACCTCGCCGTTAATGATAACCGTTTCTATCAGGTTTGAACCGTAGGCATACGGCAGATATTCAATTCCCGGTATTTCAGTGGTAATAAACAGATTCGCAATTTTTCCGCGGGCAATACTTCCGTAGCTTTCGCTAATTCCCATGGCATAGGCTGTATTTAGTGTGGTGGCGTTAATCACTTCTTCGGGCAACATTTTAAAGTTAATGCAGCCCATTGCCGAAATCAGGCTCATGTTTCCGCTGGGCGACGAACCGGGGTTAAAATCGGATGCCAGCGCTACCGGCAAACCGGCTTCAATCATTTCGCGCACCGGCGACAATTTCATATTCAGAAAGAAAGCAGCTCCCGGCAAAACAGTCGGCATCGTTTCCGAATCTATGAGCGCGGCAATTTCATCTTCGCCCACATATTCCAGGTGATCGACCGAAAGTGCGTTGTATTTCACCCCGGCCTGGATACCGCCGGTTAATCCCAGTTCGTTCGCGTGAATTTTTGGCCGCAAGCCATATTTTAATCCGGCCATAAGAATACGTTCAGTATCCTCTACCGAGAAAAAGCCCTGATCGCAAAACACATCAATAAAATCGGCCAGTTCTTCGGCAGCAACCTGCGGAATCATTTCGTTGATGATGATATCGACATATTCCGATGGATTATTTTTATACCCCAGCGGAATAGCGTGAGCCCCCAGAAAATTCGCACGCACACAAATGGGCGAAGTGCGTTTAATCTGTTGAATTACACGCAACATTTTCAATTCGTCTTCGGTATTCAGGCCGTACCCGCTTTTTATTTCCACGGCTCCGGTTCCCATTTTTACAATCTCCCAAAGGCGCTCCATGGCACTTTCATACAGTTCTTCTTCCGAGGTTTCGTGCAGCAGTTTTGCCGAATTTAAAATACCACCACCCCGGCGGGCAATCTCTTCGTACGACAGGCCTTTTATCCGGTCCACAAATTCCTTTTCGCGCGGTGCTGCATAAACCAGGTGCGTATGCGAATCGCAAAAACTGGGGTAAACCAATCGGTTCGAGCAATCAATCTCAATCAGCAGGTCATCATCCAAATATTTGTCTTTTAGCTGGTCCATCGGCCCAAAATCCTCAATCACTTCATCGCGGATAATCAGAAAAGCATTTTTTATGGTATTCACCTTTGCCATTTCTTTTCCGGCCCTGAACAAAACGGGTTGATCCTCCACCTGAACCAGCTCTTTTATATTTTCAAGTAATAATTTCATTCTGCTGCTGTTTACTGTTTGTTTTAAAAAGGTACAAAAATGCAGGCATAAATCAACCTTTTACCAGCCGTTTTTGAAATGATGGAAATCAGCAAAACCAAATTAAAGTTTAAAATAATAGAACCGTAGTTGGTAAATTTGCCAATGGAAATAGTGAAATAACGACGAGTTTAATTACTTCATCAAATAGGGCTGGAAAACGATTTCCGATAACTTTCCGGAAGAAGCTTCCAGTTTAATGGAAAATCAGATTTATTTGAAAGTTGTGGATCTATAAAATACTCAGCAGATCGAGTAGGAGGAAAATAAAATAGTTTTCCTCCTACTTTATTTTCCGACCTCTCACACCACCGTACGTACGGTTCTCGTATACGGCGGTTCCTTAATTAACAACTTCTTACCTTACGATAACAATCCGAAAAGAAAACG